>JANOBP010000191.1:0-13761 GCA_031411715.1 Verrucomicrobiaceae bacterium | reverse complement strand
AATGGCCGAGTGAGCGTCCATTGAACTGGGAAGACTAGCGCTTGGCTTTCTTCTCCTGCTTGGCGAGTTTCTTTTCCTTGGCGGTCTTTTGAGGGGCTTTCTTCTTCTCTTTTTTGGCGTCTTGGGCTTTCATGTTGGTTGCTGGGTTAAGTTCACCGTTGATCGATCAACGGCATGGCTGCGGGTTTAGCGTGGGATTGAAAAAAGGGCAACGACAATGATGAGGCGGTAACGTCGTTGCTTCTTGGGCGTGAACTCGGCTACCATGCCTGCAACTCACGGGCTGAGAGGAATGTCCAGGCGAGGATGCGACTTTGTTTTTGGCCGTGGGCCATGTCGATGATGCTCATGTCGGTGACTCGGACGTTTTGTAGCGCTTGTTCCAAGCGGGTTAGATGGGTGCCTTTTGAAACGAGGGCGGTGAAGCAGCGGCAGCGCTTTGAGAAAGCTACGCTCTGAGTGATCATGCGGCGGATGAATGCCAACTCGCCGCCTTCACACCAGAGTTCACTGGCTTGGCCACCAAAATTCAGCGTATTGGTTTTGTTGCCAAGATTGCGCTGCTTGCGCTGTGAGCCCTCTGCGGCCTCTGCGGCTGAGGTGTGGAAGGGCGGATTGCACATCACGGCATCAAATCGCTCACTTGGCTGAATGATGCCTTGGAAGCACTCAAGCGGCGAGCTTTGCAGCCGACACTCGATCAAGCTAGACACATTGGCATTGGCGGCAGCGAGTTTTTTGGCCCAAGCGAAGGCCACAGGATCAATTTCCGTGCCGACAAAGGTCCAGCCATACTCACTGGCACCGATGAGCGGGTAGATGCAGTTGGCGCCCATGCCGACGTCGAGCACGCGCGTCATTCGGCCACGCGGAGCATCGATCAGGTCGGCGAGATGATGGAGGTAGTCACTGCGGCCCGGAATCGGTGGGCACAGATAGCCCGGGGGCAGATCCCAGTGCTGCAATCCATACGCGTGCTTCAAAAGTGCCTGATTCAGTGCCTTGACCGCCTGCGGATCTGCAAAGGTGATGGATTCGTCTCCATAAGCATTGGGTTTCACGAAGGCAGCTAATGCCGGACTGCTGGCGATGAGCTGTGGGAAGTCATAGCGGCTCCGAAAACGATTTCGTGGATGCAATCCGTCTTTGGTGGTTTCTTTCATCTTCAGCGTCCCCCTCCTGGCGGCGTGCGGTCGTCGCCGAAATACTTCTCACTCCGATAGCGCAGCCACACACGCAGCACCTGGGGCACTTTTTCGCGTTCTGCCTCGCTCAGCGACTCGTAAAGCACTAGCGCCTTGTCTCGCTCGCCGCGGCAGGCACGATTGTTGTGCGCGTCCCAATAACTCCGCGCCACGCGAATGCGGCGGACAGTCTCTTTGATGAGAGCGGCACCGATGAGTGGCTTGGTGTTGAGCTTTTTTTTGGCGGGCATAGCGGACGTTGATGGTGTCCGAGAAAAAGGAAAAGGCTCGAAAAAAGACGAGCCAGTTCCATCTCGGTGAAATCCACACCTCCGGTTTGACTAAGTCGGGGGTGAGCGCGTGAGTGCCGTTTCAGCCATGAGAACCCTAGCCACACTCGGTCTCCTTCTTTTTTGTTCCAAATTTACAGTCTCAGCTGAGGAGCGGCGGCCCAATATCGTCTTTATCCTAGCGGATGACTTCGGCTATGGAGATCTCGGCTGCATGGGCTGCAAGGACATCGCGACTCCGCACATCGACAGCCTTGCAGCGGATGGAGTGAAATTCACCGACTTCTACGCCAATGCACCCATCTGCACGCCGACGCGCACCGGATTCATGACTGGTCGCTGGCAGCAGCGTTGTGGGTTGGAGTTCGCGTTCGGATATCAGGTGGAGCAATTCCGCCGCGTGAAGGGCGAGTGGGTGCCTGAGCCGGATATTCACGCTTTCGGTCTGCCATTGAGCGAGACCACCATCGCGGATCGCCTCAAGACTGTCGGCTACGCGACGGGTGCCTTTGGTAAATGGCACCTTGGCTTCAAAGATGAGTATAATCCGACCAAGCGTGGTTTTGACGAATACTTCGGTGAGCTTCTCGGTCATGCCGACTACTACCAGCACACCTATTACGACGGCACCTATGCGCTGCGTGAGGGGCTGAAGCCGGTGAAGACCGAGGGCTATTTCACCGACTTCATCAACGAACGCGCCACCAAGTTCATCCGCGATCACGCGAAGCAGCCGTTCTTCCTATACGTCCCACACCTCGCCGTACACGCCCCGTTTCAGGCGCCGGATAAGCCAGATACACCGATGGTCACCAAGGACAGCATGCACCATGGCAGCCGTGCCATTTATAAAGCCATGGTCGAGCGCATTGATCGTGGTGTCGGTATGATGCTGGCTGAATTGGAGAAACAAGGCCTTTCCGACAACACGATGGTCGTTTTCTCCAGCGACAATGGCGGCGAGCGTTATAGCCGTAATGCGCCGCTTTTTCACCACAAAGCAACGGTTTGGGAAGGCGGCATTCGCGTGCCATGTCTGATGCGCTGGCCCACTAAACTGCCCAAAGGCAAGGTCACCTCCCAAATGGCCATCACCATGGATCTGCATGCCACCTTCCTGGCCGCTGCTGGCGTCACCACACCTGCGCCGAAGCCACTCGATGGCATCAATCTTCTGCCGCTACTCACCAGCGACGCCAAGCCAATCGATCGCACCTTCTTTTGGCGAATCGACCGCAGTAACCGCAAGCAAAGGGCCATCCGACAGGGGCCATGGAAATACATCAATGATGGCAACACCATGGATTTGCTCTTCAATCTCCATGACGACATCGGTGAGCACAACGATCTCGGCTATCAGCACCCCGAGATCCTCGAAGACCTTAAAGGCAAGCTCAAAGCCTGGGAAGCCGAGATCGACGCGACCGAGCGTGAAATCCTCGTGCGCTGATAGCACTCAAACAGGCTGCGATGGCTTGACGTCGCAGGGAGATTGAGTGAAGGCGATGCGATGGCAAAGATTCGCATTCGAAACGCTGGGAAGATCGCCGCATGGCTCATGCGGGGCATTGCTGCGACTCTGCGAATCGAGGTGCGTGATGAAGCGGATTTGTTTGAAAAAGCGCGGTGCGGTGAATCAGCACGCCACGGGAAAATTTGGTCGATGTGGCATAACCGGATCTTTTTGGTCCCTTGGATTCATCAGCGCTGGTTTCCACACCTGCCGGGGACGGTCCTGACGAGTCCGAGTGGTGATGGGCAGATCATCGCGGATGTGTGTGCGAGATTTGGCTTGGAGGCTGAGCGTGGTTCTAGCTCGAGACCGGAGAAGGGGATGAGTGCGCTCATTGCACTCGCCGAGAAAGCGCGGCAGGGTTACGAGATCGGGATCACGCCTGATGGGCCACGGGGGCCGTGTTACAGTTTGCAGCCTGGAATCGTGAAACTGGCGCAACTGACCGGTGTGTCGATCATTCCTGTGCACGTTCATTACAGCCGCTCGATCAAGTTTAAGACTTGGGATGGTTTTCTACTGCCGCTGCCATTCAGCAAGGTTACCGTGGTGTTTGACAAGCCTCATGTGGTGCCGCGCCGAATGACGGAGGCCGAATTTGAGCTGAAACGCGCCGCGCTGGAGGAGGTGATGCGTGCTGGAACGGAACTTGAATATCTCCAACGCGGAAGCTAGCCTCGTCCGCATGGAAACGCTTTCCGTCCGATGCAATCACTGTGGCGCTCCGCTTGAATTAGCGGCGAAGACGCGTTTTGTGACCTGCCAGTTCTGTCACAGCCACCTGGAGGTCAAGCGCACGGAGTCGTCGATTTTCACGGAAGAAGTGGCCAAGATCGCAGAAAACACCTCAAAGATGGCGGACAGTCTTGAGGTGATCTCGCTGCAAAATGAGCTGGAAAGGTTGGACCGTGATCATGCGCCTGAAAGGGCCATGCAGGCTGCCAAGAACCTCCCCAATGGGGCTTTTGCTGGCTGCATCCCGGCGGTGGTGTTGGTGATGTTTACGGCATTCGGTCTCTTTTTTGCAACGACTTCATCGCAAATGGGAGCGCCTGGCATCTTTCCGTTATTTGGCGGCGGTTTTGCCCTGATCGGTGTCATCGGACTCGTCGGCATCATTAAGCAATTGGTTGCCCCCAAAGAGAGTTTGCCGAATGGATCGGCTTATCAGCAGCAACGGGCGGAATTGGTCAGAAAAATCGAAGAACTTACCAAGGGCTGACTCTGGAGATGGTGATCGCCTTTTATAAGCCGTTTGATGTGCTGTCGCAGTTCACGCAGGAGCACCCATCGCATCGCACTTTGGCGGAATTTGGCTTTCCGCCGGATTTTTATGCGATTGGTCGGCTGGACCGAGATTCGGAAGGGTTGTTGCTGTTGAGTGATGAGGCAAAATGGAATGACCGATTGCTGAATCCGCGACACGCGCACCCACGCAGCTACCATGCTCAAGTGGAGGGAGAGATCGATGATGCGGCGGTGGGAAAACTGCGTGGTGGTGTGGTATTGAAGGAATTCCGAACGCTACCGTGTGGTGTGCTGAAATTAGAAACGGAGCCGCTGCATCCTCCACGCGTGCCGCCGATTCGTTACCGAGTATCCGTGCCGACCTCTTGGATTGAACTCACTCTAACAGAGGGCAAAAACAGACAAGTGCGGCGCATGACGGCTGCCGTGGGCTTTCCGACGCTGCGGTTGGTGCGTGTGAGTATCGGCGGCCTGCGGCTGAGTGATTTGGCACTGGAACCTGGAGAGTGGCGTGCTCTCAATGCCGCAGAGCAGGCTGCACTCAGTGTGCGTTAGCATGATGTCCGCTGGGCTGCGGACCACTGCTTGGCGAAGTAAGTGAGGATCATATCCGCACCAGCGCGGCGGATGCCGATGAGAGATTCATGAACGATTTTTTCTTCATCAAGCCAACCGGCGGCGGTGGCTGATTTGATCATGAGGTATTCTCCGCTGACCTGATAGGCGGCGAGGGGAAGGGGAGTGGTGGCGCGGATCTTGGCGATGATGTCAAGGTATGGGCCAGCCGGCTTGATCATGAGGATGTCAGCGCCTTCCGCTTCATCAAGTGCAGCCTCTCGCAGGGCTTCGCGGGCATTGGCAGGGTCCATCTGGTAAGTTTTCTTGTCGCCAGCCTTTGGCGCGGAGTCGAGAGCACCGCGGAAGGGGCCATAGTAGGCGCTGGCGTATTTGGCAGTGTAACTCATGATGGAGACGCTTTCAAAATGTGCGGCATCCAGTGCGCTGCGAATGGCGGCCACGCGGCCATCCATCATATCACTCGGTGCCACGATGTCAGCGCCAGCGCGAGCGTGGCAGAGGGCTTGCTGCTGGAGAATGGCAACGGTTTCGTCATTCAGGATGCGTCCGTCATCGCTGACAAGACCGTCGTGGCCGTCGCTGTTATAAGGATCTAGCGCAACGTCGGTGATGACAGTGAGAGATGGGTGCGCGGTCTTTATAGCGCGGATCGCACGGGGGACGAGGCCGTCGTCAGCATAGCATGCGGCGGCATCCCTGGTCTTCAAGTCATCTGGAATGCGCGGAAACAGAACGATGGCGGGGACGCCCAGTGCATGGGCTTCACCAGCCTCCTGAATGAGTCCTGCGAGACTCCAGCGAGTGCAACCCGGCATGGAACTGATGGGAGTATCTGTATCTCCCTCCTGCAAGAAGAGAGGGTAGATAAGGTGACCGGGCGTGAGTTCCGTCTCACGCACGAGAGAGCGTATGGCGGGTGACTGGCGATTGCGGCGTGGGCGGACGGGGAGGTTCATCACGCAGAGTTTGGCCGAGAGGTAGGCAAAGGGCAAGAAGTGCGTGGCATTGACATCTTGCGTGTTGTTGAGTGCTGCTCATCTAAAGTGCGTGAATAAGACGTCCCTTCGTGACTACTTGATGCTGCACCTGGTGGTGTTGGCGTGGGGATTCACGGCGATTTTGGGAAAGCTGATCGTCCTGGCACCGGTGGACCTGGTGGCGTGGCGTACAGGAATAGCGGCACTTGTCTTTGGGCTCTTGGCTCAGCGGCATGGCGGGCTGAGGATGCGCTGGAGCGAGGCGCGTGGATTTGCCATTGTGGGTGCAATGTTGGGACTGCATTGGATTTTGTTCTTCTGGTCGGCTCGGCTAGCGACAGCGTCTGTTTGCCTGGCCGCAATGCCAACGGCCATGTTGTGGTGTTCATTGATCGAACCTTTGGTGGATGGAACTCGACGCTGGCGGCCAATGGAACTGCTGGTGGGCGGAGTGATGGTGGGCGCTGTGTGGCTGATCTACGAGGTGGAATTCCGCTACTGGGAAGGCTTCACGGTGGCCATCGTGTCAGCGATGCTGGCTGCTTTATTCGCTACATTTGGCAAACAGCAGGTGCATCGTGGCCACTGGAGTGTGATCGGGTGCCTGCAAATGAGTGGGGCGTGCCTGGCGGCATTGATTTGTCGTCCGCTGATGGAGGATGGGGTGCTGCCAGCAGTGCCGGATGCGAGGTCGGCGCTGTGGCTGGCGATTTTGGCGCTGCTCTGCACCGTGGCGGCCTATGCGGGCTATATGAAGGTGCTGAGGCGCATGAGCGTGTTTTCGATCAATGTGATTTACAATATGGAGCCGGTTTATGGAATCGTACTCGCTGCGCTTGTCTTCGGTAGGGCGGAGTTCATGAGCGGAGGCTTTTACCTTGGCGCGGGAATCATCGTCGCAATCGTCGTGGCGATGCCGTGGGTGAATCAATTGGTGAAGTCCGGAAGATTCGGTTCCTGATCACAGCATACACTTTCGCACACGCTGGATGCGCCAAGCGATGGCGATGAGCATGAGAAGCAGAGCTCCGCAGGGCTTGGGGACGGCGTGAGTTTGAAGCGTGAAGGCAGTGAGTGGTGCCGTGTAGTCGCCACCACCCTGGGAGGTTGGTCTCGATCAATTGTTGTCGAGCATTAGCAACATGGTGTCGCCTTTACGGACTAAGCGGAGGAGGATGGTGGTGTCCCCGCTAGCCTTGGCGAGAGTCTGGGCCTCTGCAGCGGAGGTGACGACCTTGCGGTTGATGTGGGTGATGACGTCACCTTCTTCGAGGCCTTTACCGGCAGCTTTGCTCGCTGGGTCAAGTTTTGCGACGATGATGCCAGTTACATCTTTGGGTATGTCGTAGCGCTCACGTAAGGCGGGGGAGAGGTTTTGTACGATCACGCCACGAACGAGTTCTGCATCGGAATTGGCGCCTGGGGCTTTGCGAGGCGTATTGCGTGAACCTGGGCTGATTTCGGAAAGGGCAGCCTCAGGAAGAGCCTCAAGCGTGGCATTGAGTGTGACGGGCTTATTGTCACGCAAAACAACGACTGGGATGGAGGTCCCAGGTTTCATGCTGCTGACGATGAGGCGTAGGCGGCTGCTGTCATCGACTCTTTGACCATTGATTTGAATGACAATGTCTTCGACACGAATGCCGGCTTTTTGGGCGGGAGAATCAGGGCTAACATAGGTTATGAGGGCTCCCGTTGCGTCATTAACGCCATAGTTTTTGGCGAGGGCCTCAGAAAGGTCGCGGATCTCAATGCCAAGGAAGCCTCGTTGAACCTGACCGTCGTCGAGGAGGTCTTCGACGATGTGAACGGCCATGTTGATTGGAATGGCGAAGCCAATACCGGCGTTCATGCCGGACTTGGATAGGATGGCGGTGCTCATCCCGACAACACGGCCAAGACCATCGACGAGGGGGCCACCAGAGTTGCCGGGATTGATGGAGGCGTCGGTCTGGATGAAGTCCTCGTAGCCCTGATTGGGGATCTGACTCATTCTTCCCCGTCCGCGAGGAGCGTTGTCACCGACAATACCTTGATTGCTGCGGCCTTTGGCGCTGACAATGCCCATGGTGATGGAGCGGCTGAGTTCCATCGGAGCACCTGCCGCGAGCACGACGTCTCCGACACGCACAAGGTTGCTGTCAGCAAGTGTGGCGGGCCGTAAGCCCGTGGCGTCAATCTTGAGAATAGCGACGTCGGTTAGAGGGTCACCTTTGACGAGTTCAGCGGTATAGGTCTTTGTGGCACCACTGTCACTGGAAACTGCGACTTCGATTTTCTTGGCGTCGGCGATCACGTGGTTATTGGTCATGATGTAGCCATCAGCCGTCAGGATGATGCCTGAGCCAATGCCGCGTTCTTGATGGGGGGTGCTGTCTTCTTCTGTGGGTGGTGTGGGTGAGCCACGGCGGCGAGGCTGCAATGGCTCGTCGTTTTCATCGCTGCCGAAGTCACCCTCAGGCCCACCGAAGAAGCGGTAGAAAAAGGGGCGGAGTTGCGGTGGGATGCGATCAATAGTGGGAACGTTTACCGGGCCAGAGGAGAAGATGGTGACAACACTGGGAAGGATTTTTTCAGCAACATTGGCGTAGCTGAGACAGACTTGGCCCGAGTTGGCTAGTGGGGTTGTGTCTTTGGCAAGTTTTGAGTCGAACTGCTTGATATCCACGGCGTTATCAGGCTGCTGTGCATGGCCAGTGACGAGAAGTGTAGCGCAGGTGAATGAGGTTAGGAGGCGTGGCAGGTTTTTCATGGTGGGGGATTTTTGTCTTGGTTTGGCCTCTTGGGGTTGGTGAGGCTTGGCCTAAGACGGGTTAACGCGCAGAATGTTGAATGAATTTTACGCGATGAAAAGCGACTGTGTGGAAGAATTTTTGCGAGATACAAAATCGAGCTGTCGTGACGTTTTCGCGCACACAGCATCATGGCTTCGCCTTCACCTCAGCCCACGCTTTATCCATGACTTCTTTGATGGTGACTTCGGCACCATTGCGGCGTTTGCTTTCATCTGCGGCCTCCATGAATGCGTAAATTTCAAGAGTTTCCTCGGCTGTTACGGGCATGACGCCAGTGCGGAAAAAATGCACGACGGCAAAGAGCAGTGGGTCGTAGCCCTCGTATTTGCCGACGTCTAAGTTCTCGCCTTTCTCGCCGATGGCCTTGCCTCCGTAGCCTTTGCCCTCGGTGAAGGTGCCATTGCGGCCGCCACTCCAAGTGCCGGTGACTTTGATCATTCCTTCAGCGGTGGTGCTGCGTGTAACACTCTGGCAACCAGTCCCCATGAGGGTGAAGAGGCTTTCCACGCCGTGGACGCCATACCAAAAGAGGTCAGGATGATGCGGTTCCAGTGAGGCTGGGCTGCCTGTCTCTGCCCGGGTCACTTTGCCGATGCTGCCACCGCGCACGGCTTGCGTGGCTTTGCCAAACCGAAGTGAGGAAGATGAGAAGACTGGGATGTTGGCTTTTTTTGAGGCCTCGAAGATGCTTATGGCATCCGCAAGGGTGCCCGCAATGGGTTTGTCGATGAAGACTGGCTTGTGTGCTTCGAGGCATGGAATGAGTTGCTCGAGGTGAGGGCGACCATCATTCGTTTCGAGGAAGATGACATCGACCTTGTCGAGCAGGGAGTCGATGCTGGGGACGATTTCGACGCCGAGTTCTTTGAGCTGGGCCGTGTATTCCGGCACTCGCTTGGTGCTGGACTCGATGTCCTTGGAACCTTGTGGATAGGCTGCCACGACACGTGCACCCATGACTTCAGGTTTTTGCGGGTTGGCATTGAGCGTTTTGGTAAAGGCGACGACGTGGCCAGTGTCGAGGCCGATGATGCCGGCGCGGATGTTTTGCGCGTTTGCTGCTGTGGTGAGGGCGAGGAGGGCGAAGATGAAGCGTGTGATCATGCGTGGAACTCAACGCCACGCGCCCGGCAATGCTTGCGCTTCACGCTTTCTTTGTCTTCACGGAACGCTGGCGCTCTGGGAAGCAGGTGCGGCATATTTCACACACGGTGCCGTCACATCCGCGTGCACTGCAATACTCACGACCATAGAAGATGATCTGAAGGTGTAGCTTGTTCCAGGCAGTGATGGGAAAGAGGCGCTTCAGGTCGCGCTCCGTTTGAGTGACGTTTTTACCGCTGCTCAAGGCCCAGCGTTGAGCCAAACGGTGGATGTGTGTGTCCACAGGAAAGGATGGCACGCCAAATGCCTGCGCCATGACGACTTGCGCCGTCTTATGACCGACACCCGGTAGTCGTTCCAGCGCTTCAAGATCAGAAGGCACCTGACCTGCATGCTCACTCAGTAGGATCTGGCTGAGTTGGTGGATGGCACGCGCTTTTTGCGGTCCAAGCCCGCAGGGGCGCACGATGGCCTCGATTTGTTCGACACTGACCTTTGAGAGCGCCTGGGGCGTGCTGCCGAGAGCAAATAAGGCGGGCGTGATCTGGTTGACCCGCACATCGGTGCATTGCGCGGAGAGGAGTACGGCGATCAGCAGCGTGAAGGCATCACGGTGGTCCAGCGGGACGGGTGGGTCCGGGTAAAGCTGTGCAAGGCGCTGCTGGATGAACTGAACGCGCTCGGACTTGGTCACGAGGCAGCCTGTTACATGTTGCCCTCGATACGATTGACCATGCGGCCAACGTGTCCCCAATGAGAGCGAGGCTTGAGAATGTTCAGGCTCTTGGAGAATGAGCCCCAGCGCAGCACGCGGATGTTCACCTTGCGCACACCCCATTCGTTCATGTCGGTCTTGCTTGGCTTGTAGAGGTCGATGGTGTTGGTGCCGACAAGTGCGGAACCGTAATCATCGACTTGATAGACGTAAGGCGTGCCCTCGATCTGGAAAATGGTGCCGACTGGGTAAACCGACCAATCAGCCGCTGCGCTGCGCACATTGCCGTATTTCAGGTCATTGCCCACGGCTGTAGCCTTACCATAGACGATGTGGTCAGACTCGGAGTGCGTGTAGGCCGTGGTTTTCACGGAGGAGATGCGGGTGCCCTTTTTGGCGGCGACTTTGGAGCCAGTGCTGGAGCAGGACGCAAGCAAGCAGGTCGCAAGGCAAAGAGTGAGGGCAGGGAGGTGACGCATTGTTCTTACGGGTTTGCTAATAATTAACTGTCCGAATTTCCGTTCATCTTGGGATATTTGCGCCGGAATTGCAATCATCATTTCGCCTTTGTCCACCTCCCCATGCGAGGCGTATGAACAGGTTCACTGGCACTCCACTGGGTGATGTGTCAAACTCTGGCAATGCTGGTAACCAAGATTCTATTCATCTGCTCACGCAACCAATGGCGCAGTCCGACTGCTGAGGCGGTGTATCGTCCTGATCCCAGGGTTAAGGTGTCTTCGGCTGGTTTGAGCGCCAGCGCACGGCGGCGGGTCACGGAGAAACTGCTGCGCTGGGCAGATCTCGTGCTCGTCATGGAGCATGAGCACCGTCAGCGTTTGCGGGAGACTTTTGGTGAGGTGATGCAGGAGGTTCGAGTGGAGGTTCTGGACATTCCTGACGACTTCCAGTTCATGGATCCCGCGCTGGTCGAGCTGATCCGTGAGCGTGTGGAGCCATTGATTTGATCGTTGCAAATCAATCGCTCTTAGCCTATTCCAGCACCGCTAACCCAACCATACTTATCCATGAAAACAACCTTCCCGACTCTCGCCACCTTCGCCCTCGTGTTTGCTGGTCTGACCGGATCAACCCAAGCCCAGGAGACCAAACCACCCGTGAGTGAAGCCGCTAAACCCGTAAAAATCGTGATGGAGACCAGCAAAGGCACCATCGAACTCGAACTCGATGCCGCCAAGGCTCCCAAGTCCGTCGAAAACTTCGTCAGCTATGTCAAGAAGGGCCACTACGACGGTACCATCTTCCATCGTGTCATCCCTGACTTCATGATCCAAGGCGGTGGCTTTACCGCTGACATGAATCAGAAGGAAACCGCCGCTACGATCGAAAACGAAGCCAAAAACGGCCTCAAGAACGTCAAAGGCTCCCTGGCCATGGCTCGCACGCCAAATCCACACAGCGCCAGTTCCCAGTTCTTCATCAACCTCAAGGACAACAGCTTCCTCGACTATCCTGGTCAAGATGGCTGGGGCTACTGCGTCTTTGGTAAGATCAGCAAAGGCATCGAGATCGTCGATGAGATCGCCAAGGTTGCTACCGGCAGCAAGGGCGGACACCAAAACGTGCCTACCGAAGCCGTGACCATCAAGAGCGCCAAAGTCGCCGAATAACTCAACTCAGCGCCAACACGCTGAAATTCAAAAAGGCCAGTCGGTTCATTCCGGCTGGCCTTTTGATTGGAGTCCGATCAGGCGTTCGCGGCTTTCTTTTGCTTCTCCGCGAGCAAGGCTGCCTTTTCGGCGGCGAGTTGGGCGATGGCGGCTGCTTGACGGGCTTTTTGTTTGGCTTCGTGTTCGGCAATGGCCTTCTCACGGGCTGCAGCGCGTCTGGCCCGGCCTTCTTCATCAGCTTGACTGACTTTTTGGCGCTCAGCGTCCTGGAGGGCCTTCGCGGCGGCGAATTCGGCGGCGCGTTTTTCTTTTTCAATTCGGGCGGCTTCTTTTTCGGCCAGTGCCTGTGCTTTAATGGCAGCTTTCTCAGCCTCAGCTTGTTCCTTGGCGAGGCGTGCCGCTTCCTTTTCAGCGAAGGCTTTGGCCTTGGCTTCTTCGGATGCTGCTTTGGCCGCTTCCTTTTCAGCGAGGGCTTGGGCCTTGGCTTCTTCGGACGCTGCTTTGGCTGCTTCACGTTCAGCCTGGGCTTGGGCCTTGGCGGCGGCTTTCTCAGCGTCGGCTTGCTCTTTGGCGACACGTGCCGCTTCTTTTTCAGCAAGGAGTTGAGCCTTGGCTTCTGCGGCTGCCATCATGGCGGCGAGTTTTTCGGCCAGGGCTTGGGCTTTAGCGGCTTCTTTCTCGGCCTCTGCTTGCTCCTTGGCAAGACGTGCCGCTTCTTTTTCGGCAAGTGCTTGAGCCTTGGCTTCGGCCGCGGCGATCTTGGCGGCTTCACGGTCGGCCTGTTCTTTGGCCCGCAGAGCCGCTGCGGCAGCTCTCATTGCTTCGACTTCGAGCAATGCCTGAGCTTTGGCGGCAGCGGCGGCTTCTTTGGCGGCCTCTTTATCAGCAATGGCTTGGGCCTTGGCGGCATCTGCTGCTGCTTTGGCTGCCTCACGCTCAGCTAGGGCTTGGGCCTTGGCGGCGGCTTTTTCAGCGTCCGCCTGCTCTTTGGCGATGCGTGCGGCCTCTTTTTCGGCGAGCGCTTGCGTCTTTGCTGCCTCGCGTTCAGCCAGCGCTTGCGCTTTGGCGGCAGCTTTCTCAGCATCCGCCTGCTCTTTGGCGATACGTGCCGCTTCTTTCTCAGCGAGTGCTTGCGCCTTGGCCTCAGCCGCAGCGATCTTCGCCGATTCCTTTTCGGCAAGCGCTTGGGCTTTGGCGGCAGCCTTCTCGGCCTCAGCCTGTTCCTTGGCAAGGCGCGCCGCCTCTTTCTCCGCCAAATCGGCAGCGACTTTAGCTTCGAGCGCCGTGGTCAGTTGCGTGGCATAATCCAGCAACTGCTGGCTCAGTTCCGCCGCGCTGGCGGTCAGCGCCGGGGAGGTCTCCGGCAGCACACGGTTCTGGACATCCAGCGCTTGGAGCTTCTGGGCAGCATCAGTCAGGAGGGCGAGGAATTTGGGGTCGAGCTTGGTGGTCATTGCGTTTTGTCAGGAAAAGGGCGAGCATGAATGGTCAGAGATGACCGCATGTAAAGGACAACGCCTCCAGTTCCTCCTTTTCACCGCCCGTGCTTTACGCTAGAAAATCTCCATGGCCGCCCATGACATCTTTCTGAGTTGTGTCTCCAACGAGTTCCACAAGGACGCCGGCCCCGGCTTCAGCTCCTACCGCGACGACCTCGCCAACCGGCTGCGCAGCGCCGGCTTCCACGTCGAGGTGCAGGAAAACTTCACCGAGCACGGCGGCGAC
>JANOBP010000190.1:0-1578 GCA_031411715.1 Verrucomicrobiaceae bacterium | reverse complement strand
AGCGGATCAACTGTGGACCGATGGCCGTGAGAATGAAGTTTCACTCGTGCTTGATCCCGTGACCGGCAAAGCATCTGAAACAACGAGTCCGGTCATCGTCGTAGCGACTGAGAAAGCCACCGGCGCAGCGCGGCCCGTTGTTTATGAGACTGCGCTCAGCAGGCACCGCATCAATCTCGATGGCATCGAGCCCATCGCTCCTCTCGGCGGCGCAAACCCGAGCAACGATGCTATCGAGCGTGTGAAGTTGATGCTCTCAAATCCCACCGAGACCGAACAGATCGCACGGCTGATGTTTGAGAAGAGCGAGCGCGGCATTCGTCAGCGCATAGGCACCGCGATCACAGGCATCTCGGCCATCTTGCGTGATGCGGAAGGCAATCCCACCGGCATCCCCGTGCAGCTCAGCAAGAACTGGCACAACGAGCCCGAGAACGGCGTGTATGCCGGTCAGTGGTTCCACGGCAACTCGCAAGTGCGCTTGCCTGCCAAAGCGAATATCGAACTGGAACTCACCATCACCTATGGTCAATGGGGCGGTGTGGCCGCAGCCTCGCACGCGCAACTCAGCCTCATCGGCTGGGGGAACAACCAACTCTGGGATCAGAGTGCCCTCGGTGCCTTCGGCGAGACGATTTGTTATGAGCCCGATCAAGCGCAGGCCAACTGCACCATCACCGACGTGCGCCCGTTCATGGTGCGCTCCATGGGCGATGGCAAACCCTTTGGTTGGACCAACAACGTCGGCGGTGGCGACTTCCTCCGCTTCTTCAATCCCACTGGCGCGCGCGTGCCGCACAGCGCCATGCGCACCACCTATCACAAGCAAGGCCCCTGTCTCACCGAGGTCACCTATGCAGGTCGAATCGGCCAAAGCATCACGCATTCCACCACCGTCAGCCTCGCCCGCACCGACGACATCGTGCGCGGTGTTTATCGCGTTCGTTTCGATGTCCAACAAGCCACCGACTTCTCGCGCTTCGTCGTCTTCCAAATCGGAGCCGACACCTACACCTCCACCAGCGAGCGCAAGATGGCCCTCGGCAACGAAACCGGTCTGCTCAAAGAATGGAACACTCAATGGGGCGGCAACACTTACCGCACCGCACCACTCGAATGCACTGGCCGCTTGCCATGGATATCCCTCCACGAAGGCGAGCTGAGACATGGTGAAAACGGTGGAGCCGGAGCCAATCGCGGCATCGTCATCCGCGCCTGGAAAGGCCGGCTCGGCGGCAAAGACGCAGCACCATGGATCGCCGAGCATGGAGCCACCCGGCACAATGAAGACGCATCGACACTCGACCTCGTGCCCCCGCCCGGAGTCACCCGCTTCGCGTCGGGAGACTTCATCGAAGCCACCCTCGAGCACGTCTTGATGCCCCAGTTCGCGAAGGACTACTACGGCCCCAACGAAGCCCTGCGCACCGCTTTGACGAAGGACGAAAACACATGGCGCATGATCCAGCGCGAGGCCGTGGGCAACGATCGCCGCATTGAAATGAAGCAAGGCCAACTTCAACACACCTGGCCCGCCATCACCATCGCCGCCGATCATGACAAAGCCGAGTTCACGCT
>JANOBP010000189.1:0-3558 GCA_031411715.1 Verrucomicrobiaceae bacterium | reverse complement strand
GGATGCGGCGCTTGACCTCTGGGCCAAAGCCCTCCGCCCGTGACATCATGTACTGCTCCATGAGGTCGGTGGCCGCACTGCTGCGGTGGCCATAGCGCACACCATCGAAGCGGGCCAGATTGGCAGAGGCCTCAGCTGGAGCGAGCACGTAGTAGGTGGCGACACCGAGCTCGGTATGGGGCAGCGAGATCTGCTGAATTTGTGCACCGAGCGACTCGAGTTGCTTGATGGCAGCATCGACGGCGGCAGAGACGCCTGCGTGAGTGCCTTCAATGAAGTATTCCTTGGGCATGCCGATGCGCAGCCCCTTGATGTCGCGACCGATGAAAGCAGTGAAGTCAGGGACCTCGACATTGAGTGAAGTGGAGTCGCGCTCGTCTTTACCACAGAGGTGGTTGAGCAGGAGTGCTGCGTCTTCAACGGTCTTGGTAATGGGGCCGATCTGATCGAGCGAGGAGGCGAAAGCGACGAGCCCGTAGCGCGAGACGCGGCCATAGGTCGGCTTTAAACCTACACAACCGCAGAGTGCTGCTGGCTGACGGATGGAGCCTCCGGTATCTGAACCAAGTGTGGCGATGGCGATGTCTCCAGCGACTGCGGCTGCACTACCGCCACTGGAGCCACCGGGCACGCGGCTAATGTCACGTGGATTGCGAGTGATGCCGAGCGCGGAATTTTCAGTGGACGATCCCATGGCAAATTCATCCATGTTCATCCGACCGAAAGGCACAGCGCCACCAGCACGGAGAACCTTGATGGCACCCGCATCATAAGGTGCTGTGTATTTACCCGCGAGGATGCGTGAGGCACAGCTGCATGGCTGGCCAGTGACGTTCATGTTGTCCTTGATGCCAATCGGGATGCCACCAAGTGGCTGCGAGAGGTCAGCAGCATCCGCTTCCTTGAGCGCTGCCTCGAGATCCCATGAAAGATAGGCTCCTAACTCGGTATTGCGGCTCTCGATTGACTTGGCGACGTCTTGGATGATGTCACGCGGCGTGATGTCACCAGCGGTTAGCTGGCGGCGAAGTTGTTTGATGGTGGCTGCGGCGAGAGACATTATTCGATGACTTTAGGAATTTGGAACTGATCAGCGGTGCGCTTGGGTGCATTGGCCAGCGCTTCATCTAGTGTGAATCCGGGACGCGGGATGTCTTGACGTAACACATCAAACACGGGAATGGCGTGGGCGGTGAGTTCCACACCATCGAGATCATGTGCCGTGAGTGTGTCAATGTAGGTCAGCACACTGGTGAGTTGCTGGGTGTAACGCTCTGCCTCCTCTTCAGTAAGCGTGAGGCGTGAAAGTTTGGCGACGTTCTGGATGTCGATGTGTGCAGCGGGCATGGCGGTGCTCAGATGGCAGCAAGGCTGTGTTTTTGCAAAAGAAAAGGCGCAGGCCGTTTCCAGCCTGCGCCTCAGAAATCATCAGAAGCGGACTACCACTTCTGCGAGCGAGAATAATTCGTCTGGCTCAGAGCACCTATGTTGTGTGGGAACTCCGAATAGCCCCACCAGCTATCCACATATTCCTTGCGATAGAATGGGGGGCGATAAGTCAGCTTCCAGCTTGGGAAAGGGAAGGTTGCTGTCTCATACAGGCCGTAGCCAATACGGACCACCATGCGCTTGGTGCCTTCGACAAAGAAATCACTCACAGCGGCGACGGCTCCATCCTGCTCAAGCGTGCGATTGTAGGCAGAGATATATTCCAGGGGGCTAAAGATAGCACCACCGATACCGCGGCTGAGCTTACGGCTCCAATTGAAGTGATGACCCGGAGGTGACTGAATGTCGGCCATGGCAGGACCAATGAGCGACAGAGCAGCAAGGATAGTGAGGAGTAGGCGATTTTTCATACGACAGCTCTTTAATAGCAAAATCAGGCACCCTTTGGCAACAGAGAATATCAGGAATTTGAAAAACACGGCCAAATATCTTTCCCGCCTCACTTCCGTTCAAACATTCCTTTGCGCCATCACCGACACTGTCTAATCTACGCCCCCCATGAATCCAGAGGTGCAAAACATAATGGCCGCAGGCAAGCTTTCGGCTGCTGACGGCGAAAAAATCTCCCAACTCGAACCCGGAACCTGCTGCCAGCACAAAAGCTGGGGCATCGGCAAGGTCACAGAATGGGATCTGCTTGGAGATCGTTTGATCATCGACTTTGAAACCAAGCCCGGCCACGCCTTGAAGCTTTCCTTTGCTGCAAGTTCTCTGGAAGTCCTTCCTTCTGACCACATCTTGGCCCGACGCATCACGGATCTCGATTCCCTCAAGGAACTGGCCAAGTCCAATGCCCCTGCCCTTGTGGAACTCGCTCTCAAAAGCAGTGGCAACGCCCTCTCGCTCGACCAACTCGAAAACCTCATCAAAGGCAAAATCGTCGGTGAGGCGGAATACAAGCGCTGGTGGGAAAACGCCAAAAAAGCTCTCAAATCTCATCGCCACGTCGTCGTACCCGCCAAGCGTGCCGACAAGCTCCTCCTCCGTGATCAGGCCGAAAAACCTTCTGGCCTCATGGTGAAAAACTTCCTCGCTGCACGTGACCACAAGGGCAAGCTCGCCGCTCTCGCCAGCATCACCAAGGACATCGACCTCTTTGAAGATGCCAAGACCGAGCTCGTCCCCGTCTTTCAAGACATCTCCGACACCGTCCGCAAAAGCTTCAAGCTGCATCTCAAAGAGAGCATGCAGCTCCTCTTGGCTCGGGATGAACTCATCGAGAGCCTGCCAGGAGCTTCCGCACCGATGGGCAGCATGAAAGTCGCGGACCTCGTCTGCGAAACCCACGACACTCTTGCCGAGTCTGTTAAGTCACTTCCTGCCGCCATGCTGGCGCGTATTTACCGCGCATTCCCTGAGGCCTTCCCGAATCGCGCCTGGGTTACGGAAATCCTCCTTCACCTCACCAAAACAGGTGGCAAGGCCGTCGCGGAGATCGCCACGGTGCTTGATGCCAATGACGAGCTCGACGTTCTCGCTGACGCCTTGAAGAAGGCTCTGCGTAACCGCCTCTTGAGCTCCGACCTCCTCATCTGGATGGCCCGTGAGCGCAAAGGCCTCGCGGAATCCGTCTTCGAAATCGACCTCGGTCACGCCATCCTCGGAGTCATCGAAAATGACCACATGGAAGGTGGCCCCAAGCGCACCGGTCGTCTCCAGAGTCTCCTTTCGGATGACAGCACACTCATCAGCGAAATGGTCGCCGACTCTGAAGAAGATGACGTACGACTCTTTGCCAAGCGCATCCTCGGCGGCTCCTCATTTGACGAGCTCACCCGCCGCTCCCTCATGGCCCGCATCATCAAGACGCGCCCCGAAATGGAGGCCATGATGGCCGAAAATGCAGGCCCTCGTCAGGATGACAGCCTCATCGTCTCCTGGGAGAGCCTTGAGCGCAAGAAGCTCGAAGTCGAAGACCTCGTCAATGTCCAGATCCCTGAGAACAAGCGCGAAATCCAGATCGCCCGTGCCGAAGGTGACCTTCGTGAAAACGGTGGCTACAAAGCAGCACGTGATCAGCAAGCCGTCCTCCTCCGCATGCAGGGTAAA
>JANOBP010000188.1:0-5515 GCA_031411715.1 Verrucomicrobiaceae bacterium | reverse complement strand
CCGTGGACGACCTCGCTGAACGCATGCGTGCCGATCTGGCGGAGATCGGGCGCACCTGCATGCCGTTTGGCAAATACGGACCGCAGCATTTCCCGCCCAACGGGGTGCCGATTTACGACATTCCGGCGGAATACCTCGGCTGGTTCGCGAACAAGGCGGGGTTTCCGAAAGGCAGGCTCGGTGAGTTGCTGCGCATGGTTCACCAGATGAAAGCGGATGGCTCCGACACGGCTTTTGATGGCTTCCGCAAGCGCTTCGGCCGCACGGACCTCAAACCCGTCAAAAAGAAGTCGTGGACCTTTCCAGAGTCATGACGGCTGCACCAGCCGCAGCTTGAAGCGCGAATCAAACTTCCCACCGCTGTGCATATTGCAGCAGGCACTGCAAGCCGTCGGGCGGCGAAATTTCCGCACACGCTTCACCACACTCTGGCAGCCAGGGCAGACGTAAGCCAAACTACGAGTCACCGTTTTACGCGGCAGCGGCAGCGTGTGGCATGCGCGCTCATCTGGGATGCCGAGATCTGCGCAGGCTTGCCGCCACTCCACGCCATGTGGCTCAATGCGCCGCCGGCCACTGCGATGATACGCGATCAAATGCGCCAGCTCGTGCTTGAGCGTGCGCTCCACTTGGCCATCAAACTCACGCAGACGAGGATTCAGCTCGATGGCCCACTTCGGATGTCGTGCATAGCCAGCCGTGCTGCGCAGACGGGAATTCCACTCCACGGTGAGCACTTTCATCATGCCGGTCAGCCCGAGTTGCTCCAGCCAGCCCTTCGCTTGAATTTCCAAGGCTTCATCACGCGTCATCTCCGCCTCTGGCACAAGTTCTGGCGGTGCATCCGGCGTGCTCTCACGCACCGAGATGAACGGCACCCATTTCGGCAGTGCGGAGAAATCAAAACTAAGCTGTGAGAGTCCTAGCATGCGTCACTTCTTCTTTTTGACCTGCACCTTGTGCTCCTGCTCTCCTAGCGCGTAGAGCATGCCTGGCGCCACGCTTTCCAGGATGAAAACATTCGCGCCGATCGTGCTGTTCGCACCGATCACGGTGTCACCGCCGACGATGGTCGCGTTCGCATAAACCGTGACATGATCTTCCAGCGTCGGATGGCGCTTCTTGCCACGCAGTGCCTGCCCGGCCGCAAGCGAGCGCGCCACGAGGCCCACGCCTTGATAAAGCTTCACATGATGTCCCAGCGTCGCCGTCTCGCCGATCACCACACCCGTGCCGTGATCAATGAAAAAGTGCGTTCCGATCTCCGCGCCTGGATGCATGTCGATTCCGGTGCGGCTGTGCGCCCACTCCGTCATCATGCGCGGGATCACTGGCACGTTCTCTTGGTACAAGACGTGAGCCGTGCGCTGGATCGAGATCGCTTCCAGTCCAGGATACGCCAAAATGATCTCCTCATAGCTACGCGCCGCTGGATCACCCGCGAACGCTGCCTCAACGTCAGTTTGCAGCAGCGCGCGCACCTCTGCCAGACCCAGCAGGAACCGACAGACGATCCCAGACACCTCTGCATCCCGGTTCGCTTGCTCGCCATTCAGTCGCATGCTGCGGCGGACTTCCACGTTCAGTCGCTCACGGATGCTGGCGACGAGTTCATTCGTCATCAACTCCAGTTCCTTCGACGTCACCGCTTCCTCTGAGAAAAAGCCCGGAAACAGCAGATGCAGCAGGTCCTCACACAGCGTCGCGATGGCCCGCTTGGACGGCAAATTCCCACAATCGACATGATTGATCCCTCCTACCTCGCAATACGAGGCCATGAGGCTGGTAACGATTTCATTTTGGCGGCAATCCATCTGACTTGAGCGATACCGCACTGCGGTGGGGATTCAAGCAAGCCGTGTCAGAAACCTTGGTTGCGTTTGCCTGAAGTTGTTCGTAACCAAGGCGACGCACTGTGAATAACATGCTCCCGAACATCAATCAGCTCAAACTCCCCGACCCCTGGCAGCACCAAGCGGTGACTTTGCTGCGCAGTGGCACGGATGTCGTGGTGAGTGCGCCTACGGGTGCTGGAAAGACTTACATTTTCGAGCTGCTGCATCAGGGCCGCCATCTTCAGGGGCAAGCCATCTACACGGTGCCGACACGCGCACTGGCCAATGACAAATACGCCGAGTGGAAAGACGCCAAATGGAACGTCGGCATTGCCACTGGCGATGTCTCCGAGAATCCAGATGCGCCAGTCATCGTCGCCACGCTGGAAACGCAACTTGAGCGCCTCGTGCGCGGTGAAGGGCCCGCCATGCTCGTCATCGACGAGTATCAAATGATCTCCGACAACGCACGCGGAGCCAATTACGAAGCCGCCATTGCCCTCGCTCCCAAAAATACGCGCTTGCTCCTACTCAGCGGCTCGGTGGCCAATCCAGAAGACATCGCCGCATGGATGCAGCGCCTCGGCCGCAAAGCAGAAGTCGTTCTCACACGCGAGCGTCCAGTGCCATTGGAAGAAGTCTCCTTTGAGGCACTACCTCAGCGCATGACACGCGCCTTGGATCATTACTGGCCGCGCTTCGCCGCTGCGGTGATGCTCGGTGACCTCGCGCCGCTGCTCATCTTTGCTCCACGACGTAAAGAAGCTGAGTCCATCGCCAGAAAGCTCGCCAATGATCTCCCACAAGGCGAGCCACTCGATCTCACGCACGAGCAGCGTGCGGTTTGCGGCAAGGATCTCGCCACGCTCATCGAGCGCCGCATCGCGTTCCATCACAGTGGCCTCTCCTATGCTGCGCGCGCTGGTGTGATCGAGCCTTTGGCCAAAGCGGGCCAACTACGCGCCATCGTTGCGACGATGGGCCTCGCAGCCGGCATTAATTTCTCCGTTCGCAGCGTGCATGTCGCTGCCACGTCCTATCATGATGGCACTAGTGAGCACAAACTCGCTCCCGATGAGCTGCTGCAGATGTATGGCCGTGCAGGCCGCCGTGGACTCGATGAGCGTGGCCACGTCGTGACCAGTCGTGAAAGCCCTTCTCTGATGGATGCGCGGCCTGCGCGGCTGCATCGCAGTGCCTTGCTCGCCTGGCCCATTTTCATCCGCGTGATGAAGCACGCCGCGTTGAAACAAGAGAACCCCTTTGAGGCCGCGCAGATCTTTGCTGAGCGGCTATTCGCCAAAGTGCCGCCGTTGCTCGGTTTAGAGGCCGAGGAGCCATCCCACCCGCATCCACCACTTGAGGCCGCCACCGCGCTCTTCGGCCTCGAAGCCACCGAGCGCCAAATTTTAAGCTCCACGGGCGAGTGGGAGCGCCAGCACCGTCATGCGCTTCAGCGCGTGCCTTTATCGCGAGTATGGGCCACGCTGACAGTTCCCGCCTTCGCGGCGAAATTCGCACACGGCATCGGCCGCGTTGGAAAAATTCGGCGTGACCAAGAAGTGATCTACGGCGTCGAAATCAGCCTCGGCACACCTGTGGAAGAGCCTGCAGACCATATCCGCCCCACCAAGGCCATTCGCCGCTTGCTCAAGCTCCCGCGCAAAGTTGAAACGATCGCCCTGGAAGAAATCACCGTGCTCCATGCAGGTGAGATCGCCGCCGTCATCCTCGAATGTGGCCAGGACATCATCAAAGACGTGCCACCCGAGTTCATCGGCACCGTGCAGAAGGAGAATCTCGTATTCGCGAGCTTTGATCTCTCACCCGTCGAAGTCATGGCCTATGAAGACTCGCATCAGCGTCTGCTCTTCTCACCGCAAGAGCGTGGAGTCGTCGTGCGAAATGAAACAGGCGTCCACACAGCCGCCGCATCCACTTCAGACAAAGAACCGCGCGTTGGCTCGCCCATTCATGCCTGGCGCTCACTCGGCCTCATCGACGCCGATGGCGTGCCCACCCGACGCGGTGAAATTTTCAGCTTCTTCCAGCATGGTGAAGGCCTTGCCATCGTCGCAGCACTCGAAGATGAAAGTTACGACGCCAATGAACTCGTCCACCACGTCGCCAATCTGCGCAGCGGCTCCAAATTCGACCTTCCGCACGCTGCTGGCTCCGAGCGCCTCGCCGCCGTCTGCCGCGGCACTTACGGCTTCATCAATCATCACGGTTATCTCGAAAACGGCCTTCCCACAGATTATGGCGAAGGTGCCGCCGAGCTACTCGATGCCCTGCTTCATCCAGAGCGCCCCGGCTCACAAGACATGCGCGCCGGCATCGCCGAGGGCGACATCTCCCGCGCCTACGTCGAGTGGCTCAGCCTGCTCCGTCACATCACGCATGCCCCCAGTCACCCATGGCGGCGCTGGACCGCCCTCCAGGATGCCGCCAAGCGCATCCTCAAGCACCACACCAAAACCCTCCGTCATTTTTTCCACCTCGACCTGCCGCTGCTCACCAACAAACAAAAGCACGGCAAGGTGAGGCACTATATGATGGTGAAGTGAGATATCCCTTCAAACTCCCAGCCATTGTCGAACCGCAGCAGCCAGTTCACTCATTTGAGCTGCATTCAAGCTGCCAAGCCGACGAATGAAATGCCGCGGTGGCACGGTCGAGAAGCCTTGCAGCATGAAGGCACCTTCTTTGTTCAAGAATGAAGCAGGGAGGGCTACTTCCAGCTTGGAACCACGCAGTGCTGTGGTGTGAGGGATCACCGCAAACAAAGCCCGATCCTCATCCGCATATGGTTGGCTCAAAACGACTGCGGGGCGCACCTTTGCGGCGATGCCGAAGTCCACCATCCAGACTTCACCACGATTAGGCAGCGCTGCGGCCATCCTCTTCCTCCTCGGCATCCAGTCTGGCGAAGGATTGCGCCGCCATGGCGCTAAAGTCATCTTCCGTCCAATCACTTTCTGGTTTGCTCTGTGGCCGAACGAGATGCGCGAGGAACTCCACCCGCTCGAATGCGGAGAGGAGGTTCACTTGGTGCAACAGATGGGATACGGAGTGGCTCACGCTGATAAAACTAGGAGCAAAATACCCGCTGGCAAGTCCTGCTCCGTTGTAATTCTTGCCAGCACCGAGCATCTGCACACACTCCGCCGCCATGTTATCCACCAACCAGTTCACACCGCGCATCGCCATCATCGGCTCCGGCGCGGTGGGTTGTTACTATGGCGGCAGGCTGGCACAGCATGGCAACGACGTGCACTTCCTCATGCGCTCAGACTTCGATCATGTGCGCCAGCATGGCCTGCAAATTCACAGTCCTTTGGGCGACTTCGAGTTGCCTCATGTGCCATGCCATCTCACCACGCCGGACATTGGCCCTTGTGACCTCGTCATTATCGCGATGAAGGCCACCGCCAATGAAGCGCTGCTGCATTTGCTGCCACCGCTGCTCAAACCGGACACCATCCTGCTCACACTGCAAAACGGCCTCGGCAGTGACGACTTCCTCGCACAGCACTTTGGCTCACAACGCGTGATGGGTGGTCTGTGCTTCGTGTGCATCAACCGCATCTCGCCAGGAGTCATCCATCACATCGCACAAGGTCAAATCGCCCTCGGAGAGCACAATGGCCCGCCGCAGGCTCGCACACATGAATTGGCCG
>JANOBP010000187.1:0-1360 GCA_031411715.1 Verrucomicrobiaceae bacterium | reverse complement strand
GAGAAGTCGTCGCCTTGATCGTGCCCAGTGCCGTGGACGTGCCGTTGGAGAAGACGATGGTTTGGTCATTGACGTAGCCCGTGCCGCCGCTGCCGACTGTGACGGTGGACAGGGCGTTGGTTCCCGTGCTGTTCGACAAATAATCGGCCGCCCTCGGCGTCGTGACCTCATGCACCACCCAACCGTCCGCCACGAGGTCCGACTTGTACTGCGCATACTCGATGGGCAATAGAACCGGGATGTCAGCGGCCACCACCAAGGCGATGCGGCCCCTGGGTTGCGTCCGGTCCACTTTGATCCCGGCCAGGACGTTGCCGAATTTCATGACCGTCGTCCCCGTGTTGGCCAGACCGTATTCATACATCTGCCCGACCGACACATTGGTATCGTCCCAAGTGGCGATCGCCGTTCCCACCGTGACCGTGCCAATGGGAGCGCCCCAACTGCTCGCATCAGGCGCTTTGCGAAAGATGTCATACGTCCCGGACACATTCGTGTTGTTGCCGCTCGAAGGCGTGGTGGAGGAGTAAATCTTGAGCGTGATCTGCAGCGGGCTTTCGCTGGCAATCGCCTCCATCGGAATGACCGCATCCGGTGGGTCATAAACGTTGCTCAAGTCCGCCGTAGGCGGCGACCACGGACCGCTGCCTGAATATCTCCATGGCGGTGCCGCCGAGAGACTCGACACCACAAGCGAAGCGAACAGGGACCACTTGAGGGCAGATTGATTCATCATGTGGAGCAGGTTGGGATGCACACTAGCCTCAAACGCTCAAAGGCGCAGCTTTTTCACCAACGTCGCTTCTTTGTCGGCATCGCTCATCGGCTTGAAGTCCACATTGCAGCTCGGTAGCGCGGCTTTGATGGCCTCAACATCGGCTGCGGAGATGTCCACTGTCTCGAACTTGAGTTTAGCGAGCTTGGGCAACGCTTTGAGATGCGGAATGATCTTGGCGCTGAGCCGTGCCTCGGTGAGTTCGAGAGATTCGAGTGTCTTGATCTGCGCCAGTATCTCCATGGTCGATTCATCGAAGCTGACTGGCGAATCTTTGCCACTCGGCAGGCGCTGGCCGATGCGCAGTGAGGTGAGTGGCAGCTTCAAAAGATACGCATTCCCAGCCTGGGTCTGAGCGGTGTGCCAAGTGCGGAACTCCTTCAGCTGCGTAA
Organism: Verrucomicrobiaceae bacterium; assembly: GCA_031411715.1. Classification (GTDB taxonomy): domain Bacteria; phylum Verrucomicrobiota; class Verrucomicrobiia; order Verrucomicrobiales; family Verrucomicrobiaceae; genus Prosthecobacter. The sequence goes on along the minus strand of JANOBP010000187.1, from coordinate 193 downwards.
GCTGCCCAATGGCCTCCAAGGCCGCATCGCCAGCGGTCGATCCTGCAAAGGTCAATTTCTCCAACCTTGGCAGCGCTTTCAAGTGAGCGAGTCCACTGCCAGTGAATTTATCCGAACGAAACGCTGGATGAAAAAAGGCAATCGATGTTAGTTTTTGGAAGGCTGCGAAGTGCTTATAACCATCGTCGGTAAG
>JANOBP010000186.1:0-2818 GCA_031411715.1 Verrucomicrobiaceae bacterium | reverse complement strand
GAAGCAGCCCAGAAGGAAATCTTCGAGCATCTCGAACGTGCGCGTGTGGATGTCGTCGTGCTTGCCGGTTTCATGCGCATTCTCAAAGAGCCGGTGATCAGCGCTTATGCCGATCGCATCGTAAATGTACATCCATCCTTGCTGCCTAAACATAAGGGCACGAACGCTCCACAGCTCGCTCTGGCGTCTGGTGACAACGAAACCGGCTGCACTGTGCATCTCGTCACCGCCGAAATCGACGCAGGTCGCATCCTCGCCCAGGAAGCCGTGCCCATTCTACCAGGTGATACCGCCGCGGTATTGCATCAGCGCATCAAAAAAACCGAGCACCGACTGCTGCCGCATGTTTTGAGCCAATGGCGTGAGCTTGGCCTGCCAGTGAGGAGTGGCAGCCCATCATGAGCTCCTTCACGGGTACACTCAATCCACAGCAGCGAGAGGCAGCCACGCACATCAACGGCCCGCTGCTCATCCTCGCGGGTGCAGGCACTGGCAAGACGCGCGTCATCACGGCGCGAATCGCCTACATGGTGAATGAAAACATCAGTCCGAAGAACATCCTCGCCGTTACCTTCACCAACAAAGCTGCCACGGAAATGCGTGAGCGCGTCAAAGGCATGGTGCGTGATGGTCTGGGCAAAAAAGTTGTCATCGGTACCTTCCACGCCTTTTGCGCCCGCTTGCTGCGTGAGTTTGCCGAGCACGTTGGCTACAAGAAAAACTTCGTCATCTACAGTCAGAGTGAGCAGGAAAGCCTCATGAAGCGAGTCTTGCACGGCTTACTCACCAAGGATGAGACGCTCGACGCCTCCGTCGCGCTCTCCCGCGTCAGCAAGGCCAAAAACGATGCCAAAAGCCTTGGTGAGGCTGAGCACTCACTCGATGCCGCCATCTACGAGCGCTATCAGAATGAGATGCGTGCGCTCAACGTCATGGACTTCGACGACTTGCTCCTCCTCGGCGTGCAGTTGCTCGAAGACGTCGCCTCCGTGCGTGAAATCGTGCAGCAGCGGCATCATTACGTCATGGTGGATGAGTTTCAGGACACCAACTCACTCCAGATGCGCCTCCTGCGCGCCTTGGTGCCGGCACCTTACAATGTCTGCGTCGTGGGTGATGATGACCAGTCCATCTACGGCTGGCGCGGCGCTGAGATCACCAACATCACCCAATTCGAAAACTTCTTCCCCAATCCGCACGTCGTCAAACTCGAGGAAAACTACCGCAGCACCACCGCCATCCTGCACACCTCCAACAGCCTCATCAAAAACAACGCGGGCCGCCGACCCAAGTCACTCTGGAGTCGCAACAACGGCAACGAAAACGTCCGTCTCATCATGACCAAGGACGAGAAGGAAGAGGCCGACATGATCGCCAAGGAAGTCGAGACGGCCCATTTCGCCAGCAAGCAGCCCTTGGAGGACTTCGCCGTGCTCTTCCGCACCAATGACCAGTCACGCGTCCTCGAGCAGGCATTCCGCCAGCGCAAGATCCCCTACCGCGTCGTCGGTGCCCGCAGTTTCTTTGACCGCCGTGAGATCAAAGACCTCCTCTCCTACCTCAAAGTCCTGCACAATCCGCACGACGAGATCAGCCTCCTCCGCACGCTCAATACACCCACACGCGGCATCGGCACCGCCACCGCAGAGCTCGCACGTGAGCGCAGCATGGAGCAAAGCCACAGCATCTGGGTCGCGCTGTGTGATCCCGACTTCCAGCGTCAGATCCCAGAAAAAGGACGCCTCGCCATGCGCGGCTACATCTCGCTCATCAGTAAATACTCCGCCGCTGCCAGCGCGCCCGGCACACTCATCGGCCCCATGACCGAGCAACTCATCGTCGAGCTCGCCTACATCGAGTTCCTCAAAAAAGGTGCCAAAGACCCGGAGGACTTCTCCCGCTGGGACAGTGGCATCAAAGAATTCATCACCAGCCTCCACGACTACGACCAGCGCAACCGCACAGGCGGCCTCGGCGGCTTCCTTGACGAAGTCTGCCTCCATGACGAGCGCGAGGAGAAGGACGACATCGAAAAGAAAAAAGGCGTCTGCCTCATCACCCTGCACGCCTCCAAAGGGCTGGAATTTCCCGTCGTCTATCTCCCCGGCATCGAGCAGGGCATCCTCCCGCACCGCCGCAGCTATGAGGAAGGCCGCGTCGATGAAGAGCGCCGCCTCCTTTATGTTGGCATCACACGCGCCAAACAAAAGCTCACCATCAGCTACACGCGGAATCGCATGAAATGGGGCCAGAAACAAAGCTCCACACCCAGCCCCTTCCTCAAAGAACTCGACCGCAAATTCATCGAAGAATTCGACTATACGCGGCACATGAACGAGACCGTCACCCAGGAAGAAAACACCAACTTCTTCGCCGGCTTGAAAGCCATGATGGCCCAGGAGTAGGCCCACCGGCCACCCACCCGTTCAGGACAGGTGCCCTTATTTTGGCAAGCGTTTGAGGGGCGTTTGGGCGGGAGCAGCCTTCAAGGGCTCCGGAGCGCCGGGTCGGAATCCAGAGCCACTGTCGGTGGCATACAGCATGTGGGTTTTGTCGTTGAAGATGAGTCGTAGGCTTCCTTGCGGTGACTGAAGTGTAGTTGTGTTGTTGGCTATGAAGAACCAGGACGGTGCGTTGTCGAGGGGCTTGGGAGACGCGGAGGGGATGAGACTGAAGGTGTTGTCGTCGCGCAGGTATTTCACCAGCTCGGGTGAGGGCTCGACTTCGATGAACCATTGCCACTTCTGCACACCATCGGCGTCGGTGGGGTGTTTCCAAGAAGGCTTTTTCGAAGACTTCGGTGGTGTTGGTGTTGGTG
>JANOBP010000185.1:0-11992 GCA_031411715.1 Verrucomicrobiaceae bacterium | reverse complement strand
CCGACGGTGCCTTCCAAGGCAAGACCTTCACTTCGGGCCCAATCGACGACGATGAAGAAGCCAAGGCAGCTGCTTACCTCAGCTATGACTCTGCTAACAACCAGGTCAAATACGACTCTGGTAGCTAATCTAGCTCAGGCTTAAAGCCTGGGACTGATTCTCAGTTCACTACCGACCGCCGGAGATTCATTTCTCCGGCGGTCGCTCTTTAATCGCGCTTATGCTTTCAGTCTCTTTTTAAGGTCCCTGACCTCCTTGCGGATATCTTTCGCAAGCAAAAACGCGGAAACGACGACCACGCGCTGTGCGCCAGAAGCCACAACCTCGTTCAGGCGCGCAGCATTCACGCCGCCAATACAGAAAATGGGTAGATTTACCTGCTTATGGACCTCGCGGACATGAGTCAATCCGATCGGGGTGTAATCTGGCTTCGTCCCGGTCGCGTAAAGGGGCCCGAAGCCGATGTAATCCGCCCCTTCTGCCTGTGCGGCAACGGCCTGAACCAAGGAATGTGTCGATTTGCCCACGAAGCATTGCCCACGAGTCACCTCACGAGCTTTGGCCACAGCTTCATCGTCCTGGCCTACATGGACACCTTCACACCCAATCTCTGCTGCGATGTCTGCATGATCATTGATGATAAGCGGAATGGCAAAATCCTTCATGACCGCCTGCATGATTCGCGCAAGCCGCTCGATATCGGACTTTGATGCCTTTTTGGCCCGCAATTGCAACAAATCGACGCCGCCTTCACACAGGGCAGCGGTCATTCCCTCCACGCCGGTTGGCTCAACATAGCCGAGGTCCAGAATGCCGTATAGCCGTCTCTCCAAAAACAAGTCTTTCATTCGCATTCCCATCCACCATTCCGTCAGGACCCTCAACCCATAACTCATCATCCTTGACGCTCGCTGTGCGCTTGGCAGGTAACACAAGATATGAAGACGATTCGCTACACTGATGCAGATTTTGCCGCGACTGCTGCGGCCTTGAACCGCCGTGCTGAGGCTAGTGATGCGGTTAGAGAGGTCGTAACCGGCGTCATCAATGCTGTGCGTGAACGTGGGAATACTGCGGTATTGGAGTTCACCGCGAAATTCGATGGGGTCATATTAACGGCGGACCAGTTGCGGATCCCGCAGGCTGAGCTGGAGGCAGCTTGGGAAGAGGCAGGAATCGAATTGAAGGCTGCATTGGAGTCATCATCGCGGAATGTGCGGACCTTTGCACAGAGGAGCCTACGTCAGGACTGGAGTCAGCGGAATGAGCAAGGCGCGCTTGTGGGTGAGGTTTTTCATCCTTTCGAGCGCGTGGGCTGTTATGTTCCAGGCGGCAGCGCACCATTAGTCTCGACCGTTTTAATGACCGTAGCCATTGCCGCTGCCGCTGGCGTGCCTGAAATCGTCGTCTGCTCGCCCTGTGGACGTGATGGGACGGTGAATTCTGGCCTGCTGGCTGCACTCAAACTCGCTGGAGCGACGGAGGTGTATCAAATCGGCGGTGCGCAGGCCATAGCGGCAATGGCGTATGGAACGGAGACGATTCGTCCAGTTGTCAAAATTTTTGGGCCAGGGAATAGCTACGTCGTGGAGGCGAAAAGGCAGGTATTTGGCGTTTGTTCGGTCGATTTGCTTCCTGGGCCTAGTGAGGTGCTCATTTTAGCCGATGACTCAGGCAATGCGGCATTCATCGCGGCGGACATTTTGGCCCAAGCGGAACACGGGAAGGATAGCATGGCTGGATTTATCACAGATGACGCAGGATTGCTCGATGCTGTCGTGGCTGAGGTGGATCGTCAGGCGCGCACGCTGACTCGGCAGGCGCAGCTAAAGCCAGTATTGGAGAAAAGCGTGTTCTGCATGCTCGTGTCGAGTTTAGAGGATGGAGCTCGGCTGGTGAACGATTTTGCTCCGGAGCACCTGAGTTTAGTGACCACACGCGAAGAAGCGATTTTGCCTCTGATCCGCACGGCGGGGGCGATTTTCCTTGGCAATCACTCGCCAGTGGCCGTGGGCGATTTCTTGGCCGGACCAAGTCACACACTGCCTACCGGCGGCTCTGGGAAGTCGTTCCCTGGCATCACTGCAGACATGTTCCAGCGGCGTACGAGCATCATTCGGCTGGATCGCGAAAGTTGTGCGAAATCTGTGGCAGCCGTGAGTGCTTTTAGCAGCGTCGAAGGTTTGGATGCGCACGGTAGGTCCGTGGCGATCCGGGCTGAATGAGCGCCAAAGGACGCATTCCAACCCTGAACGGCTGAATGTGCTTTTTGTGCCGCATTTCAGATTTTGACCTTTGAACTAGGGCGGGGGAGGACTGTCCAAAGACGCCAACGGGCAGGACTGAGAAATCGGTGTTTCTATAAATTATGTAAATATTAAATATTTATGCTTGCAATATTTATTATAATTTGCACAATGGCCGTGCTAACCAAAACTAATCACATGAAAAAGCTCATCATCATCCAGAACGACTATCCCGGCACCGGCAAGAGCACGCTCTCGTTGTGCCTTCATCGTTATCTTAGCGAGTATGGCGTCCATCACAGGCACCTCACACTTGCCGAAGATGGCGCCTCACTCACATCAGGAGCCACTCAGCTTGACGCTGATGCGCTGACACCTCGCCAGTTTCTGGCTGAAATCGACATGGCACCCATCACTGTGTTGGAAATAGGCACGGGCCTCGGCGAATTCTTTAACAAGTTCTACCAAGCGAGCGAACTCGAAAACATCCTCAATGAGGCTGGTGTTGAGGTCTCAGTCGTCTTGCCAGTGACAGCGGATCAAGAAAGCTTTGATAGCGTGATCGAAGCTGCGGAGATTTATTCGGATAACGCCGAATACCTCATCGCCCACTTGGTGACGAGCAGCTATGACGAGGACGACAAAGTTTGGGACACCAGCTATGCAGCTCGTGTGATGGACATGTTTGAAGCCGTCGAACTGCACATTCCGGAAATCACCTTCCATCTTGAACTTGGCCTTGAGCGTATGTCGCTCAACGACGCGCTCCAGACTAGCCAAGCCGAAGACCGTTTGGGAAAGGAATTCACCAAGTGGCACCGCCGTGTGATGGGGCAGGTTGATAGCGCGCGCCAATATCTTTTTGGTGATGCCTTCCGCCCAACGATTGTTCCTAGGACTCCTGGCAAACCTGTGCGCAAAGCCAAACTGGCCGCTGCATAAACTGCGGCAAGCTCACGCGAACAACTCAGGGTAACACCCTTCCGCCACAGCCCGGCTGAGACTTAAGATCTCCGCCGGGTTGCTGCGTTTCATAGACTCGCGCGCGAGCACTTCACAAGCGGCCACATTGAGCCTGCGCACCGCATGCTTGACGCGCGCTACCTGCCCCGAGGCCACACTCAGTTCATTCAAGCCGAGGCCGATCATCAAAGGCGTCAGCGCTAAATTAGAAGCCATCTCGCCGCACATGCCAATGCGGATGCCAGCCCTGTGTGAGGCTTGAACGGAAAGTTCGATGAGTCGCAGCACAGCTGGATGCGTTGGCTGGTAGAGTCCACAAACACGATCATTCAACCGATCCACGGCAATGGTGTACTGCGTTAAATCATTCGTTCCCAGGCTGAAAAAGTCCACTTCAGCTGCAATCAAGTCCGCCGTGAGTGCGGCGCTTGGGATCTCGATCATCGCACCGACCTCGATTTCTTCTGGCACAGTGATTCCTTCCGCTTCAAGCTCACGCGCGCACTCCGCCAGTATGGTTTTCGCCTCCAAGACCTCTTCCACACCAGACACCATGGGAAACATGATGCCCACGCGGCCGTGCAGGGCCGCACGCAGCAGGGCGCGCAGTTGGCGCTTGAAAAGATCATGCCTTCCTAGCGACATGCGGATGCCACGCCAGCCAAGGAATGGATTGGGTTCTGGATCCACCACCAATCGCTCATCCACTTTGTCACCGCCGAGGTCTAGCGTGCGGAAAACGACTCTCTGGGGTGCCAGTGCTTGAACCACAGTGCTGTAGGCGATTGCCAGTTCATCCTCAGATGCATCTGGATTTTCGAGATGCAGAAATTCAGTCCTGAACAGCCCCACCTCCTCAGCGCCACTGTCCTTAACAATCTTCACTTCCTCGAGGAACTCCGCATTCGCACCCACACAGATGACACGACCACAAGTTGTCAGAGCAGGCTCATGCCGATTCAATTGAAACACGTCTTCTCGCCGCTCTGCCTGCTCTTCTCGCACGCGATAACGTGCCAGCGTTTCCGCCGTCGGATTCAGGATTAATTGGCCACCTTCACCGTCCAGCAGCACCGCATCACCACTGTGCAGCGCATCACAGATCCCATGCAGTTTAACGACCGCAGGAATTGCCAGAGATTTGGCAATGATTGCCGCATGTGATACCGCGCTGCCAGCTTCGACGGCAAAACCCAGCACCTTGCTGCGATCCAGCGCCACGGTGTCCGATGGCGTCAGGTCGTGCGCCACGATGATCACCGGCTCGTCAAACATGGGCGTTTGCAAAAGCTCGCCTCGCAGATGCCGCATCACCCGCTGCGTCACGTCTTTGATATCCAGATACTGCTTCCGCAAAAAAGCATCCTGAAGGCCCCGCAGTGCCTCAATGTGCCCGCTCATCAGCCGGTAATAGGCCGCATCCACGCAGGTTTGTGTTTCTCTCACCCGTTTTTCCACCTGCTTGAGCACTGAGCCATCCTGCAGCATCAGCAGGTGCGTCTCAAAGATCTCGCTCTCCGCACTTCCAGCATCCGCATCCATCTCTACTAGGAGCGCCTCGATATCCGCCCGCGCTGCCGCCAGAGCCGCGTGTAGCCGCTGCATCTCGGCTTCCTCCGTTCCAGGCGCGATCGTATCCTCATCCGGTTCATCAAAATGATCCTTCAGCACATGCACCACCGCATGCGCCACACCCGCTGAAACAGCGGTTCCAGTCCAGATTTTCTCCTTAAGCGAGTTGGTGTGAGGCATTCCGTGTCATCATTCATGCAAAGCACACTCTTTGGCAATCTCCCTCTTTCATCCGACGTTTGATTCTTCGCCTGCTATCCTCTTCATACTTGCTTATCACCTCTCATGTCATCTCCATCCGACTCCGCCCCTCTCACCGAACGCCAAATCGTCGAACTACTCGCCACCACACGTCAGCGGCTCTTTGCGGAGGTCGGCAAGGTCATCGTAGGGCAGTTGCATGTCATTGATGAAATGCTCATCGCCCTCCTTTCAGGCGGCCACTGCCTCATCACCGGCGCACCGGGCCTCGCGAAGACTCTTTTGATCAAAACCGTCGCCGACGTCTGCCACCTCAGCTTCCAGCGCATCCAGTTCACGCCTGACTTGATGCCCTCCGACATCACTGGCACCGAAATCCTCGAAGACAGCCCCGAAGGTGGCCGCAAGCTCGTCTTCAGCCGCGGCCCCGTCTTTGCCAACATGATCCTCGCCGACGAAATCAACCGCACACCGCCCAAAACACAGGCCGCCTTGCTCGAAGCCATGCAGGAGCATCAAGTCACCGTGAATGGCAAAACCATGCACCTTCCCGAGCCCTTCTTCGTCCTAGCCACGCAGAACCCCATCGAGCAAGAAGGCACCTACCCGCTCCCCGAAGCGCAGCTCGACCGCTTCATGCTCAACATCGTCATCGACTACCTCAGCGAGGACGATGAAGTCTCTGTCGTCACCCGCACCACCAGCGGCAAAGGCGAGCCCGTGCAGCGCCTCTTCACCGGGGAGCAACTCCTCGCATTCCAGCAAGTCGTTCGCAAAGTTCCCATCGCCGAAGACATCGCCCGCTACGCCGTCCGCCTCTCCGCCGCCTCCCGTCCCGGTCGCGACGGCGTTCCCGACTTCATCAACCAATGGGTCAACTGGGGTGCCGGCACCCGCGCCAGCCAAAACCTCGTCCTCGGTGCCAAAACCCGCGCCCTCCTCGCCGGCCGCGCCCACGTCACCCACGACGACATCCGCGCCCTCGCCCTCCCCGTCTTCCGCCACCGCATCCTCGTAAACTACAAAGCCGAAGCCGAAGGCGTCACGGTCGAGAAGGTCATCGCGAAGCTGCTGGAGACGGTGAAAGTTTGATTGAAAGCCATCTCGAGTTTCGGGTCTTCGCAGAAGTCACACGTTGTTGATGAGAAGATGCCAGTTGCGATGCGCATGGGCCGCCGCATCCTCCGAATATGGCCGAACTTTCTGATGACACCACTCTGCGCACACGCATGCAGCGCCTGCGCATCCTTGAGGATGATCTGGAGGAGAGCTTCATCCGTGGCACTGGGGCAGGCGGACAGAAAATCAACAAAACCTCATCCACGGTGGTGCTGCGGCACATTCCGAGTGGCGTGGAGGTGCGCTGTCAGCGTGAGCGCTCGCAGTCGCAAAATCGTCACGTTGCCCGCGTGGAGCTGTGTGATCGCCTGGAGGCGATTTTTGCCGCCGCCAAACTTGAGGTGCAAAATGCGCGTGAAAAAACGCGGCGCCAGAATCGTCCACGGCCTCGTGGCGTCAAAAAACAGATGGTGAAAGCCAAGCGTCATCGTGGTGCCATCAAGCTGAAGCGCGGGAAGCCTGGCAAAGATGAGTAGGCTGTTTTTTCGGATCGAACTGGTGGATGATTCTTGGAATCTGCGAGTAGCAGGCTACGTTTGGTCTCCCTCACACAACTGACGAATGGAATGGAACGACTGGCTGCGCATGCTGAGATGGCGTGCTCTCGAAGAAGGCGATGCCGATGGCGCGCTGGTCCATGCTGAACGCCGTCGTGCCGCGACAGCGCATACGCGTGCTGGCTTAGTGAGTGATGATGTGAAGGGTGATGGGCTGGATTCACGAGCGGAGTCTTTTTTGAACAAACGGGCGGACTGGCTGGAGCGTGAGGCAGTAGGCTGGCGCGGTGATTTGATCCGGCGGCTGGAGTCACTGGTGGTGCCGCATGGGCGCTGGCGATGGGCTCTGATCGGCTGGGCGCTGGTGCTGGTGGCGGGATTTTGGATGACGGATTTGGGGCAGGAGAGTGAGTTCAATCTGCTGGCCCTTCCGTTGGTGGGTTTGCTGGCTTGGAATGCGGTGGTGATCACGCACGGGTTGGTGTGTGAACTGCTGCCCGTATCCACTCTGGCTGGGCGCGGTGGTTGGCTGGCGGAAATGCTGGCGCATGGCTTTGCGCGAGCTCGGCAGAAGAGCGGTGCAGAAGAGTATGCGGCCGTGAGGGAGCGGTTTGAAGAACTGGCGTGGCCGCTTGCGTGGCGCAGGCTGCATGCGCGCGTGCGCTGCTGGCTGCACATCGCTGCTGCGTTACTGGCGCTGGGGGGGGCGGTGGCCTTGTATGCGCGTGGTTGGTCCAAGGAATACCATGCGGTCTGGGAAAGCACGCTGCTGGATGAAAAGGGTGCGGAACATTTTTTTAGCCTGCTCTTTAAACCTGCGGCGAGTGCTCTAAACACACCGATCCCACTGGAGCAAGTTCATGGCATGCATCGCACTCGTGGTCTTACTGAGAAGCCTGCCGAGGCACTGACTTGGATTCATCTGTATGCGGGGACTTTGCTGGTGTTGGTGATTTTACCACGCGTGCTGCTGGCCGGACTCGGTGCGGCGCGTGTGAATGGTGCCATCGCTAAACGTGCGCGTTCATTGAGCTGGGGGCCGTATGTGCGGAGGCTGCTACACTCGGTGGCGGGTGGGGAGGATCGCATCGAAGTGCTGGTGCACGGCATGGAGGCCACGCCAGCGCACCGTGAGGTGTGGGACCGTGGTGTGCGTGAGCGCTTCGGCGGCATGGCACGCGCTGAGTATGTGCGCATCCCGGCTGGCGAGGAAGATGACTTTGTGGCGCTGTGGCAGCCGAAATCGGCGCAGGTGACGCTTTTGTTCAATATGGCCACCACGCCGGAAGCGGAGGTGCAACGCCGACTGGTCAATGATATCCGCCAGCGCCTGCTGACGAAGCACGCGGAGCCTGAGTTTGTCGTTTTTCTCGATGGCACGAGTCTGAGTGGCCGCTGGTCGGATGATAAAATCGAAGGGCGTGAAAAGTTGTGGAGCGAAATGCTCGAAGGGCTGGTCAGCGAGGTGATTGTGGCTCTTCGCAAAGATGTCGGCGTGAGAACTCTCCCAGAAAGCGTAACGTAAACCCTGAAAGATGCCCACTCTCGCCCCCATGTCCTCCAGCACTTCTGTTCCAGCCTCCGGCACGGAGATGGAGGTGCGCAGTGACACGGACATCGTCACGCTGAGCCTGATCTCGCACACCAATGCTGGTAAAACCACATTGGCGCGGACACTGCTGCGCAGTGACATCGGTGAGGTGCGTGACGCAGCCCATGTCACGCTCTTTAACGAATCGCATACCTTGCTCAAAGCCGACGGTAGCGTGTTGCGCCTCTGGGACACCCCGGGTTTCGGCGACAGTGCGCGGCTGATGAAGCGCCTCAAGCGTGAGCGGAACCCGGTGCTTTGGTTCATTTCGCAAACGTGGGACCGCATCACGGATCGGCCGCTTTGGTGCAGCCAGCAGGCTTTGAAAAATGTGCGGGATGATGCGGATGTGGTCCTTTACCTCGTCAACGCGGCCGAACCTCCAGATGCGGCCACACACATTGCTCCTGAGATGGAAATCCTCTCATGGGTGAATAAACCTGTAGTCGTCCTGCTAAATCAAACGGGACAGCCGCAGAGTCCTGAGGTCGAAGCTGCCGAAATCGAAGCCTGGCGCGTGCATTTGCTGCCGTTCAAACACGTGCGCCAAGTATTGGCTCTGGATGCCTTTGCTCGTTGCTGGGTGCAGGAGGATCGACTCATGGAGGTGCTCACTCCACTCATGGAAGGCTCGAAAATAGCCACCTTTCAGCATATCAAGCGTGCCTGGCATCAGCGTAACCTCGATATCTTTCGCAGTGCCGCGAGGCTGCTCTCGGAGCAACTCACGGCGGCTCTCATGGATGGCATCGCCGTGCGTGCGGAGACGTTGCTGGAGCGCGTTGGCTGGCAGCGGGAGGAATTGAATCGCGAATACAATGATGCGCGCCAAAAATTGGCGGCGCAGCTGGCGGATCGTGTTGAGCAGACGACCAACAAGCTCATCGAAAATCACGGTCTTGCCGGTGCAGCGGGTCGAGAACTCAGCCAGGTCGCACGGGATCACTTCCACCTGCCGCAGGGCGTGAATGAGAGTATCTGGGGTGTACTGGGCAGTTTTGCCGGCGGTGCCATGGGCGGCTTGATTGCGGATTTGAAGCTTGGTGGACTGACTTTTGGCGGTGGTGCGCTGCTGGGTGGTTTAACGATGGGTGTGGGTGCCTACGCGCTGATTCGCAGCTACAATCTGGTCCGTGGCAGTGACAACCGACTGCGCTGGTCGCGCGAGCATTTCCGTGAGCAAGTGAAGCTCTCTCTACTGACCTATCTCGCCATCAGCCATTTCGGTCGTGGTCGTGGCGAGTGGAAGGAGAGCACTCAGCCCCAACATTGGAATGAGACGGTCGAGTCCGTCCTTGATGCCCATGCGGATGCTATCGATTTGCTGTGGAAGAACGGCGTCCAAAAAGAGACAATGCCTGAGAATCTCTTCCGCCAGTCCCGCCACCTCATGACGGACTGTCTCAAGTTGTTGCTTGAGAAGCTGTATCCGAATGTGGAGAGCAGCGATTGGGCGTGATCGACTCCGCCGCATTCAATCGACGCTCCAGCCTCGATTGGAAGCTTTCCCAGCAACGTGCTGCACGTGCACGAAAATCTGCGGGTGTGACATGGATGGCACGGAGACATGAGCGATGATCCCAGGCGACAACGATGGCCGTGGCAGTGTGGATAGCCCGGAACTGCCAGCGCCAAAGACGCTGCATGGCGGGTGTGAGTCTCTTCAGGCGCTCGAACAAGAAGTCGCGTTGGAAGGAGAGATGCCCCATCTCGTCACGCAGCAGTTTCTTGGCGACGATTTGCACGACGGGATCACTGCAACGCAGCGCGAGCAGGCCAAAATAGACTTCGGCGATGAGCTCAGCGGTGAGCAGGACTTGGATGTTGAACTCGAGGTTCACGAGATCACGCATCCAACGGAAGATGGAGTTGGACCATTGTTTTTGGAGTAAAGTGCCGCGCAGATGGAGCACGGTGCGTGCGAGCAGTGCGGCGTGGCTTTGCTCCTCAGCGACGAAGAGGTCCACGGCGCGCTGGTAACCGCGCAGGTTCTCCAGAGTGGCGATGCTGCGTGTGTAGCGACGCAGGCGCGTGCCACCGCCGCTTTCGCCGAGTTGGAAGATGGAGATGGAGCGGGCGAGAGAAGCACGATCCTCGTCTGCCAGAGCACATGGTGCCTCTGGTAGAATGAGTTCGTTGTTGAGCTTGGTGTTGGCTTCGAAGTGAGAGATCCAGTGTTGGGTGTTCATGGTAGGTGAGTTAGGCGGCTTGGAGGGAGATGCGGAGGAAGTCGTTGGCGGGTGTGGTTCTTGGTTCGGCGGCGATTTGGCGGAGGCGCTCGACGACGGAGTGCACGGTTTCATCGAGCGTGGAGGTGCCAGCGGTGACGCCGACGTTTTGAGCATTCGCGAACCAGCAAGGGCGCAATTCTTCGGCGCTTTCGACCTGCATGACCCGAGCGCCAAGCGCGGTGGCTTTCTGTGCGAGTTGGCGTGTGTTGTTGCTATTGCGTCCGCCGATGACGACTACGAAGTCACAGGTCCGGCAGAGATCTTCCAGTGCGGTCTGGCGTTGCTTGGTGGGATGGCAGACGGTGTCGATGAAGCGCACCTCACTTGTGGAAAAGCGCTGCTTGATGGTGGCGACGAGTCGTAGCGCGATTTCAATTGGCTGTGTCGTCTGTGAAACAACGCCAAGTTGAGAATGCGGAGGTATTTGTTCCAGATCGTCTTCGCTGAGCACCACGATTGCCTGTGGATGGTCACCAATGAGGCCACGAACTTCGACGTGGTTACGCTGACCAATGACGATGGGCAGGTAGCCTTCGTTCACGAGCATGGTCAGCGCTTGATGGGCTTTGTGAACGAGAGGGCAGGTGGTGTCGATCACTTCATGGCCACTATCGCGCCATGCCATGCGATTGGCATCGGATGAGCCATGGGCGGTGATAACAACGTGATTGGTTGAAGCACTTTGGAGATCATTGAGATCACCGATTTGTGCGCCGATGGATTTCAGGTGCCGATCGACCAGTGGATTATGCACGAGTTGGCCGAGGATGGTGACTGGCGTGCGTTGCGCTGCGTTGTGCGTGGCGCGTAGGGCGTCACGAACGCCGAAACACATGCCGTGATGTTGAGCGAGGTGTATTTTCATTTGTGTGTGGGTTGGGTTAGCTTTGTGTGGCAAAGTGAATGGATATGAAGAACTCAGGAGGCTTGTGCTGCCTTCACGATCTGGCCGAGGAGGTCGATGTGAGTTTTGAAGGCTTTGCGGCCGACTGTGGTGAGTTTGTAGGTGGTGCGTGGACGCGTGCCGGTTTCGTCACGATCCTCACTGACGTAATCAGCGGCAATGAGCGTGCGCATGTGGGTGATGAGATTGCCATCGCTCATGCCGAGCTCGGCTTTGAGATCCTGAAAAGCCCATTCCGTGCGGGCGGAGAGCAGTGTCATGATGGAAAGCCGACTCTTCTCATGAATGAGCTTGTCGAGTTGGTCGAAGTCGATCATTCGGCTACGACCTCCGCTATTGGCCGCGTGCGGATGAACACGGCGACGGCATAACTCACGTGCAGCAGCCCAAAGGTTAGGCCCAAGACTAGTGATGCCGGACCGAGATCACTTTTCAAATTGCGCACGTCATCATTCGCGGCCCATGCGACGAAGAGCACAAGTCCAGTGAGTACAAAGGCCCAGCCCAACCGTTTCAACGAGCGCGGGGAAAAGCCCGAGCAGATCGATCAGGTCACCGGCGTGATCCTCAGCGCCCGGTCCGACGGGATGGGCAAGTGGACGGTGCGGTTGGAGGACGGCGCGGTCTGGCGTCAGATCGACGGCGACGCCCCGCACCGCGACCCGAAG
>JANOBP010000184.1:0-7743 GCA_031411715.1 Verrucomicrobiaceae bacterium | reverse complement strand
CTCGTTGCGGGTGATCCCGACAAAAGCCGCCTCATTGAAGCCGTCCGTTATCACAATCAAGATACCCAAATGCCTCCGAAAGGTGCGCTCCCGGCCAGTGAGGTGAAGTTGCTCGAAGAATGGGTCAAAATCGGCGCACCTGATCCGCGGAGTGAAGTGGCCTCTAAAACCAGCGCGCCACGCATCATCGACATTGCTGCTGGTGCCCAGCATTGGGCCTTTCGTCCCATCCAAGCCAACGCCAAGCTCAAATCACAAGCGGCCAATCCCATCGATGAATTCATCACTGCCAAGCTCAGTGCCAACGGTCTTACCCGCGCTCCGCCTGCAGATGCACGCACCCTCATCCGTCGCATCACCTTCGACCTCACGGGCCTGCCACCGACACCTGAGGAGGCAGAGGCCTTTGTGGCAGAGTGTGAGAAGGAAAGTGCTAAGTCCTCAGTGCTAAGTGCTCAGTCCAAGACACTCAGCACTGAGCACTCAGCACTGAGCACTAACGCCGCCACACCCAAAGCCATCGCCTCGCTCATCGACCGCCTCCTCGCTTCACCGCACTACGGCGAGAAATGGGGACGCCATTGGCTTGATGTAGCACGGTATGCCGACTCGAACGGTCTTGATGAGAACATCGCCCTCGGCACGGCATGGCGTTACCGCGACTTTGTAGTCCAAGCGTTCAATACGGACATGCCTTTTGATCAATTCCTCACGGAGCAACTCGCCGGTGACCTGCTCGAATCACCGGATTTGGCCACGCGCCATCGTCGCATGTCCGCCACCGCCTTCCTGAATCTCGGAGCCAAAGTATTGGCTGAGCCTGACAAAGACAAGCTCACCATGGACGTCATCGATGAGCAGATCGACGTCGTCGGACGTGCTTTCATGGGCCTCACACTTGGCTGTGCGCGTTGTCACGACCACAAGTTCGATCCCATCCCTCAAGACGACTACTACGCACTCGCCGCCATATTCAAAAGCACCAGCACCATTGGTCGTGACCGCATTGGAGCTCTCAGCACGGCTTATGAGGCGCCCTTGGGTGACTTTGAGGCCTTCGCCTCCATCAAATCGGCCGAGCGCATTCTCAATGAGCAAAAAGTGGCCGTCAGCAAAGCGCAAGCCGCTGCCAACGCGCTGCTGACAGATGAAGTCCGCCGAGATGCCGTGAGCTATCTCATCGCCGCCACCGAATTGCCACAAGCGCCCACGTTGAGTCAGGCCAAGCCCATTGCTGAGAAGCATCATCTCCGCGCGCAAGTGCTGCTGAATTGCCGTGTCTGGCTCGCGGCTAATGAAGATCACCCAGTTTTCGAGCCATGGCAGAAAGCCATGCGTGAGAACCGCACGGCCGAGGACATCCGTGGGCACTACCTACTGCTCTTTGCACAGGCAAAGAAAATAGCGCCAGTGTCCAAAGCCAAAAGCTCGCACAGCATCATTGAGCAGGCGCGTGCCGCCCTTGACGACGCCAAGGGCTTCCTCGCTCTCCCACCTGAGCCCATAGTGCTCTATCCTGCAGACGTTGCCCAAAACGTGCGTCGGCTTCAGGACCTCATGCTTGCCACTGAAAACGGCTTGCCTGACCTACCAACCACTCTCGCAGTTCATGATGCCGCAACCATTCTCAAAGACCTCCCCGTCCACATTCGAGGCAATCACCTGGCCCTTGGCAAGCCCGTTTCACGCGGCTTCCCACAGGTCATCCAGGCGTCTTTGAAAACCAACGTCAAGTTTAAGCCCGATCAAAGCGGGCGTCTTGAACTCGCACGTTGGCTCGCCAGTGCCACACACCCGCTTACCTCCCGCGTCATCGTGAATCGAGTCTGGACCTGGCACTTTAATCAAGGCCTCGTTCCCACCGTGGATAATTTTGGTCTTCTTGGTCAAGCCCCCACGCACCCTGAGTTGCTCGACTTCCTTGCACACTGGTTCAGCAGCAACGGGTGGAGTATCAAAGAACTCCACCGCCTTATTTTGACATCGCAGACCTACCTGCAAAGCAGCACCATTCTCAGCTCACAGTCGCAAATTGATCCCGAGAACAAGTTTCTGCATCACTTCCCACTCCGGCGTCTTCAAGCCGAAGAAATCCGCGACGCTATTCTCCATGTCGCGGGCAGTCTCGACACCACCATCGGCGGAAAAACCATTCCGCGCCGCAATCGCGAGTTCGTCTTCAATCACACCTCCAAGGACTTCACCTCCTATGGGAGCACTCGCCGTGCACTGTATCTCCCCATCATTCGAAATAACCTCTACGACCTCTTTCAGCAGTTCGACTACCCGGATCCATCCACCTCAACGGGTTTGCGCAATAGTACCGTCGTCTCACCGCAGGCCCTGCTGCTCATGAATAGCGGGCTTGCACTGGATGCGGCGGCCACTTTTGCTCAGCGGCTCCTGCAGCAGCCTGACTTTGATACACGCCTTCGGTCCGCCTGCCGCCTGGCTTTCGCCCGCGAAGCCACGGAATCAGATCTCCGCCGTGCTCGTGACTTCCTCACCACCGCAGAAGCAGCCCTCGCCTCCACCGAGCCGGATCCCACTAAGCGCGAGCATCAATCATGGAACCTACTGGCTCAGGCGCTCATGATGAGCAGTGAGTTCATTTACCTTCGCTGACGTGATGTAGCGCTTGCCTAGTCCCTTACTGTCCGTGAATGGAGTGGTTCATTCAGTCATCTCCAAATGCTCTCCTTTTCGAACCATCGTTCAAGCGCCTGCTATCTTCTATCTGGTAATCTATTGATTACCTGTCTGCTGAGCAGTTGCGGTGATTTCCGTGAGAAGATGGACTCGTCTTGGCGTGCCTTGGATCCCGTTGGGCATCATCGCTATCACCGCGAGGCCTATTACCCACATGAGCGCCGAATGGGAATCAAGCTGCCAGATGGCGTGAGGTAATTCATGCCTTGAGCGCCCAGTCCAGCAGAGCTTGCGCGTCCTTCCAGACGCCAAAATCGGTGTCGTTGAGGACGACGACGATTCGTCGGCGGCCATTACGCTCGCCTGTGGCTACCAGGCAGTAGCCTGCGGCTTCGGTGTAACCGGTTTTCATGCCGTCGCAGTAGTTGGTTGAGCGCAGCACGCGATTGGTGTTGGAGAGCTCAATGGATTTGCCATCTGGCTTCACGAACATGAAGGACTTAAGCCGAACAATGTCGCGTATTGCCGGCATGAGGTCGGCAGTTTTGGCTATGACAGCGAGTTCACGTGCCGTGCTGTAGGGTTGGTCCTCCGTCAGGCCGGGAAGGCCGTGTGGATTGACGAAGTGAGTGTTTTCCAAGCCGAGAGATTTGGCACGCTCGTTCATCTTGGTTACGAAGGCCTCGACAGAGCCTGCGTTATCACGCGCCAATGCCTGAGCGATGTCGTTGGAGCTTTTGACGAGCACGGCGGTGAGGAGTTGAAGGCGGGTGTATTTTTCCCCTTCTTTGAGCCCGATACGCACGGGCGCACATTGGGTGTCACTCTTTTCAACCGTGATGATTTGATCAAGCGCTCCGCTTTCGACAACAAGCAGGCCCGTCATGATTTTCGTCGTGCTGGCGATGGCACCGCGCTTGTCGGCGTTCTTTTCAAAGAGCACATCGTTGCTGGTTGGATCAATGACGATGCAGCGCTCAGCGGAGATCTGCGGGATGGGGCCGCGCAGGTTGCGCATCTCGATTTGAATACGGACCTTTTTGAGTTTTTCGGTCTCTTGAGTGAGTTGGGCAGTAAGGGCATTCTTTTGCTGCTCAAACGCTTTTTCGCGTGCTTCGAGCTCGGTTTTTAGTTTGAGGATCTGATTCTTTTCTTTGGCGAACTCTTGCTCGCGAGTGGCAGCAGCGGCGATTTTGGCCTCCGCTTCTTCCTCTCTCCATTTGAGGTTCTGCTCGCGCTTTGGATCATCGCAGGCAGTGGCGAAGAGGCAGAGTGCTGCGGCTAGGATGCAGGTGCGTTTAAAAGGGTTTTTCATGAATCAAAGATGGTTGAGGAGTGCTTTAAGATCTGCCGCCGGCCATTGTCCGGGAGCATTTGAGGTGCCGATGAAGCCGTAATTGAGAAGACTGCCACATTTAGCTAAAACAAGACGCGACAGTCGGCCCCAGGGGCCCATTCCCATCACGGAGATGCGTTGGCGATGCGGAGCACTGGCGATTTTCATCAGACTCATGAGATCATCCTGTGAGTTGAGGAAAGTGGCAATCTTCACGCTGTCGAGACCGGCGGGCTGTGCGAAGGCGATGGCACCCTCCAGGACCTCTGATGCCGGGGTGGCCTGAAAATCATGGAAAGAGCCGATGACGGGCACACCTGCGGCGCGTGCTTTTTGAATCGTGGACTGCATCTCCATTGCGCTGCGCAGCTCGATGTCGACGAGTGCGGCCAGATCGAGAAGTGGCTCCAGCATGGCTGCACGGCCCGCAGCTTCCGCTGGCCCCTGGCCGCCTTCGGCAGGGTGGCGCGCGGTGAGGAGCAGGGGAGTTGTATTTCCTGCCAAACGCGCTCGCAGATCGGCCACAGGCATTTTTAACGTATCGAGGCGTAATTCCACGAGGTCACAGCACTGCACGCGCTCTTCCGCGCCCATATTCAGGAAATGTTCCAGTGCCGGCGCATCTGCCACGACCCCGACCACCAAGGGCGAGGACGAAAGGAGCAGGTTTTTGGAGGAAAAGTGTTGTGCCATTAGCTAGGTGGATTATAATTTTAACAAACGTAAACAAAACTGGTATTCTATTTCCCGCAAGTATGCTTGGTCGTAAGCAAGAAATCAATTTGCAGCTCACAGAGATCTTCGATAGCGCCATCTTGGCCTTCTGTCTCTGGTTTGGGCATTATTTGCGTTCTCAGGTGGTGCCGGTGTTTATGCCGGATGTCGTGGAGATACCGCCCCTCGAAAAATTTTACTGGGTCATGGCCGTTGTGCCGTTCTTCACGCCCATCGCCCTCGAGGTCCGCGGTTTTTACTCCAACATCTACAACAAGACGCTCACTCAATCCCTGCGGCAGCTCGTTGAGGCGCTGGTGATCATTGGCACCTTCATTGGGGCCTGCGTGGTGTTTCTGAAGTGGGAAGTGGCCAGCCGCGCGGTGGTGATCTTCTCGGTTGTCATGGGTGGTTGCGCGTTGCTGCTGCGTGAGGCTTGGCAGCGTGACCGCATTCGCCGTCAGCTTGCCACCGGCATGGGGCGCACACGTGTCATCGTGGCAGGGCAGCAGTCTGATATCGATGACTTTATTGAAGGCATGTCGATTGAGCAGCGGGCTGAAGTTCAGGTGGTCATGTCCTTCGACATCACGAAGCGTCCTGTCGGCGAGTTGCAGGCGGCCCTGCGTGAGCATGCCATCAGTCGTGTGCTCTTTGCTGTGAAGCATGTCCACTTTGGCCGCATCGAGGAAGCCGTGCAGGCTTGTGAAATCGTTGGCGTCGAGGCTTGGATCGCTGCGGATTTCTTCCAGACCGCCATCGCACAACCGACCTTTGATGTCATGGGCGGCAAGCTCATGCTTGTCTTCCACAGCACGCCACAGGCCTCCTGGGAGTTGCTGTGCAAGAACATCCTGGACCGCATCATTGCCTTCATCTTACTCGTCCTGTCATTGCCGTTCTGGCTCATCGCCATGATTGGTATCCGCTGTGGATCACGCGGTCCGGTATTCTTCAGGCAGGAACGCGCCGGCCTCTATGGCAAGCCCTTCACCATGTGGAAGTTCCGCACCATGCATGCCGACGCCGAGGCACAGCACGAGTCGCTCGCCGCACAGAACGAGATGGACGGCCCCGTCTTCAAGATCACCAACGACCCGCGCATCTTCGCCTTTGGCGGTTGGCTGCGCCGCATGAGCATCGACGAGCTGCCGCAGCTCATCAATGTCCTGCGCGGAGAGATGAGTCTCGTCGGACCGCGTCCGTTGCCCGTCTATGAGATCAACCGCATTGAAGAGCACGCCCAGCGCCGCCGCCTCAGTGTCAAACCCGGCCTCACATGCCTCTGGCAGGTCACCGGCCGCAACGGCATCAAAAACTTCGATGAATGGGTCCGCCTCGATCTCCAATACATCGACAACTGGTCCCTCTGGCTCGACATGAAGATCCTCGCCCAGACACTCCCCGCCGTCATCCGCGGCAGCGGAGCGAGCTGAGCACCAATGTAGTTCGGGCATGATCTCCCTGTCTTCAGTGGCAGGCTGCGAAAGCTTGCATGTTACGATCCGAGGTGTCGCTGGCTCGAACGTCCAAGTCGTCAGGTGCTCCAACGTCCCCGGCTGGGTGCTGCAATCCAACTCCACCGACCTCGCCAATGCTGGCTGGCTCGATGGGGTGGGCACGCCGACCGTGAGCGGCTCCAGCCGTTCCTCTAGGTGCCGCCAGCAGCGGGCGTGTCTTCTTCCGGCTGCGGAAGCTGTAGCGGAGGATAGGCCTCTGGCCTGTCGATGGATCGAGGCGTCTCGCCTTTATCGGATGGAGCCGAAGGCGAGATGCCTCGGGCCGATGACAGCCGGGGACGGCGATCCTCCGTGGCCAGTGCCTCAAAACTTTGCATCGTCAAACTGGCCCGGATGGGTTACTCCTGTGCCCGTCTCTTTGAGGGATGGACCCTCAACGCGGCATTTGTGCCATGAAATCATACCTGCTCTGCCTTCTCTTCCTCGCGTTCGCCAGTGTCGCCTCCGCGCAATCCACCGCCTTCATGTATCAGGGGCACCTGATGGATGCGGGCGCATCGGCCAATGGGAACTACGACATCCAGTTCACGCTCAAGAACGCGCTCTCTGCCGGTGCCACGGTCGGCACGCCGCAGGCGGTGTCGCCGGTCGCGGCTGCCAATGGCATCTTCACCGTCACGCTGGACTTCGGGTCCGCGCCCTTTGATGGGAGCGACCGCTGGGTGGAGCTGGGCGTGCGGCCCGCTGGCAGCGCGGCGGCATACACCGTGCTCGTGCCCCGGCAGCGGCTGACGGCCACGCCGTATGCGCTGCGGGCGCTCAGCGCTACCAGCTTCACGGGCAACATCTCACCGGCGCAGATTCCGGCGGGCACCATCACCGGGGCCATGATCGCGCCGGGTGCGACCATCACCAGCAGCACCGCCGCGCCTGCCGCATCGGTGGCGAACTCGGGCGACAATCCTGCCGCGCTGTCGCTTGTCACTCCCTACCGCACCTGGTGGGTGGGACAAAACAACGCGCCGGATGCGATCGGTGTGACTGACAACTTCTTCATCTACGATCAGCAAGCCAATGCCACGCGGCTGCGGATCGACGTCAGTGGAGTGATCTATGGCAATGGCGCCGGCTTGACGGGAGTGGCGGCGAGCACGGTGGGCGGAGTGAGCGCCGCCGATGTTGCCAGCGGAGCCAACCTGGCCAATGCGGCAACGGCTGCGAACACGCCGAGCACGATTGTGAAACGCGATGGCAGCGGGAACTTCTCCGCCGGCACCGTCACGGCCACGGCGTTCATTGGCGATGGCTCGCCGGCCAACGTGATCCCTGTGCTGGGGATGGTGTGGATCAAGCCGGGCACGTTCGTCATGGGCAGCCGCGCGGCGGTGGCGGGCCAGCCGGCCGAGCTGGGGCGGTTTTCCGATGAGGGACCGCAGACGGTGGTGACGCTTACGAAGGGGTTTTGGATGGGGTGCCATGAGGTGACGCAAGCCGAATACCAGACGGTGGCAGGTTCCAATCCGAGCGCATTTACTGGCGACACGAACCGGCCAGTGGAGACGGTCTCATGGACCTCCGCCGTGG
>JANOBP010000183.1:0-3932 GCA_031411715.1 Verrucomicrobiaceae bacterium | reverse complement strand
GTGTGATGCGGGAGCCAGCGGCGGTTCTCAGCGAGCACGGCGGCCAGTAGCGGCTGCAATTCGGGCTTCCAGCCGTCATCGAAGAGCTGCGCGAGATCGCCACGCTTCTCGCCGATGCGCATATAGTGCGGCTGAATCGTCTCTACCGGAGTCGCGGCCATGTCTCGGAAGGTTTTGACCCAATCGATGCCCAATTCGCCGCCAACGGTGTGAAACGTGAACTGATCCTGCACGATGCGATTTCGCGGTGTGTAAACGCCATCGAGCAAATGCATGCGAATGCCGGGCTGGATCGATTTGATCAGCGAATCGCCGACAATGTGAACCATCCAGCCCAAAGCATACGCGAGACCGCGCTCCGAGGTCATGTCATCGCGAATCGCCCGCGCACAATAGTCCGCCAGATGATCCCACGGCACACGCAAGTTCACATCCGGCTTTGCCCAGCCGAAGACGAGATGTGCACGGCCATAAAACAGCTCGTGAATCTCCTTGGGCCGATATTTTCGCTCATCGTGCTCCAACGACCACGGTTTCACTGCACCTCCGGTATTCGGGCTTTTCTCCAACGGCACCGTGCCGAAGCCAACCTCGCGTCCGGTATCAACGCACACGGCTTCTGGCATCACCTGAATGTCGCAGCCGAGATACGCGCCACACAGGAAGCTCGGCAGATGCCGCTCTATGATCGGCGTGATCGGCAAGCCGCGTCCTTTCGCCGCTTTCGCCGCGAGGATGCCATACATCGTGTGTCCGATCAGTCCGCTCATGTGTTGAAGCAAACGCAGAACGTGTTGCCGGTCTGGCAAGAGTCGCGTCTGTCACCCCGTAGGTTTGCGCATGCTCAACATCTACTCACAACCCAGCGGTGGCTTTTGCGATGGAGTATCGCGTCGCAACTTCCTCAAAATCGGCGGCCTCGCCATGGGCGGCATTTCGTTGAATGATGTGCTGCGTGCCGAGTCGGTGCAGAAAGTCGGCAAGTCGCATAAGGCAGTGATCATGATCTTTCTGCCGGGCGGCCCTTCACATCAGGACATGTTCGACATGAAGCCCGATGCGCCGAGCGAGATCCGTGGCGAGTTCAAACCGATCTCGACCAATGTCCCCGGCATCCAAATCTGTGAGCATCTGCCGCGCCTCGCCAAAATGATGGACAAATGCACGCTCATCCGCTCGCTGGCGGACTGCGACAGCGGCCATGATGCTTTCCAGTGTCTCACCGGACGCAGCGCGAAGCGTCAGCCACCCGGCGGCTGGCCTTCTATGGGTTCCATTGTTTCCAAGCTCGAAGGCAGCGCGAATCCTGCGATGCCCGCATTCGTCGGCCTCGCGCCCAAGATGGGCCACATGCCTTGGGCGCGCACGGGCGAGCCGGGCTATCTCGGCGTCGCGCATGCGCCCTTCCAGCCGAATCGCGGCGGCGGCACGGAGGACATGTCGCTCAATGGCATCACGCTTGATCGTCTCGGCGATCGCAAGACGCTGCTGAGCAGTTTTGACAACCTGCGCCGCGATCTCGATGCCACCGGACTCATGGGCGGAGTGGATGTCTTTAATGAGCAGGCGCTCAATGTGCTCACGAGCCCCAAGCTGCTCCACGCACTCGACTTGAGCCGCGAAGACCCGCGCATCGTCGAGCGCTACGGCAAAGGCGAGAACCGCAACCGCGATGACGGCGGCCCGCGTCTCCCCGAGCACTTCCTCGCCGCACGCAGGCTCGTCGAAGCCGGTGCGCGAGTCGTCACGCTCGCCTTCAGCCGCTGGGATTATCATTCCAATAACTTCGGTCAACTCCGCGAGGATCTGCCGCTACTCGACAGCGGCCTCACCGCTCTCATCACCGATCTGCACGAGCGTGGCCTCGATAAAGACGTGTCCGTCGTCGTCTGGGGCGAATTTGGCCGCACGCCATTGATCAATCCCAAAGGTGGTCGCGATCACTGGCCGCGCGTGGCCTCAGCGCTGCTCGCCTGCGGCGGCATGCGTCACGGTCAAGTCATCGGTGCCACCGACAAACAAGCTGGCGAGCCAACCGACCGCCCCGTCGCCTTCGGTGAAGTCTTTGCCACGCTGTACAAGCAAATGGGCATCGACGTGACCAAAGCCACGCTCACCGATCTCACCGGCAGACCGCAGTATCTCGTGGATGGTAATCTGCCGATGGCGGAGCTGGTTTGAGTCATTCCAAAACTTGCCAGCAATGCTCCATTGGAGTATAAGGGAACGTGGAGTTCATTGAATATCCTTTCTTTGCGCGCAATCTATCACTCCTCCGTGATGACGATGAGTACCTGGAACTTCAGCTTCATCTGATGGAGCGGCCAGAGTCCGGTGTGGTCATCCCTGGCAGTGGTGGTTTGCGCAAACTGCGCTGGGCAGGCTCAAGGAGGGGAAAGCGCGGCGGACTTCGCCTCATCTATTACTATGTCACGGCAGAGGGTGAAATCCTCCTCCTGCATCTTTACGCCAAGAACGAGATGGAAAACCTGGACGCAGCAATGACCAAACAACTCAAACAGCAAGTCACCGATCACCTCACATGAACAAAAAAACCTTTGAAGAACTCAAGTCCTCCATTCGTGAAGCTGGCGCTGTGCGACGCGGAGAAAAGCCGCCTACACGTGTGTGGCGGCTGACGAAACAGCCAGATGGCAGCGTCAAACGCGTTCAGCTCGATCCACTCAAATATCAGAGTGAGAAAAAGGCCAAATGGGATGCGCAAACCGAGATCGTGGCCGCACGTTCCGCGCTTTCGATGTCGCAATCGCAGTTCGCTGGATTTCTCGGCATCAGCATCCGCACACTGCATCATTGGGAACAGGGCAGCCGCAGACCGACGGGGGCCGCCCGCGTGCTGATTCAAGTCGCGCAAAAGGAACCCAAAGCAATCAAACGCGTGCTCGCAACAGCTTGATGGCCGTGAGAGCTATGTTCACTCTGCTTGCACTCGGCCTGACAACCTGTGCCACGAAAAGGGCGCAAACCACGCCTTCCAAAGCGGAAATCATTGGCAGTGCCAGCATGGACTCGGATCGCATGATCACCGTCATGCTCCGTGCTGAAGATGGGCATGGAATGGTTGGTGATGCTGCTTTCTTCATGAATCCGGGCCACAAGGACTACAAGATGACGATTGAGCATGTTGGCGGTCTGAAGCCAGGGCAGTCTAAACCGTATCCTGCTTGCTCACAAAATTCTAACCCTTGAAGCGAGCCACAATTACATTTATTCTCCGGTCATGAAGCCCGCCGCTGAAGGTGGCTACACTTGCTGGGTTGAGGAAATCCCAGCCGCCATCTCGGAAGGTGAAACTCTAGAAGAGGCCGAAACAAACCTGATGGATGCGCTCAAGCTCGTTCTCGAGTGCCAGTGTGAGCTTTCGGATCAAACTCGCAGTCTGCAAAGTGTGAAGCGCACGCTCGTTCTCGCTGCATAAAGCTCGTTGATCTGGAGCGGCATTTGCGTCGGTATGGATGTGAGCTCTATCGCGAAGGCGGCAATCATTCGATCTGGGGGAATCCAGCCAATCGAAAATCACCAGTGTCCCGAGGCACCGCGAGGTAAAAGACAACACTGCTCGTGCCATCTGCGAGCAGTTGGAGATTCAGACTCCCTGATCGGCCATTAACCTAGTAACTGCCATTCGCAGACAAGATTCCCATTCTCAGCCCGTAGGTTACTCCTGTTATGAACCTTCCACGCCTCACTATCCTTGCCGCCCTGTCTGCTGCTGCGCCTTGCTTCGCTGCTGAAGCACTGCGCCCATTGAACTTCGCGAATGACATCGTGCCCATCCTCACAAAAGGCGGATGCAACTCGGGCGGTTGCCA
Organism: Verrucomicrobiaceae bacterium; assembly: GCA_031411715.1. Lineage (GTDB taxonomy): Bacteria > Verrucomicrobiota > Verrucomicrobiia > Verrucomicrobiales > Verrucomicrobiaceae > Prosthecobacter. Next base: position 99 of record JANOBP010000183.1, on the reverse strand, counting down.
CGGCAAATCGGGCGGGCAAAACGGTTTCAAGCTCTCACTGCTCGGCTTTGAGCCACAGGAAGACTATGAGCACATCGTGAAGGAAGCGCGTGGTCGTCG
>JANOBP010000182.1:0-5779 GCA_031411715.1 Verrucomicrobiaceae bacterium | reverse complement strand
TCCTTCGGTGCCCATTTGAACCGCGCAGGTCCGAGCAAGCTGCCGTGATGGCGAGGGAGATAAGCGGGATAAAAGAACAGACGTAAAGCGTTGCCCATTGGCGGTGCATTCGTGCTATTCGTCGCGTTTGGCAACTTCAAGCAGTTTGGTAAAACCTGTGCGGAGCAGAATTACTTCGTTCGTTCCAGCCGTGCGGCCTTGCTTCACGGCAGTCACCGCCGCCATCACTCCACTGGCCGTGCCGCCATGAACACAGATCTCTGGCGGATGCGAGGCAAGGCAGAGTGCCGCCACTACTTTATATTAACGCTTTAAGTGCTTGTCGAGGAACGCAAAAACCTGCAGACGCAGATCGATACCGTCTTCGACGAGCTTGAAGGTGTGCGGAGCATCCGGGAGGATGAGCATTTCATGCTCCAGGCCGGCCGCTTTGCATTTGGCTGCCAGCGTTTCGCTTTGGCTGAGGGCGACTGTCTCATCTTTGGTGCCGTGGATGATCAGAAGCGGTGCATCCTGCGGATCGACATAGGTGATGGGTGAGGCTTTGACATACAGTTCGGGAGCTTCGGCACGGGTTTTAGCGAACATCTTCATGTCGTGATAGTTCGGCAGATCGACGGCTCCGTAGAAGTCGATGGCGCAACTAACTTTGGTGCTGCCTTCTCCTGTAGGCTCAAGACCGTCCGCTGGGCCGGTGAGGCCGAGCATGGCGGCCAAATTCCCGCCAGCGCTGCCTCCGGCGACAGCGATGCGTTCGGGATCGATGCCGAGTTTGGCGGCGTTGGTGCGCAGCCAGCGGACTGCTGTTTTGGCGTCATGCACGCACTGCGGCCAGGTGACTTGGCCTTCCATACGTCGAAGTTTGTAGTTGATGCTCATGGCGACATAGCCGTGCAAGGCCATTTCGTGACAGAAGTTTAGTTCGCGGGACTTGGCTTTGTCGCCGTCGTTGAAGCCGCCGCCGTGAATCCAGATGACTGCGGGCACTTTGGCGTTCGCGGGCATCTGTTTCGGAAAGTAGAGATCCGCTTTCTCTTTTCGATCATCGGCCAGGTAAGCGACATCGGCTTCGACGCGGACATCAGTGGGGTATTCGGGCGCGGATTTGTCGGCGGCGAATGCGCTGAGGCTTAGCAGGAGAACGAGGAGGTGTTTCATGGCTTGGTGGAGTCAACGTGCTCGATGAACGGATAGGCGCGCGTGTTGAGCTCGCGCATGGCATCGAGCAGCGGTTGGTAGGGTTCGTAGAGAGCGTTGAACATGCCTTTGTTGCTGTCCTTGTTGCTCGGGTCGGTTTTGGGATCAGCGGGGTCGTTGTCCATGTATTTGAACCAGTGCCAGCCGACACAAGTTTTGGATTCCAGCAGGGCGAGGGTGAAGTTTTGATAAAAGGCACCGCGGTCGGCTTGCGTCTTCACCAGCCAGCCAGCGCCGGTGGTGTTACCCATGCCGCTGTCCGCTCCTTTGGCATAGAACTCGGTGATGAGGCAGGGTTTTTCAGACCATTTGAACCAGTTGTCGAGATCCTGCTTCTTCGGCGTCCAGACGTAGTAGTAATTGATCGAGATGGCATCGCACCAGCGGCCTGCGGCACGCCAGACGGCGGCGCTGTCCACGGCGGGATCATGAAAGCGTGATCCGAGACATAAATGATGCGGCAAGGCGGCACGGATGGCTTTGGTCGTGATGCGGAAGTAAGTGTCATAGACGTGCTCGACGAACTTGCGGCGCAATTCGTCGGTGATCTCGCCTTTCCCGACCATGAAGGCTTTCGCGCCCGCTTTCATGTTGGCGAAACCTTTTTTGGAGTCATCGAGCTTCAACATGCGGTCGAGCATGTCTTTGGCGATGGGCATTTCGTTGTCCGAGAAAACACCAACGAGCCATGGATCTTCTTTCATGGCACCGAGACGCTCGGCGCATTGCTGCATGCAGTGCTTTTCAAAGTCGGGATGAAACACCGGCAGGCAGTCCTGCTCGTAACCAGTGTGGCCAGGCTGCTGATGCGTGAGCTTGAGGGTCTTGCCAAACAAACTCATCAAATTCAGCGTGACGGTGTAAGGCATCGGCTTCGAAGCGGCACGCAGCGTTTCGTGGTCGGAAAAGCCACCACAGCCGTGAAAGCCGAGTGAGCGGAAGGTTTCGAGTGTTTTGTCCGCCCAAGCGGCTTTCGAGCCGTAGAGTCGCGCGAACGGTTCCTTCGCAGCCAAGTCATCGCGCGGCTTGACACTGCCGACACCGCTGAAAACGAAGCGTCCGCCCTCAGGATCGATCATCCACCACCGCTCGCCGATTTTCTCAACACGGAAGAATCCGCTGGCTTCACGCTTATCGGCCGCAAGACCGCCGAATCGCGTGAGATCCGCCTGCGCGGTCGTTTTCACCTCAAAACCAGCGAGCGTGCGTGTCTCACGCGCTTTCCATTCCGTGCCACCTTTGGGCATGGTGTCGATCCATCGCGTCTGCGCGTGAAGGATGGATGAGAAGAAGAGTGCGGTAAAGAATGGGAGACGAAACATGGGGATTGAAAACTTAGCGAAACGTTCCTTCCAAGGCTCCCCCTACTTCCCTTGCTTCAAATACTCCCCACGCGAAAGAAAGCCGTCTTTGTCGGTGTCCCATTTCGTGAAGCGTTCGCCTGCTGCAGCAGCATCGGATTGGTGGGTGGTGTTGTAGTCGCGCGAGAGCTTAGCGGCTTTGTCTTTGTCGAGTTTATCAAAGCGTGCGCCGCGATCATCGGTGGCGGCGGTAGGAGCTGGTGCTTCGGGTTTGCCTTTGTCTTTCTTTTTGCCTTTCTTGCCTTCACCGCCTGCAAGTGGCGCATCAGAACCGACGGGAGGCAGATGTTTGGCAAGGGTTTCGAGCAGTTCTTTGTTCTCGAGTTTGTTGGCGAGGCTGACGATTTCGTTGGGGTCGTTTTGTTCGTCGTAGAGCTCGGTGCCGACGATTTGCGAGCCATTGCGCAGACGATAGAAAGTGGCGCGGTAGCGGTCGTTGCGGATGCTGTAGCCCATGACAGGGCCTTCAGGGGCCTTCTTCGGGTATTGGCTGATGGCTACTTTGGTGGATGGCGCTGCGGGGTTGTCGATGTAGGTCTTTAAGCTGCTGCCGGTGAGTCCTGTTGGAGCGGGAAGGCCGCTAAGCTCAGCGAGTGTCGGATACACATCGACAAACTCCACCGTGGCGGCGCATTTTTGACCCGCAGACTTTGATCCAGGAACGCTGATGAGCAACGGAGCACGGGTGGCGAGTTCAAAGTTCGTATGCTTATGCCAGAGGCCGTGATCGCCGAGCTGCCAGCCGTGATCACCCCAGAGCACGATGATGGTATTGTCCGCGAGGCCTTCTTTTTCGAGCGCGTCGAGCACCTTGCCGACCTGGGCATCCATGTAGCTGATGCAGGCATAGTAGCCGTGGCGCAGGGTTTTGGCGAAGTCAGCAGGGATGGGGTCACCCTTCGGCACGCCGGGGTAGTTATGAATCTCGCCATTCGTGTGGCCGACATATGGCGGTGCGCCTTCAGGCAAATGATCGATCGCTGGCAACGGGATGCTGTTCGGGTCGTAGAGGTCCCAGTATTTCTTTGGCGCGACGAACGGCAGATGCGGCTTCAAGAAACCGACAGCGAGGAAGAAGGGTTCGCCCTTGGCCTTGAAGGCGGCGAGTCGCTTCACGGCTTCGTTTGCCGTGGCACCGTCGGGGAGGTCGCTGTCATCCTTGGGGCTGATCTCAAAGGCGGGTCCACCCTTAGCTTCCTTGTCCTTCTTTTTGACGGAGTTGTTGTTGGCCTCGGGCGCGGAGTATTCGAGCACATTCACGTCATGTTTGGTGACGATCTGCTTGGTCCAGTCCACGAGATCGGTATCCACGGACCGACCAAACGGATACCAATGCGGCGCGGTCCATGAGCGACCGTCTTCATGACCTTTGTGATAGATCTTGCTCAGCGCTTCACACTGATAGCCGTTGGCTTTGAAGTGCTGTGGCAGCGTGATGCAATCGGGCTGCGCAGGACGGAAGTGGGTGTCGAGGTCCCAGACCTTGGTGACATCGGGCCGCAAGCCCGTCATGATCGCGGTGCGTGATGGGCTGCATACGGCCTGCTGCGTGTAAGCTTTGTTGAAAACGATCCCACGCGCCGCGATGCGGTCGATGTTGGGTGATTTGATAAGTTTATCGCCGTAGCAACCGAGTTGGGGTCGCAGATCATCCACGGAGATGAAAAGGATGTTGGGCTTCGTCGCTGCATGGAGCGAGGGGAGGGTTAGCAGGATGGCGGTTAGGATGTGTTTCATAAAATGGAAGGGAATGATTTAGGCAGGAGAATGGGGGCAAAAGAATGAGGGATTGAGAAGCTTTTTTTTTATTCTCCTGCCCCCATTCTCTTGCCTATTTCTTCGCTGTTTTGCCTTTAGAAATGTATTCCTCACGGCTGACGAAGCCGTCTTTGTCGGCATCGTATTTATTAAATCGTTCACCAGCAGCGGCGGCATCGGATTGGTGGGTGGTGTAGTATTCGCGGGTGAATTTGCCGACCTTTTCTTTGTCGAGCTTATCAAACTTCGCGGCACGTTCGGCGTCCTCGGCGCTCATCGTGGTTGTGGGCGGTGTTTCGGGCTTTTTCATGGGTTCCTCAGCCTTCTTTTTCTTGTCCTTGTTGGCGTGACGACCGGTGCCGTCGCCGCTATCGGGGATGCCGCCTGCGGGATTCAGTTTGGCGAGCACGGCGGCGAGTTTGGTGCGGGCGGGATGATCGCCGGTGACAAGCTTCTCGGTGAAGGGCGCATCGCTCATGTCGTAGAGTTCGCCCTTCTCGTTGAGCTTCCACTGCGCATCTCGCACATACCACATGGCGGCGAGTTGGTTATAGACCCACTCACGCGGCGTGCCTGCTTCGCCAAGGAGTTGCGGTGCGATGCTGTTGCCGTCGAAGATCGTGTCTTTGGGCAAGGTGCCGCCGGTGAGTTCGGCAAAGGTTGCCAAGAAGTCGGTGGAGTCGATCAAATCGGCGCTGACTTTGCCTGCGGGCGTTTTGCCGGGCCAATTGACGATCATGGGCACGAGACCACCACATTCGAGCATGGTGCCTTTCATCCCGGAGAGCGCTTTGCCGCCGATGGTAGCACGCTCGGACTGGCCTTTGCCGGTGCCGTTGTCGCCCATGAAGATGATGAGCGTGTTGTCGCGGAGCTTGAGCGCTTCGAGTTCTGAAACGAGCTTGCCGACGAGCTTATCCATGTAGGCGATGTTGTCGGCCATGAGGTCAGTGCTGCCGGGTGCGCTGTCGGGAGTCGGTAGCAGATCGCCGTGGACACTGGACATCGGGTAATAGACGAAGAAGGGTTCACCACTGTGCTTCTTGATGAACTTCATCATGTGCTCATGCATGAGGTCAGGCATGTATTCGTCGTTGCCGAGTTTCAGTTCCCTGCCATTCACGAGATACTCCTCAGGTTTGTCCTCTTTTTTGTTTCTATAAACGCCGCTGCCATTGAAGCGCAGGTAATCATCGAAGCCCGCCTCGTCCGGCTCGCCTGGAAGCTGGCCCCACTTGCCGATGGATGTCGTCTTGTATCCCGCGCTCTTGAAGACGCGAGCTAGCTGCAATTCCTTGTTCGGCATGACGGTGCAGGCGTCCTGATTGCTCGATCCATTGCGGAAGGCATAGCGCCCTGTCATGATCATCGCCCGCGATGGGCCACAAAGCGCCGCCGTGAAGCAATGCGTGAACCGCGTGCCCTCAGCAGCCAGCTTGTCGATGAACGGAGTCTTATAGTTG
>JANOBP010000181.1:0-5050 GCA_031411715.1 Verrucomicrobiaceae bacterium | reverse complement strand
CACCCGCCCAAACAGAGCATGACAACGCCACTTGAGGGTTCGCCCCGCTCGACTCCTCGGCGCTTCTTCATGGTGCGAGGTGCTGCTGGTAGTCAGGGACGTGAAGCTTGCCGCGCCGCTCAATGACCGAGTGCCCTTCCTGCCGCAACCGTTCCGCCTGTTGTTCGGGGCCACCGGGGGTCTTGGGGCTCAGTGTGCCATTGTCGAGAACAACACGCCAATAGGGCGCCAATGGCTGCTGCCCGGCTGCCAACTGCTCTTCGGCCGCTCCAGCAACGAGGTTATAAAAAATGCCAGTCATCAGCGGGCAGGTAAGATCGGCCGCGCAACGTCGGGCGAGACGGGATCGGAGTGCTGAAACGGTAAGTAACGATCCGTGCGGAATGGCCGCGATCTCCTCCGCGACGAGAGCAGGAGTCGGAAACAGCATTTGCCCGCGCCCTTTTGGGTCCGCAGCGACCACAAGTTCCATTTCGGGACGCAGCTTCGCTGTCCACGGCGTGCGGCTGCGTTTCATACCTGGCTTAGCATTGGCTTTCATAGTGCAAGAAACAGAATGTAGGGCGAACTTGATGATCATTCGCAGATCGTGAGGTTTGTCAGCAGCTTTATAGGCGACGGTTTTGTCGATAAAGTACGGTGTGCGGCATTCGCCGGTGTCGGTTCACACGCCATGCAGTACTGGTGCAACAAAAATAATGGTTTTCTACGGCATGGGACTTTAAAAGGGGAGTGAGACCAATCCAAAGTCAGAACCGAGCCTGGAGGAGCAACTGCGAGGTCGGGTACGCTTCAAACAGTATTGATTCAGTCGCCTCCTCCGGCTCCTTCACCCTTCCGCTGCGCTCCAGGGCTGCTCCTTCGTCGCAGTCTATCTCGCGGCTACCGCCGCCGCTCGGTTCGCGGCGCACGGAGGAGACCTATGTCCAGTGGTTCAAGCAGTATGTTTGCCGCCGCTGCCAGCGATTGTTTCGCGCTGCCAATCCCCGTCTGCTGGCGCAGCAGCAGGCTCAGATTATGTGTCAGCGCTGCGATGATCAGGCGCTTACTGAGTTTCTCAGTGCCACGCAGCGTGGCGCGACGCAGGCCGCCGTGGTCGAGCACATGGCAGAAGCCTCGCTCCAGGTGCTCGCCGCGTTTCCTTGCTTGACTCGCTGAGCCCCGTGCTGGTTAGCGGCGGCAGTCTGCGCGGTCATGATGTGGCAGCCCTGGCCGCTGGATTATCCATGCACGAGGGGGCACTGCGCACCGCCCTGGTGCGACTGCTGCGGAACTACCGTGCCCTACTGGTAGAAGAGGTGCGGGAAACGGTGGAATTCAAGGAAGAAGTGGATGCTGAGATCTCAGACCTATTCCGGGCGCTGAAGACCCGCTACTAGTCGCCGCAGCCAAGTGCGGCCATCACAGCACCCCGTCACCTTCAGCCGCACAAAACGCTGACCTGTGCTGACTGCTGGCAGCGTGGCTTTCACCTGCTGCACGGCGCCGCTGTTGAACTCCAGATTCGCTCCCAACGCATGCAAGCCACTCTCTAATCCCCACAGCGCCTAAGACCACGAAGCACTTAAACGCAGTGAAGTCGTTCAACCGTACATTTTGCTCTATCGTTCTCTAGAGAGTACCCGAGACGGTCTTTTTCCGCGTCTCAAACGTCCGCGTGTGCTTCTGCGAGGGCACCTCGACCGTGTAACTCTTTCCATCCGCGTTGACCACACAGTGGATGTGCTGCGCGGTGCAGCCCTCGGCCAAATCGCCGTGATTCGCGATCATCGCTTTTTCAGCCGTGTTCTCGGCGTCGGGGCGGATATTTTCGTGGACTTGATACATCCCTTGGATTGTCGGTGTGGACTTGAGCGCGTCCAAGGCCGACTTGCTGGTGCCTTTCTTGGGGCCGTTGTTCATCACCGAAACGGTGGGCTGAATGCTGCGAATCAGCATCGGGTTGTTGCTTACGTCCAGGCCATGGTGGTTCACCTGATACAGATCGATGGCACCGACGAGATTGAAGGGCGAGACGAGCTTCTCCTCCGCGTTCCAGGTCAGATCTCCGCCGTCGAAGAAGCGGAAACCGCCAAAGTCGAGCACGAGCACCACACTGTTGGCATTGTCACTTGGATCAGGTGCTTTGGGCGGCACGGAGCCCTTCAGTGGGTTTTCTGGCTGATCCGGAAACGGCGGAATAAACTTCTGATTTGCCCCGAGGCAGCGCAGCGTGATCTTCGGACTGCCTTCGGCCTGTTTGAGCGGCAAAACATCGCCAGCAGCCAGCGTGACCCGTTTTTCCACTTTCGCATCGCGGTAGGGCCTGCTCATCAACGTCCAGCGCATGTCCTGCGCCTTGCCATCCGGACTGCCCTCGGTGATTCCCTTGTCATAAAGTGTCCCAATCGGCATCAGTGCCGCCAACTCGGCCAGTCCGCCAAAGTGATCGACATGAAAGTGCGTGATGACGACGTGGTCGATGCGCGTCAATCCCGCGACCTCCGTAGCAACCTTCTGAATACGCTGCGGATCACGCCCACCCGGATTTCCCGTGTCGATAAGCACGGACTCTCCCTCCGGAGTCACGATCAGCGTCGATCCCCCGCCCTCGGAGTCGATCCAATAAATGTCGAGCGTCTTGTCGCGTGCGGAAGCGGCGAGCGTGAGGGCGAAGAGGGCGGTGAGGATGTGTTTCATGCGATATGCTTCACGATGCAGGAGGAATGTTTCTCTCAGACCGTGGAAACTGAGTGAATCATAATGAATCCGTTTCTTCACATCTTTTTAACACCCTTTCGGAGCCGATTAACTGGCCGGTTGTCTGATCGCAGCTAGTTTCGTTTTGTCATGAATGACACAGAAAAGCACGGTCTCCATAAACTCTCCACCACCACCCTCGTCATTGCAGCGCTCGGCGTTGTGTTTGGGGACATCGGCACCTCGCCGATCTATACGCTGAAGGAGTGTTTCAGTCCGCACAGCCCGCATCACATCGACCCGACGCATGCACACGTGCTCGGCGTTGTTTCGCTAGTGCTATGGGCACTTATCCTGCTCGTGTGTGTGAAGTATCTCATCTTCATCCTGCGGGCGGACAACAAGGGCGAAGGCGGCGTGCTCTCGCTGATGGCGCTGGCTTCGCATGGCATGAGTGAAACGTCGAAACGCCGTGCGGTGATCGTATTGCTAGGCCTTTTCGGTGCGGCGTTGCTATTTGGTGATGGCATCATCACGCCCGCGATCTCGGTGCTGAGTGCCGTGGAGGGCCTCAAAGACGGCGGCGTGCTCGGTGCGGCTCCGACGGAGGCTTTGGCGGCTGAGGCGTGGAATCATCAAATGCAGTGGCTCATCATGGGCATCACGATCGTGATCCTCATCGTGCTATTTTCGGTGCAGTTCCTTGGCACAGCCAAAATGGGGCGCTTTTTTGGCCCGATCACCGGTTTGTGGTTCGTGAGCCTCGGCGCACTCGGCTTGTCACATCTCATCAGTGGCCCGGAAATTCTCGCTGCGTTCAATCCCTGGCATGGATGGCATTTTTTAATGACTGGCGGCCATGCAGGCTTCGTCATCCTCGGCAGCGTTTTCCTCGCTGTGACCGGTGGTGAGGCCTTGTATGCCGACATGGGTCACTTCGGTGCTGGGCCGATCCGCCGTGGCTGGTTCTCGCTCGTTTTTCCAGCCTTGGGGCTCAATTACCTCGGTCAGGGCGCCCTTTTGATGCACAACCCGGAGGTGGCACATTCGCCGTTTTTCCAAATGGCTCCCACATGGGCCATGCTTCCGCTCGTGCTGCTCGCCACCGCCGCAACCGTCATCGCATCGCAGGCGCTCATCACCGGCACCTACTCGCTCACGCTCAGCGCCGTGCAACTTGGTTACCTGCCGCGTCTCAGCATTCGTCATACCTCCGAGCATGCTCGCGGTCAGATCTACATCCCGATGGTGAACTGGCTGCTCATGCTGGCCTGCCTCGCTCTCGTGCTCGCCTTCCGCACCTCGTCCAATCTTGCCGCTGCGTATGGCGTGGCCGTCACCATGACCATGCTCATCACCACCATACTCTTCTACTTTGCCGCACGGCATTTGTGGAAGTGGAGCGTGCTCAAAACGCTGCCGCTGTGCCTCGTGTTTGGCACCATAGAGATCGCATTCCTTAGCGCAAACCTCGTGAAATTCTTCGATGGCGGCTGGTTCCCGCTCGCTGTCGGAGCGGTGATCTTCACGCTCATGAGCACCTGGGCCATGGGCCGCCGCCTCGTGCGTGCCTCGATGGAAAAAAGCTCGCTCACACAGGAAATGCTGTGTGAGAGCCTCAAACGCCGCCCGCCCATCAGCGTGCCCGGCACCGCCATTTTCATGACCAGCACCAGTGGACGTGCCCCCATCGCCCTGCTGCACAGTTTGAAGCACTACCAGGCCATTCATCAGCGCGTCATTTTCATGACGCTCACCACCGAAGACGAACCCTGGGTGCCGCCGAGTCGTCGTGTCGAGGTGGAAAATCTCGGCGAAGGTTTCTGGCGTGTCACAGGCCGATTCGGCTTCATGCAAAAGCCCAACGTCCCGCGTCTGCTTCGTCAATGCTCCAATCACGACCTCGAAGTCGAGCCCGAAAAAGCCACCTTCTTCCTCGGTCGCGAGATCATCATCCCCAGCGCCAAACCCGGCATGGCACGTTGGCGCGAGCACCTCTTCTCCCTCGCCAGCAAACTTGCCCAGCAGCCCGCAACCTATTTCCAAATCCCAGTGGGACGCGTGATCGAACTGGGACAGCAAGTGGAGATCTAATCGTAATGAACACCATTCAAACCAGTCATAAGTCCCTGCGTCTGCCTGTGCCTCTTGAAGTGGTTAGCCAGTTCAGTTGGAGTCTCACGGTAGTGTTCATGCTCGCCTCCACTTGCTGGATTCTTTTGCCTTACACGGGTTACATGTTTGCAGCACTGGTGTTCTTGATGGCCATTGTGCTGGCTGGGACGCGGTGTAATCGAGGACCAGTGCTTACCATGGCAGTCGTAAGCGCACTGGTTTGGAACTTCATCTTCATCCCGCCGCAGTTCACTCT
>JANOBP010000180.1:0-3433 GCA_031411715.1 Verrucomicrobiaceae bacterium | reverse complement strand
TCCTGCACCGCCTCCATCTCACTGGCCGCGCCGAGCGCATCCTCATCCTCGTGCCTGAGGCCTTGATCCACCAATGGTTTGTCGAGCTCTTCCGCCGCTTCCATCTCCTCTTCTCGCTCTATGACGAGGAGCGCTGTGAGTCTCTGGATGCCAATGCAGAAAACGGAAACCCTTTCCTCGACAGCCAACTCGTCATTTGCAGCACCACCTTCCTTGCCAACGCACCCAACCGCGCGCAGCAGGCAGTCGAGGCGGGCTGGGATCTTCTCGTGGTCGATGAGGCGCACCACCTCGAGTGGGACTCACAACAAGCCAGCCCGGCCTATCAACTGGTGGAAAGTCTCGCCGCCAAAGTCCCCGGATTGCTCCTGCTGACGGCGACTCCGCAGCAACTTGGCCCAGAAGGCCACTTCGCCCGCCTGCGCCTCCTCGATCCTGGCCGCTACGGTGACCTGCAGCAGTTCCTCGCGGAATCCAGTCACTATGAAGAAGTCGCCAGCGCCGTGGATCGGGTGCTCGACGGGAAAACGCTCACCGCTGGCGATCAACAGCTCTTCTCCAAAAAATCCACGCACGTTCAGGAGCATCTCTCTGCCATGAAAGCAGGCACGGAGGGCAGCCGTGAGAAGCTGGTGGCGGCACTGATCGACGAGTTCGGCACCGGTCGCGTGATGTTCCGCAACACGCGCACCGCGCTTACGGGCTTCCCCGTTCGCGAGGCCAAGCTCGCTCCCATTGATGGTGGTGAAGATCCTCTCGCTGCCAAAGTCAAATGGCTCGCCGCATTGCTTAAGAAGCTCGGCGACGAAAAAGTGCTGCTCATCTGCCGCACTCGCAAAATGACCGAGCAGATTCAGGAATTGCTGCTTCATGAGGTCAATATCAACGCGGCGCTCTTCCATGAGGGCTTCACGCTCCTGCAGCGGGACCGCCACGCGGCTTTCTTTGCCGATGAAGAAGGTGCGCGTGTCCTCATCTGCTCCGAGATCGGTAGTGAAGGTCGTAACTTCCAGTTCGCACATCATCTCGTGCTTTTTGACCTGCCGCCTGATCCCGAATTGCTCGAGCAGCGCATCGGACGCCTCGACCGTATCGGCCAGACGAGTACGATTCACATTCACGTGCCTTACATCAAGCAAAGTGCCGAAGAAGTGCTCGCTCGCTGGTATCACGATGGATTGAACGCCATCGAGAAAAATCTCCACGGAGCCACTGAGATCGCTGAAGGCCTCAAATCGAGCCTGGAGCCATTGTTGGCCGAGTTTGATGTCAAAAAGCTCAAGGCCTTCCTCAAAGAGACCTCCAAGCTGCGCGAGCAAGTCGTGCAGAAACTCGAGCGTGGTCATGATCGCCTTTTGGAACTCGGCTCCTGCAAGCCTGAGCGCGCCGCTGGTGTCATCGATGCCATTCGCACTCAGGAAAGCACCACCGACTTCGAAGAGTTCTTCATTCGTCTGGTCGATCACTTTGGCATGCACGTTGAGGAGCTCGGCCAGCGTGGTTACTTCCTCCTTCCTGGCAGCATCAAGACAGATGCGTTCCCAGCCCTGCCTGATGAAGGCCTCAGCGTCACCTTTGACCGCACACGTGCTCTCTCACGGGAGAACATGGGCTTCCTCACTCAAGACCACCCACTGGTGCGTGCAGCGCTCGACATCTTGCTCGGCAGTGAGGAGGGGAATAGTTCCTTCGCCGTGTGGAAGAATGCCGGTGTCGAAGGCCTGCTGCTGGAGACACACTTCGTCGTCGATTGCATCGCGCCGGCTGCATTGCACGTGGATCGCTTCCTTTCGGCCGTGCCGATCAGCATTGTCGTCGATCACACCAACAAGGACCGCCGTGAAGAGGACCTCATGAAGAAGGCCAAACTCGAAAAAGGCAGCCCCACGCGCCTTCTCGAGAATGTCGCCATCAAGCGCAAGCTCTTCCCAGCCATGCTCAGCAAGTCCCGCAAGCTCGCGGAGGCTGACATGGATACCATCGTCTCTGCCGCCAAGGAAACCATGCGCCAGCAACTCCAGGACGAGATCAGCCGCCTTGAAGCGCTCCGCCAGATCAACGACCACGTCCGTCCTGAGGAAATCGAAGGCACCAAAGCCCAGTTGGCCGAGCTGACCGCCGCGCTGGACTCTGCACGGCTGCGCTTGGACACCATCCGGCTTATTTTGCAGGTGAAGGGCAAGTGATCGCTACAGCGCGTCAGACTTGAGCATCCACTCATCATGCATACTCTTCACACCATGAAGACTGCATTCCCTCTTCTCATCTCTGTCTTAATGCTCCTTCCCGCCTGCCGTGGTGGTGGAGGTCCTGCACAAAGAGTCGGTCGTAGCGTGGACCGTGGCATCGGCTGGTTCGGCTACGGCGTGCGCCGCACGGGCGAGGGTATTCAGCGCGCCGTGCGCTAACCTCCGCGCATGCTCCCTGTCTCCACTCTTTTCATTGTCGGTCCCACTGCGTCCGGCAAGTCCGCCCTCGCGCTCGACTACGCGGAGCAAATCGATGGAGAGATCGTCAATGCGGATGCCTTTCAGCTTTACGCGGGACTGCAAATCCTCACCGCCAAGCCCGCCGCAGCCGACTTCGCCCGCGCGCCGCATCATCTCTATGGCGTGCTGCCGCTCACCGAGAGCTGTGATGCGCAGCGCTTCCGTGAACTCGCGCTACCCATCCTCCAAGACATCGCTCAGCGTGGGAAAGTGCCCATGGTGGTCGGCGGCTCTGGTTTGTACATCAAATCACTCACGCATGGACTGGCCACGCTGCCACAAGGGGACGCCGCTATGCGTGAAGACCTCCGCCAGCGCCCTCTCGACGAGAAAGTCGCCGAGTTGCTCGCTCTTGACCCCGCCGCAGCCAGCAACGTCGATCTGCGCAATCCGCGCTATGTCGAGCGCGCCCTGGAGATCTGCCTTCTCACCGGGCAGGCTCAGTCAAGCCTCCGTCAAAGCTTTGCGCAGGCCACGCCTCACATTCGTGGCGTCAATCTCACCTGGGACCGTGCCGACTTATGCCAACGCATTGACCAGCGTACGCTCAGCATGCTCCAGGCAGGACTCATCGCCGAAGTCGCTGCCTTGGGGCCAATTTCGCTGACCGCTGAGAAGGCCATCGGCATCCGGGAAGTCCGCGCCCACCTCGCTGGCGCGGCATCGCTTGATGAAACCGCCGCAGCCATTCAGTTGGCCACCCGCCAGTACGCCAAGCGCCAGACCACCTGGTTCCGCCGTGAGTCCTGCTTTCAAACGATTTGCCTCAACTCCGCTTCACCCGCACAGTACGCGCTCTCGCAGCTTCCGCCGCGTTGATCTCGCCTTTCTCACCATGCCACCTCCAGTCCAGCCCACCCGTCCCGTCTTCGTCAATCTCGGCCCGCGCAGCTACATCGTGCAAGTCGGCCGTGACGTGCTGAAGACTCTTGGCGAGGAGATCC
>JANOBP010000179.1:0-6868 GCA_031411715.1 Verrucomicrobiaceae bacterium | reverse complement strand
CCATGGGACACCCCTTCAGCACGCCGCCCCAGCCACCGCTGTGGGGTGCCACTCTCATTTCCGGGGCGGATTGGTCCTTCGGCTGGAATGAAGTGATGATCGCCGGCGGACTTGCCCTGCTTTTCATTGAGATCCTCAAGTCAACGCGCACGACTCAGTCCTCCACCCTCGAGCACCTTCTCTCGATGTTGGTGTTCATCATCTTCATCGTGGAGTTCCTCGTCGTCGCTGGGGCGGGCACCAACGTCTTTCTCCTCCTAGGCATCATGTCGCTTATCGACGTCATGGGCGGCTACGCCATCTCCATCGCTGTAGCGCGCAAGGACTTGAACATCTCATAGCGCAGGCCGGATAGTTTGGCTCATAGTCTCATAGTCTCATAGTCTCCCCTTCTCCGGCGCAGCCGTCTCCTCCACTCCTCTTCTTATAGTCCAGCGAAGCAGCGGGGCAGCCAATGCTGAAGAGACGCTTTGTCAGACAGTCGCACACCGACCCCATTTCCCGAAGGTAGGGGGATGCCAGTTGCACAGCAACTGGGCTACTTTTTGAGCATGCCGAGCACGGCGGAGGTCATGGCTTTCACGCCGGTCTCGATGCTGGGCTCGGGGATGGGCTTGAAGTAGGGGGAGTGCAGGGATGGGAGTGTGGTGCTTTTGGCTTTGGCCTCGGCGACAAGGGCGGGTGGCTGGGTGCCGAGCCAGAACATGCACAGGGGCACTTTTTCTTTGGTGAGGCCGTATTCGGCGAAGTCTTCGGCTCCCATGACGGGCTCGCGGTTGAGGACTTTGTCGGCACCGATGGCGGTGCTGATGAGCTGGCGGACTTCGGCACAAAGGGCGGGCTGATTGTAGAGGGCGGGCGCTTGGTCGTCGGAGACGATGACTTCGGGCATTTTTTCGGCGGGCATATTGGCGGATTCGGCCTGGGCTTTGACGATGCGCTTGATGGAGTCGATGAGGTGCTGGCGGGTTTCGGTCTTGTAGCTGCGCAGGGTGAGCTGGAGGCGCACTTCGTCGGAGATGATGTTGCTCTTGGTGCCGCCATGGATGCTGCCGATGGTCACAACGGCCGGATCTCCGGGCCGCACCTCACGACTGACGATGGTTTGCAAGGCGAGGACGATCTGTGAGGCGAGGACGATGGGGTCTTTGCACAAATGCGGCATGGAACCATGCCCGCCGACGCCTTTGACGACGATCTCGACGCTATCGACATTGGCCAAGGCATAACCCTCGACGATGCCGACGGTGCCGTGCGCCATATCGGATGCGCAATGCAGCGCGATGGCTTTATCCGGCTTGGGGAACTTGGAGAACAAGCCCGCGCGCAGCATGAGGCGCGCACCGAGCACGCGCTCCTCGGCGTGCTGGCCGATCATGACGATGGTGCCGCTCCATTGATCCCGCAGCTTGGCCAAGACGCGTGCGGTGCCGACGAAGCTGCTCATGTGGATGTCATGACCGCAGGCGTGCATGACATTCACCTCACGGCCAGTGTCGTCTTTGACGAGCTTGGTGCTGGCGTAGGGCGCGCCGGTTTGCTCTTTGACGGGCAGCGCATCCAGATCCGTGCGGATCATGATCACCGGCCCGTCGCCATTCTTGAGCACGCCAACGATCCCATTGCCGCCCACCTTCTCCGTGACCTCCAAGCCAGCCGCGCGCAGCTCTTTGGCGATGCGGGCGGCGGTTTCGCTCTCGTGCATGGAGAGTTCAGGATTCTGATGCAGGTCCTGGTAGAGCGCAATGAGCGAGGGCAACTCCGCTTTCACTGCGGAAGTGACGTCGGCGGCGAAGAGTGACGACGAGATGAGGAGAGGCAGGAAAAGAAGCTTCATGTGCACATCTAAGCCGACAACCGCGCGGTCTTGCAAGGCTCAAGGTGTTTTGGGCATTTCTGACCACGGGAACAATTTCTTTCTGAGATCTTGCAGTTTAACCAGCTCTTCAATCATTTTGCGTGCTTGGTCGTCAGCTTTATGCCTCTCGTTATACAGCCCCTCAACTTCTCGAAGCATTTGCTCACGACTCTTTAGAGTGGCTTGTGCTTGTTCGATTATGGCTGAGTCATTTGTCTTGAGCGCCTCGGTCAATTTATCCTTGGCCACTTTGGCTCCCCGCACTTCGTCACCCAACATGTCTGTGCAGATCCAAGGGATGCGTCTAAAGAACTTGACCGCCGCTTGGCTCTTGAGCGCTATTTCGGTGTCTAGTTTTGCCAGGTCAGGCAGCCAGCCCATGCTGTTCATCCATTCTGCACAGCGTTGAGGCCACGCATTGATTGGCTGCTTGTTGTCTCTCATGCCAAAGCCGTGGCCGCCTTTGGTGAAGAGATGGAGTTCGCACGGGATGCTGTGCTTTTTGTATTCAAGGTAGAGCGCCGTGGAGGCGATGGGGTTCTGGCCGTCATCGTGAGCGCAGGCGATGAACAGCGGTGGCGCGTCGGCTGGCACTGTGAAGCCTTCTTTGAACTTGGTGGGCTCCTTGGAGTCCACAAAGCCACCGCCGTAGATCATGATGCCGAAGTCAAGGCGACGACTAGTCAGATTCTCATAGTTCTGCGGGTAACCCGACCAATCTCGATCACACGCAAGATGCGCGAGCAGATTCCCACCAGCGCTAAAGCCGAGTAAGCCGACGCGGTTTGGGTCGAGGCTCCATTCCTTGGCGTGCTCACGAACGAGGGCGATGGCTTTGGCGGCATCGGCGACGGGTTTTTCATGCGGCGCGGCTTCATCGCGGGTGGGAGTGCGGTATTTGAGGAGGATGCCGGTGACGCCGATGGTGTTGAGCCACTCACAGACCTGGGTGCCTTCATGGATGGCGGAGAGGAAGACGTAGCCACCACCTGGGGCGACGATGACGCTGGTGCCGTTGGGTTTGGCGGGGCGATAGACCTCGATGGTGGGATCGCTAATGTCCGTGATGGTGCTCTTGCCGGATTTGGTGCGGATGAAGTCCTCGGTGGCTTTGGAATGCTGCTGCATCTTCCCCGGGGCACCTTCTGGCCAGAGCTTGAGCGTGATGGGATCGGCTGCGTGGAGTGTGGTGACGAGGAGCAGAAGTGAGAGAAGCTTCATGGAGGTATTTAACTCCATTTCAGGACAGCTTGGCAATCCCAAAGAATCCCAGCCCAATAAGCGGGCGCTGGCGGAGAGGGTGGGATTCGAACCCACGGTGGGGATTAACCCACGCCAGTTTTCAAGACTGGAGCCATAAACCACTCGACCACCTCTCCTGACGCGCTGCGGACTTTTAGCGGGCGCGAAGGTATCCAGAGTGCAGCAGATGCAAAGAGGAAGTTTGCGCAATGGCGCTGGCTGGCTCTTTTATGGGCCACATGATTCATTCCACAGCCCTTATCGACCCGCGCGCCCAGATTGACCCGAGTGTGAGCATTGGTGCGTATGCGGTGATCGAAGGCCCAGTCAAGCTGGCTGCTGGTGTGGTGATCGGCGCGCATGCGCATGTGCTGGGGGATACCACCATCGGCGAAGGAACCCAAATCGGGCGGGCGGCGATCATCGGTGAACTGCCGCAGGATTTGTCATTCGATCCCGCAACGCCGAGTGGGGTGATCATCGGCAGCAATAACGTGATCCGGGAGCAGTGCACCCTTCACCGAGGCTCGAAGTCCGGTAGCATGACGCGGATCGGTGATGAGAATTTCATCATGGCGAACGTGCATTTCGCGCATGATGTGCAGGTGGGTGATCGCAATGCCGTGGCGAATGCGGTGCTGTTTGGCGGTCATGCGCATCTCGGTAGCAACTGCTTCATTGGTGGCGGGGCGGGGTTTCATCAGTTTATCCGGGTTGGGGATTCCTGCTTGGTCCAGGGAAACAGCAGCATTAGCAAGGATGTGCCGCCTTATTGCTCGGTGAACCGCCTGAACCGCATGTCCGGCCTCAATGTGATCGGCCTAAGGCGCCAGGGCTTCACGGTGGCTGAGCGTGCGGCGATCAAGCAGTTGTTTCGTTTGCTGTTCTGCTCGGGAAGAAATCTGTCGCAGGCCCTGGCGGAGGCTTATGGGCGCGAGTGGCCGGATAAAGCCGCCAAAATGATCGAATTTGTGCGGGCACCGAGCAAAAAAGGCGTGTGCTCCATGACACACAGATACCGTGACGATTAAATGACCGGACTGGGCGTCCTAGCACTCATTCTGAGAATCTTGGTCAAAAAAAGCGGTCTTTTTCTTGTCACCGGGACGGCGGTGGCCTATTGACTTCGTCGCGCCGGTCTTGCCGGACGGGATGCGCCTTACTCTCGTGCTTATGACCTTTCTCAGACTCTGTATCGTGGCCGCTTCAGCCAACCTGCTTTGCAGCGGGCTGGCCAGCGGGCAATCGCTGCTCGACAGCATTAACAGCAATGTGATTATCGATGGTCTAGCCAGTACCATTGACCCTGAAACAGGCATCGTGACCTACAATGGGGACGTTAAGGTGGAATTTGAAGATGTGCAGATGCGCTGCGCAAGCGCCTCCTACAACCAGGTCACTGGAAACGTCCACGCCACAGGCGGTGTGCTGATCTGGAAGGCTGGCACCATCTATCGTGGCAGCACCATCGACTATAATTCAATCACGGGTGAAATGTCCGGCAATAACGTGCGGTCTGCCGTAGCAGCGGGAGCCGGCAATTTCTTTTATGATGCGAAGAGCTTTGAAACGGAAACCAAGCTGCTGGAACGCATCGACGCCGAGGACGTGACCTTCACCATGCATGATGTGGCGAATCCAAATTTCCGCATTCGTTCCCGCAGCATGACGATCTACCCGGACGACAAAGCTGAGCTGCATGACATCAAATATTACGCTGGCAAGACGCCGGTGTTCTGGTTTCCCTTCCTTGCGCAATCGATTAATCAGGATTCGAGTTTCCGGTTTGGCCCAGGGTTTAACAGCCGCTGGGGAGCCTATATGCTCACTCAGTACACGGTGTTTCACGGGGAGCATACGCAGGCTCGATATAAGGTGGACCTGCGCAGCAAACGTGGCTTGGCTTTTGGTGTGGACTTTTTCTCGATCCGCCACAGTGCCAACCGTCAGAATTTTGGCACGCTGCAACTTTATGGTGCCAATGACAGCTCTCCGGGATCCAATCTCACCACAAGCCAGCGTGTGGCCGTTGATAGCAAGCGCTACCGCCTCAACTTCCAGCACCGTATTTATCTCCCGGGACCCGATGAGAGCACTTGGTATATCGATTTCGACATCAACAAGATTAGCGATCCCCACTTTTACGAGGACTTCTTCTTCCGTGACTCCATCGTCAATCCAGAGCCTGATAACCAAATTTCGCTGATCAAGACTGATGACTCCTTTGTGGCCACATTGATGGCAAAGGGCCAAATCAATCGTTTCTACCGCACTGCGACCCGCCTGCCAGAGCTATCCATCGACTTCACACGTCGGCCCATCTTTGGCAGCAGCATTCAGCACCAAGGAAGCATCTCTGCCGGCCTGTACAGTGAAAAACTGAGCAAATACGAGCAGGTGGAGCTGCTCCGCCTTCAGCAAATCGGCACACTAGGATTGGCGCAAGTTAACGCACAGGGCGTTAGCAGTTCCTTTGCCTCACTAGCTGGACTTCCGGCCAGTTCGGCCATTGGTGCCAACGAGGTCAACGTCGGTATGCAGGCTATTGCCCAGCGCCTGCAAGAGCCTGGATTCACGCGCTTCCACACCTACCACGAGTTTTTATATCCCAAGACCTACTTTGGTTGGCTAAACCTCACTCCACGCTTGGGACTCGGTGGCACGAGCTATCACAGCATCGACGGCAGCACGACAGGCCTGCACAATTTCACCCGTGGCATCTTCAGTGCTGGTTTAGATGTGTCCTTCAAGCTCACGCGTAGTTGGAGTGATTATCAAAATGAAACCTTCGGCCTCAATGGGATCCGACACGTCATCCAGCCTTACTTGAATTACTCTTACCTCGACGCCAAGCGCGACGCGGGATTACGCAGCATTGACCGTCTTTCAGCCACCACACGTCCACGCTCCATCGACGTCCCCCTTTACACTGCCGTCGACGATCTGCGCTCATGGAATATCGCTCGCGTCGGTGTTTACAACCTCCTCCAGACACGTCGCGACTATTCATTCACAGATGGACAGGGTGGTTTCGTCGGGCAAAATGACCCCAACAATCAAGGCACTTATACCTGGGCTGGTATGAACACCTTTTTCGATATTTACGGTAAAGATCCTGAGTTCGGTCGCGATTTGTCCAACCTCACGAATGAGTTGTTCTGGCGGCCCGTACCGTGGGTGACATTCACTTCCACCCTCCAGTTACCCCTCGCTGGTGGCGTGGGCAGCTTCACCGATTTGAACAATTCGATCACCTTCATGCCCTCGAAGGATATCTCGATGACTTTGGGCCATCAATATCTCGACGGACATCCCTATTTCCCCGGCCAGAGCAGCCGTGTATTCAGCCGCATTTATGCCCGCCTTACCGAAAACTGGGGCCTTAGCACCAGCCACATCTTCGAAGGCGATGACGGCGTTGTTGAGTTTCAGAGCTATAGCATTACACGAGACCTCAGCAGTTGGGTCATCTCCCTCGGTGCCATGGTGCGAGACAATCGCGGAGGAGCTTCTGATTTCGGCATTCTCCTCGGATTTACCCTCAAGGAGCTGCCGCAGCTCAATTTCGACCTCAACATTGACCCGACTCCCGGTGGTGCGGGTGGTAAGCAGTAAGAGGCCTATCTCCCCAGGGCCTACGCATGAAATGAGCAACTGGTTATGATGAATCGGCGGCAAATATACCGCTGTACAAATTACCATAACCACTCATTAGGGTGACGATGGAACCTACCCTTATCCTCCCCACGACACCAACCCTCGAAGCTC
>JANOBP010000178.1:0-4460 GCA_031411715.1 Verrucomicrobiaceae bacterium | reverse complement strand
CCACCGAGAATCGGCGATTGAACACACTTGCCACCGCCAAACCGACCCAAGGCAGGATCACGACTAGATAGCGAGGCTGTCCTGGCAGCAGACTTGTGCCGCCGAGATAGATTGCCGCGATCATCACCATCAACAAGATCTCTACCGGCAACCGGTGTCGGATACGCCAACCTATCAGCAGTGTGATCAGCACTAGGAGCAAAATAGGACCGTTCACCACGATCAACACGCTCGTCACCAATTCCCTCTGCAGATGTGAGCGCGGAAAGTCGAATGTCAGACGGCCCAAGTTGCAGATCCAATTGTAGAACACGCCCTTGGGGTTGGCACGCAGGTTATCCATGGCCGCTTGTTTCAGCGCTTCCTCTCGCTCTGGCACGGGTAGGAAGTAATACTTGCGATAGAAGTCTCGGTGCCCATTGGCGATGTTTTCCGACACGATTTGCGCATCTTCGTCTGAGAACCAGTGCCCGTTCTCGCCGGGTCGCGTGCTGGTGGCCCAATAGAGCAGTTCTCCACCGTTGGTGGACCAGCAGAGGAGGTCGCCCGTTTTGTTGTATGTGTGAGCCAGCCATGGAATGCAGATGACCAGCGACAACGCCATGATGGTAAGAGCACGCAAAACACGCTCACGCTGACTTTTCCATAGCAGCAGCAGAGTCAGGAGGATGATTGCCACCAGGAGTACATTGCCAAAAAACACACGCGTCAGTGTCAGCCAACCAAAGGCCACTCCTGCTGCGATAATAGCTCTCCAGTGCCATTTTTCCGAGCGCAAGGCTGCACTAAAGGCCCATGCAAATCCGGCGATGCAGCAACCCGTCAGTGCCTCGGTCATAAGCCACGGCACCAATCGAATCATGACGGGATGCAGCACGGCAAGAAGCGCCACGCAGAATGCCCAGCCTCTCCCCGCATAGGGCAGCACCGCCCGGAAGGTGAACCATGCAGTCAAGGCGATGAATAGAGCATTGAGCATGCGTTGACCAAGGAGCGGCACGTGCAGTGCGATCATGGGCGCCAAAACGAGTGGATAACCAGGTCCATTGATGATGTCCGTTTTCTCCTCGGTGTTATACATTCCATGTGTGAGATTGTTGGCGTACCAAACATAGCGCGGCTCATCCCAGATCAGGTCCGCGCGTTTCATCACCAGGACATTGGCGACATGGAAAAACAGCGTGCCAAAAAAGAGCACGAGTTCAAGACGGCGGAGCAATGGCAATGATTGGACCATTTCGTACGATCCAGTGCTAAGCCCCTCTTTGTCAAAGCATTCGCACTTCACACGATTTCTCCTCGAATCATGGAGCGCCATCTGCTACGAACTGCACAGTGACTGATTCACATCTCAATTTGACACCCGGCGTCACTCAGACCAACGCTGGCACACGCTTCGTCGTCTATTCGCAACATGCGGAGGCTGTAGATTTATGCCTTTACGATCCGCGCGCTCCTCAGCAGGAAATTTTGCGTGTACGGATGCAACCCACAGAAGATCATCTCTGGCATGCCACCGTTCCAGCAGCAGGCCCGGGCATGCTTTACGGCTATCGCGCGCATGGACCGTGGCATCCGGACAAAGGCCAGCGCTTCAATGCACATAAGTTGCTACTGGATCCCTATGCGCGGGCCATCACCGGACAACCCAATGCTGCCGAGCACATGCTCATCACTCCGGATCCGCTGGACCCTCCCGGCAACATTGATAACGGCCCTATGACGCTCAAAAGCGTCGTCGTGGACGAATCCTTCGACTGGAGCGGCGACTCCCCACCGCACGTGCCGTGGCGTGACTCCGTGTTCTACGAAATGCACGTCAAAGGCTTCACTCAAATGCATCCTGAGTTGCCCACACACCTGCGCGGGACCTACGCAGGCCTCGCTCACCCTGTGGCGATCCGTTACCTTCAGGACCTTGGCATCACCAGTGTGCAGCTACTACCCGTACACGCTCATCTTGATGACGCCTTCCTGCTGGAGCGCGGCCTCACCAACTACTGGGGCTACAACACCATTGGTTTCTTCGCCCCGCATGGTGAATATGCCGCCGCGCATGATGCCCAAGAGCAGGTGCGTGAGTTCAAAGCCATGGTGAAGTCACTGCACGCCGCTGGCATCGAGGTCATTTTGGATGTGGTCTATAATCACACCGCTGAAGGCGACCCGCATGGCCCCACCTTGATGTTTCGCGGCTTGGATGATGCCAGCTACTACCGCCAGGATGCGGATCACAACTATCTCAACGTGACCGGCTGCGGAAATTCGGTCGATTCAGCTCGCACACCGGGCCTGCGCCTCATCATGGACAGCCTGCGCTACTGGGTGACGGAAATGCACGTGGATGGCTTCCGCTTTGATCTTGCGGTCACGGTGGCACGTGACGAGCAGGATCATTACAGCTCACACGCGCCGTTTTTGGCAGCGGTGGCCCAAGACCCTGTGCTTTCCAGAGTCAAACTCATCGCAGAGCCTTGGGACATCTCGCGCATGGATAGCTATCAAGTCGGCGGCTTCCCTGCCCCATGGCGTGAGCTCAATGGCAAATACCGTGACATCGTGCGTCGCTACTGGCGTGGGGATGCCGGCATGACGGCGGAATTTGCCAAACGCTTTTGCGGCAGCCAGGACATCTTCGGCGGCAGTGGCCGGCCACCTCTGGCCAGTGTCAATTTCCTCACCTCACATGATGGCTTCACGCTTCATGATCTCGTGCGCTACTCACGCAAGCACAACCTCGCCAACAATGAGGAGAACCGTGACGGAGATGATCACAATCACAGCATGAACTGCGGTGTGGAAGGCCCCAGCCTCGACCCGGTCATTCTCGACACACGTGCCCGCCTTTGTCGCAGTCTCATGGCCACACTGGCCTGCTCCACCGGTGTTCCCTTCATCAATGCAGGCGACGAGCGCGGTCGCACCCAACTCGGCAACAACAACGCCTATTGCCAGGACAACGAACTGAGCTGGATCGACTGGATGTCATGCGATGAAGCCATGCTCGCCTTCACCAAGAAGGTGCTGGCATTGCGCAAAGAACTCAACTCCCTGCGGCGGACGACTTACTTCAGCGGCGAGGTCAATCCCAGCACCGACCTCTGTGACGTCTCCTGGCTGGAAGGAGAGGGCACCCTGCTCTGCCATGATGAATGGCATGACCCCCAGCGCACGCGCTTTGGTGCCTTGCTGGATGGCGCACCGCCGATCCTTCTGCTCTTCAACAATGGCGGCCTGTCCTGTGATTTCATGCTTCCAGGCACCGCAGAAACGCTCTGGCGTGTCCGCTTCGACACCGCTGATCTACGCTTGGCCACGCAGCACGCCGGAGACGCATGCTACCGCCTCAAAGGAGCCAGCATGGTCTGTCTCGAGCTCGTCGCGGGCGTTGCAAGTTCAGCGCTCGCATGCAGAATTGCATGACTTGAAACTCCTCCCGCATCATCAGGCCCACGACTCTCTCGCGCTCATGCGTCGTTGGGCGGCATTGGCCAAGGAACTGCGCCTGACCACCACCACGCTCGCCATCTCGGAGGGCGTGCCTGTTTTGGCCTACAGCACGGCTGCTGCCGATGCGGGCCAGCCCGCCATCTATCTCTCCGCAGGTGTTCATGGAGATGAAGCGGCTCCACCTTGGGCTTTGCTGTTCTGGGCGGAAAAAAACACCCGCGCCTTGCAAAAAGGCTCCTTTCTCATCCTCCCCTGCCTCAATCCCATCGGCCTCGCCCGCAACACGCGGGTTGATCATCGTGGCTTGGACATCAACCGCCTCTTCCATGATGCCAACGACCCCATTTGCGGCCCCTGGCAGCGTTGGATCACCCATCGCCCGATGCGCGCCGGACTTTGCCTGCACGAGGACTATGACGCACAGGGTTGCTACGTGTATGAATTGAGCCATCTGCGCGCCGCCATCAGCCCGGCCATCTTGCAGCGCTGCACGCGCCACATCGCCATCGATCCGCGACGCACCATCGACGGCAGCAAAGCCAACGCAGGCATGATCCGTCGCAAAAAACTGCCCACACACCTGCCAGGCATGCCTGAGGCCATCGAGTTGCATCACCGCGGCTGTCCGCTCACGCTCACCTTCGAGACCCCGTCTGAGTTCTCACTCGATACCCGCGTGGCCTCTCACATGAGCTTCATCGATGCTGCCATCTCGGCCGTCTGCTCATGAGCCGTTTCTCGATCATACTTCTCAGCATGCTCATCGTGGCATGCTCATCGCTGCCCAAAACGAAGCGTGAAGTCCTCGGTGCCACCGATTGGGTCAGCTTTGACGGCAAAACCATGCCCTACAAAACTTGGGCCGCGCCTGCAGGTCAGAAACCTCGCGGTATCATCATCGCCATTCACGGCTTGAGCGGTGCAGCCTCGGACTTTTGGTATCTCGGCGAGCAAATGCCCCCCAAAGGCTACACCGTCTATGCCTATGAGCTGCGCGGCCAGGGCAACGA
>JANOBP010000177.1:0-10483 GCA_031411715.1 Verrucomicrobiaceae bacterium | reverse complement strand
CCTGCACTGTGTCTGGCAAACTGCAAAGTGTGCCAATCATGAAAAACACTGGCAGGAAAACCAACGTCAGCAGGAAGCGGTCCGCCCAATCGCCCCACCTCAGTTGTTGAGCCTCCTCCTCGGACAAATGCTTGTCACGCTCATGAACGATCTGGATCATCAGCGCGATGCCCAACGCGGTAGCGATTAGGCCGCACAGGGTTGTCAGGATGAATGCAAAGGTGCTCATGATCGTGGGCGCGCTAAGTGATCGAAGCGACGGGTGTGTGTCAATGGTCGGTAAAGCCTCTTGCCACGGTCTCGGCCCGCAGATTACCTTCCCGTATGCTTGATCCTCTCCGCATCGCCGTGGTCATCGCCAGTGCGGTGGCTTATGCCCTGTCGTTTCCGCCGGTGGGATTGGGGCCGCTTGTGTTGGTGGCGGTGGGAGGCTTGATTTGGGCCTTGAAGGGCTGCTCGCAAGGCATGGCCTTCGTGTGTGGGCTTGTTTGGGGTGTGCTGGCGTTTGGAATCGGGCTGTCGTGGTTTTGGAACATCTTCCACGTCATGGCGTTGCCACTATGGGGCGTGCTGGCCTTGTTTCCGGCGGTTTTTGGCGCGCTGGTGGCACTGGCACGTCAGCGTGGGCTGCAAGGTGTGAAACTGGCCCTCTACATCGCCCTGGCATGGACGGGCACGGATTTTGTGCGCTGTGAGATCATGCCTCTGCGGCTGCCGTGGCTGCATGTGGGGCTGGCGCTGGAGCCTTGGCCGCTGGTGTCATGGATTGGGGTTTATGGTTTGGGATTTGTCGCGGTGAGCTTGGTCGCTGCAGCGTCTCTGCGAAAATGGCGTGTGTTGGTGATGGTGCTGGCCGTTTTGGGTTCAGCGGCATTGTTTGAGACACGTTTCTTCAAAGCGCCGCTCATTCCCGTAGCGGCTGTTCAAGCTGAGACGGCTCCGTTGAGCACATACCTGGAGCTTTCCAAACAAGTGCCTCAAGGCACACAACTCATCGTCTGGCCGGAGTATGCGGTGCCTAAAGACATCCGGCAGTCACCATCTGAGTTGGAGGCGATTCAGCAAATCGCCGCTTCGAAGAATGCGCTGATCGTGTTCGGCACGCAGACGCGGTTGGAAGGCGTGAAATGGCAAAACACCGCACTCACCGTGGATGGCAACCGTGTGATTGGTGAGCACGGAAAGAATCACACCGTGCATCTTTTCGAGGATGGCGAGCGCGGGCCGACGGCGACCGCCTTTGAGACGTCGCTTGGCAAAATCGGCACGCCAATCTGTTTCGACTGCGATTTCCACGATGTGGTGCGGCGCATGACGGCGGACGGTGCGGAGTTTTTTGCCGTTCCGTCGATGGACGCGGTCAGTTGGGGCGAAAAGCAACACATTCAGCACTCGCAGCTCTTTCGCGTGCGTGCGGCGGAAAACCGACGCAGCATGATCGTGGCGGCATCGTCGGGAGTGTCGCAGATCATTGATCAAAATGGTCACGCCACGAAGTCTCTCGGTGCCTTGAAGCAAGGAGTCCTTAGCGGCGGTCTAACCCTCAACCGCGAGCTGACTTTTTTCACCCGCCACGGCTGGCTCACGCCTTGGCTGGCACTCGTGGCACTCGTGATTTGGACGTTATGGTTGAAGATGTTCAAAGCGGTAGGTTAAGTACCCGTTTTTGGGCACCGCCTTGACAGATGGGTCTATTGCATGCCCTAAGTAGGCCCTTTTTCTCCCGCTACCTGTCTATACCCAAATGCCCAAAACCCTCATCATTGCCGAGAAGCCTAGTGTCGCAGCCGATCTCGCCAAAGCGCTGGCCAAATCCCCCGGAATGGCCTCTTTTACCAAAGAAAAAGACTGGTACGAGAACGAAACGCACATCATCTCCTCCGCCGTCGGCCACCTGCTGGAACTCGGCATGCCGATGGTCGATGGCAAAAAAATCGGCTGGGGTTTCACCAGCCTGCCGATCATGCCGGAAGTCTTCGAGCTCAATCCCATCGAGCAGAGCGCGGACCGTTACAAGCTGTTGGCCAAGCTGATGAAGCGCAAGGATGTGGATGCCCTCATCAATGCCTGCGATGCTGGCCGCGAAGGGGAACTCATCTTCCGTTACATCGTGGACGCCTCCGGCACCAAGAAGCCGATCAAGCGCCTGTGGATGCAATCCATGACGCAGGGAGCCATTCTGGATGCTTATAAGAAGCTGCGCACCGATGAGGAGATGCAACCGCTGGCGGATGCCGCCAAGTGCCGCAGCGAAAGTGACTGGCTGGTCGGCATCAATGGCACCCGCGCGCTCACGGCACTGAATTCACGCCACGGCGGCTTCCGCCTCACTCCAGTGGGCCGCGTTCAGACGCCGACGCTTTCCATCATGGCGGGTCGCGAGCGTGAGATCACCGCCTTCGTGCCGCGCACCTACTTTGAAGCCATCGCGCTGTTTGAAGTGCCTGCGGGCCGCTACCAGGGCCGCTGGATCGATGAGTCGTTCAAGAAGGACGAGAACGACGAGCACAAGAAACAGGAGCGTCTTTGGGATCAAGGCACCGCGCAGGCCATCGCCGACCGCTGCATTGGCAAGCCAGGTGTCATCGAGCAAGTGACCAAACCGGCGCGTCAGGCACCGCCGCTGCTCTATGACCTCACCAGCCTCCAGCGTGAGGCCAGCAACCGCTTTGGTTTCTCCGCGCGTCGCACGCTACAAATCGCACAGGCGTTGTATGAGAAGTTCAAGGTGCTCACCTATCCACGTACGGACTCACGCCACCTTCCAGAGGATTACATCCCCACGGTGACGGACACGATGAAGACCTTCGCCAGTCACGACAGCCGCAAGCAAGACGCGCTGCCACATGAGCTCGGCACGCATGCCGCGACCGTCATCGACAACAAGTGGATCAGGCCCAACAAGCGCATCTTTGATACCACCAAGGTGAGTGATCACTTTGCCATCATCCCCACCGGCCAGATTCCCCCGAAGGAACTGCCCGAGGCCGAGCAAAAGCTCTTCGACATGGTCACACGCCGATTTGTGGCTGTGTTTTTCCCTGCCGCAGAATTTGAAGTCACCAATCGCATCACCCGCGTGGGCCAGGACGCCTTCAAGAGTGATGGCAAGGTGCTCAAGGAGCCAGGCTGGCTGGCCGTTTATGGCAAAAAGGCCGCTGAAGAAGCCGCTGAAGGCGGTGAGGACGCTGCCAAGCTCCTCGTCCAAGCCAACGCGGGCGACAAAGCCAGCACGCTCGATGTCGAGGTCAACGAGCACCAAACCAAGCCACCGCCGCGCTTCACCGAAGCCACGCTGCTCTCCACCATGGAAGGCGCGGGCAAATACGTCGAAGACGAAGAACTCGCCGAGGCCATGAGCGAGCGCGGACTGGGCACACCCGCCACGCGTGCGGCTATTATTGAAGGCCTCATCTTCGACCGCTACGTCGAGCGTGTGCAACGTGACTTCCACGTCACGGCCAAGGGACTCGCGCTCATTGATCAGATCACCGCCATCGGCATTGAGGCCCTCAGCTCGCCTGAAATGACGGGCCAGTGGGAATACAAGCTGCGCCAGATGGAGCACCGCGAGCTCGACCGCAATACCTTCATGCGCGACATCCGCTTCCTGACCAATCAGGTGGTGGAAAAGACCAAAGCGTATTCCAAAGCGGCCAAGGACAAGGTTTATCCCGAATTTGCCGCCACCTGTGGTTTCTGCGGCAGCACGGAAGGGTATAAGCAGACGGAGGACTTCTACGGCTGTAAAAATCCCAAGTGCAAAGTGCGCGTCTATAAAACCGTGGCCACGCGCCCCATGAGTGACGATGAAATCCGCACCCTCATCGAGAAGCGCTTCATCGGCCCGCTCGATGGCTTCCGCAGCAAGAAGGGCAAGGACTTCAGCGCCGCGATGCAGGTCAAAGACGACATGAAAGTGTCCTTCGTCTTCGCGGACGGCATCGACCCGGAAACCATCAACTGGGAAGAGTGCCCCGTCATCACCGACTGCCCCGTGTGTGCCAAGAAAGGCCGCGCTGGCGAAAAAATCTACGAAACCTCCGACGCTTATCAGTGCAAGATCAACGCCACGGACTCCAGCAAGTGCAACGCGCGCCTGCCCAAGAAGCTCTGCCAAAAAGACATCACGCCTGAAAATGCCAAGGAGTTCTTCGAAGGTGGCAAGACCTCACTGATCGCCGGCATGATCTCCAAACGCGGCCGCCCCTTCAGCACCTTCCTCGTCTGCACCCCCGGCGAGAAACGCATCATGAGCTGGGAATTCCCACCGCGTGAAGCCAAGCCCAAGGTGCCGAAAAAGCCTGCAGGAGTGGGCGGCAGGAAGTGATCAGGCAATTGGATTACAAATCGATCACCAGTCACTCTTGATGGCTGGCTTTGGCGGAACAAACCCCCTGCGGGGAGGATACGCTGCGGCCGAAGAACGCGGTCCAGCTGAAGAAAGCGATGGTGGGAATGCCCCTGGGCTGAGGGGTGAGCCGCGGTGCGATCTTATTTCCGGCGGCGGCGGGTGCTGATGCCGAGGAGGCCGAGCATGAGGAAGAGGGCGCGGGAGGGCTCTGGGACGATGCTGAGGACGCCGTTGCTTTCGTCGAAGGCGAAGGCGAGGCCGGGCCCGAGGGTGATGCTGCTGCTGATGGAGGCGACTGTGCCGGTGGTGGTGCCGGAGACGTCCCAGAGGTTCCATTTGTCACCGTAGGTCCAGCCGGAGAGGGAGCTGGCGATATCGAGGACGACGTTGGAGAGGAGGCTGAGGCTGCCGGTGACGTTGAGGAGGTCGGCGGCGGCGGGGGTGGCGGTGAGGTCGCCGCCACGGGTGAAGAGGTCGAACTTCAAGGTGGAGTTGGCTCCGGCGATGGTGCTGGCGGCGGTGATGTTGAAGTCCTCACGGGGTGCGCCGCCGGCGGTGTTGCCGACGATGAAGTTGCCGTTGAGGAAGACACTGCCGGCACCTGCATTGATGCTGCCGGAGCCGGCTAGAGTGCTGGTGGAGTCCACGGTGAGGGTGGTGGTGTCGATGGCGGCGTTGGCTTCGAGGGTGCCGCCGTTCTGGACGGTGGTGGGGCCGTTGTAGTTGGAGGCGGCATTGACGACGAGATTGCCTCCATCGACCACGAGGTCGCTGTTCGGGCTGGAGCCGCTGATACCGGTGCCGTTGAGAATGACGGAGCCGGTACCGCCGGTGATGGTGAGGGTGGTGCCGTCCTTCACAATGCCGCCGCTGAGGGTGAGCGCGCCGCTGAGGGAGCTGATGCGCGCGCTGGTGGTGATGGTGATGGCGCCGGCGTAGCTGCTGGTGCCGATGTTGGCGAGCGCGCCGCCGACGACCTGGGACGTGCCACTGGTGATGCCGGGGCCGTTGAGCGAAAGAGCCTCGGCGGTGGTGTAATTGACGCCGGTGAGCCGTAGCGAGGCGCCGGAGCTGACGACAGTGCCCGCAGCGGTGCTGCCGAGCGCGTCATTCACCCCCACGAGCAGCCTGCCACTGCTGACGGTGGTTAGGCCGGTGTAGCTATTGGCGGCGGCAAGGGTGACGAGATTGGTGCCGCTCTGGGTGACGCTGCCGCTGCCGCTGATGGCGCTGGAGACGAGGGTGTTGCCCAAGGGGGGATTGTTGAGGCGGTTAAAGACGAGCGCGCCGTTGTTGGTGATCGCGCCAGTGCCGAGGCTGCCGGTGGTGCCGCCGTTGCCGATTTGCAAGGTGCCGGCGGAGATGGTGGTGGTGTCGTAGCTGTTGGTGCCGGTGAGGATGGTGGTGCCTGCGCCGCTTTGGGTGAGGTTGCCGGTGCCGCTGATATCGTTGGCGACGGTGAGGGTGTTGCTGCGGTTGAAGGCGAGGGTTGCGTTGTTGGTGACGGCTCCAGTGCCGAGGCTGCCGTTGGTGCTGCCGCTGCCGATTTGCAGGGTGCCAGCGGAGATGGTGGTGGTGCCGTAGCTATTGGTGCCAGTGAGGATGGTGGTGCCACCGCCACTTTGGGAGAGGCTGCCGGTGCCGCTGATGCTGTTAGCGACGGTAAGACTGTCACTGCGGTTGATTGCGAGAGCGGCGTTGTTGGTGACGGCCCCCGTGCCGAGGCTGCCTGTGGTGCTGCCGTTGCCGATTTGCAGTGAGCCAGCACTAATTACGGTGGCGCCTGCATAAGTCTGATTGGCCGTGAAGATGACGTTGCTGTTTTGATTGATGTTAAAGCTGACATTGGAAGCGGTGCCGCCGACGCCGAGACCGGTATTCACGGTGAGGGTATTGGCGTTGTTGCCATAGACTTGGTAAGGCCGGGAGTTGTCGTTAAAGATCGCGCCGTTGAGCACGAGGTTGCCATTGACCGGGTTTAGCTCAATCTGAGTCGCTCCGTTTTTGGCTCCCGACAGATTCATGCTGCTGCCAATCGTCTGGGTGAAGGAGCTGTTATTTTCAAGGCGTTGATTGAAGTCCAATCCCTGTCCGTTGCCGTTCAAGGTGAGTCCTGCCCCAAAGGTGGAGTCCCAAAGAATGTCGTTGGTTTGCGCATACCCTCCAAAGTCATAGAAGAGGCTGGCCTGGGCACCATTGTTGCGGAAGCTGAAATGAAGGCTGCCATTGCCAAAGCCGAAGCCGCTGGAGCCTCCGACGGTGTTGCCGAACCAGTTGTTGGCGAAGCTGAAATTGCCGACAGGATTGTCCCCATCCCAATTCTGGTCGGCCTGCACGGGACCTACAAAGAGGCTGAGCGCTACAACTTGTGTGGCGACAACAAAAGAACGACTAGAATGCAGTAGGCTGAGGAGGCGGTTGGATATCATGACGAAACGTGGTTGGGCGAGATGCGAAGAAACAGCCTTGGCGGACTTTTTTTCACTAAATGCGACCCCTTTTTGCAAAATTTTGACCGTAAAGTCAATTCTTCATCTGACTAATATTGACTCAGAGTACGGGAATGAAGAGCCGGGCGAAGCCGTTGCGCAGCTTTTGGAGGAGCGGGGCGGCCTCGAGGAGTTCACAGGTGACTTCACGGCTGACGGCGAGTTTGCGTTCGAAGTCGAGGCGTAACCGGGCGACGAGGTCAGGGTCGTAGAGAGCGAGATTGAACTCGAAATTGAGGCGAAGGCTGCGCGGATCCCAATTGGTGGAGCCGATGAAGCTCCAGGTGCCGTCGATGATGAAGATCTTGGAATGATCGAAGGGCGGCGGGGATTCGAAGATTCGGATGCCCACGGCGAGGAGTTCGGGATAAAGCGTCTGCGCAGCCCAGGCGACGAAGGGGATGTTATTTTTGGCCGGGGTGAGGATGGTGACTTTGACGCCACGGATGGCACAGAGCCTGAGCGCTGCCATAATGATCTGCGTGGGTAAGAAGTAGGGTGTGGTGATGATGACCTCCTCACGCGCGGCATTAAGGGCCGCAAAGAAGGCGGCGGGCATAACTTCAAGGTCCTCGTCGGGTCCGTCTACGATACCCATGGCACTTGTTTGACCGGTATGACGGATCTCTGGAAACCACAGCGATCCCTCCAAATCCTCGCCGGTGCAAAAGGACCAGTCCTCGGCAAAGACGCGCTGCATCTGCCCCACAACGGGACCAGTGATCTCAAAATGCAAATCCTGCACGGCATGATCAGGCTTGCGAGCGAGCATATTACCCTCACGGATGTTCATACCGCCCGTGAAGCCAAGGTGGCCATCGACAACGAGGATTTTGCGGTGATTGCGCAGATTCATCGTGATGAGGCGCAGCAGAAGGCGGTTGGGCATGAATCTCCGGACTGGGACGCCGGCCTCCTCCAAGGCACCGATCACAGGTGGCCATGAGTACTTGGTACCTGCGTCATCCACCATCACGCGCACTTGCACACCACGTCGGACGGCAGCTTTGAGCTCCATGACAAACTCGCTACCGATGCCTAGTGACTCAAAAATGTAGCTGGCCAAAGAGATGCTGCACTTCGCCTCTCGAATAGCCTCAAGCATACGCGGCATGGCCTCGTCGCCATTGTGAAGGATGCTCACCGCATTGCCGTGCGTGAAGCAAAAGCGCGAGATGCGATCCAGCGTCACGGCGAGTTGCTGATGCAATTGCGCCTCCCCGCTCACCGGCAGCGGGTGCTCCGGCACCGGATCACGCCACGGCTCATGAATGGCGCTGCGATAGTGCCGGCCCCGTCGCCGCAGGATATTGATGCCCAGGAGCAAGTAGAGTAACGGCGCGATCAGCGGCGAGAGTATGATAAGCGCTGTCCAAAACGCCGCCGAGCGGTAATCCCGGTGCCGCAGCAGTAAATGCCACATTGCCAACAGACCGCCGACAAAAGAAACCGTAATCGTGATGTAGGACAAAGAGGTAAATCCAAGCATGCCACAGCCTGCCGTGAACGGCAGATTTTGCAAAGTGAAGCACCCGCGATGGTGCAGAGCCGATGATTATTTCGCCTTTTTCAACACCGCAGCGAGAGTTTTGGAGAATTGCTCCGACGAAGAGCCACCGATCTGATTGGAGATAGCTTTGCCATCGCTACCGAGGAACTGAATGTGCGGGATACTGCTCACTCCAAATTTTTTGGCGGCAGCCTCGTTGCCAACTTGATCAACGTCGAGATATACCCAGACAAATTTGTCGTGGTAAGCTTTGATTTCCTTGCTGGGATAAACTTCGTTTTTCATGCTCTG
This sequence comes from Verrucomicrobiaceae bacterium, assembly GCA_031411715.1. GTDB lineage: Bacteria > Verrucomicrobiota > Verrucomicrobiia > Verrucomicrobiales > Verrucomicrobiaceae > Prosthecobacter. The sequence goes on along the minus strand of JANOBP010000177.1, from coordinate 1,839 downwards.
GCATGGCGGGCACCAAGCTGCAGAAAAGACCATGATGATAGGTTTACCGGATTCCGCAGCCTGCTTGAGGGCTGTTTCTGAGCTAGTGGTAAAGGCTGGGCCGCCTTTTGGGAATTCACTGGCAAAGGAAGTGAGGGTGAAAACAGAGACTGCGAGAACGATGAGCTTTTTCATAACATGTGGGGTGATTTGTTTGCTTACCAAGACTCAGAGTTCAATGGCAGCGAATTTATTCCAACTTTCTTCATCTAAACCCCATTAAGTTCTCTCTGTTTAGTGTGAAGCAGCCGACCACTCAGTTACTCGACCGCTTCGGAACGAGACCGTTCCAGCGGTGTATGGAACATAAGCAACATTTGAAACCATGCCTGGGCCACCGTAGCCCCATGGTCCAAAGCCTCCGAAAGGACCGCCGCCGTAGCCCCACGGTCCACCGCCGTAACCTCCGTAACCAAAACCGCCGTAGCCAAAGCCGTATCCCATATTCATCGAGACCGTGCGAATTGGCCGCTGGCCAAGATAGGTCCAATTTTCGGTCTCCCGCCCACTCCTGCGCCCAACTGCGGTTTGATCTGGCGTGCCCCAAGATAGGAACACGGCATTCTTCGTCATCCCTTCGCGAATCACCCCACGCTGAACCAACACTCGATCCTTCGCGCTTAGGTCAGCAAACAACTTTGGATTTTGTTCGATTCGACTTTGCGGCGAGGAACTTGCACAACTCGAAATCAATATCGAGCCCAAGAGGGCAAGAACGAGTCCGCCGAAGCGATGTGAATCAGATGGTTTTTTCATGGTATCATTAGCAGACCATGAATAGGGTGGATCGTTCAAGGGAAATATTCGATATTAACCTTCAGCGCTGATCTCGTCATTTCTATTGAGAGTTTCAGGCAGTTTGGCGCTGCGGCAGGAATAGCTTTTTTTGATCGAATGCTGGGCAATGATTGACACTTGGATGCAGAGCAGATTAATCTAAAAATTCCAAAATTAGTCCCCATCAACTGCTCCGCGCTAACTTTTTCCGTTCATGCTCTATAATAACGACTCTTACATCCTCGAACTGCTGCAGGAATCCGGGCTTCTGACCGACCGCGATATTCAGTTGGCGGAATCCTCCAAAAAGCCGGCTGAGACGGCACTCGAGGCACTAGTTAAAACAGGAGTGGTGTCTGATGATCAGGTGGCGCAGACGGTAGCGGTAAATTCGGGTATGGAGTACGTGGATTTGCATGGCTTTGAACCACATCCCGGCTTGAAGGTGCTGATGACCCTGGAAACGGCCCTGCGCTACAAAGTAGCACCGCTGGGCACGAATGGTAGTGCACTGCAAGTGGTGGTTGCTGACCCGTATGACTTTGAGACACTGGATGCCCTACCGCACGTGCTACAGCCTGAACTGGAATTCTTTTGCTCGACCTCTTCGCTCATCAGAACACTACAGGCGAATCTATATGGCAATGAAGCCGTGATGGGTGTCGCCAAGACAAAGTCTGGTAGCGATGGCGGAAAAGATGATGATGCTCCGGTGATTAAGCTGGTCACAAACATGCTCATGGAAGCCTTCAAAAATAAGGCTTCAGACATTCACGTGGAACCGTTGGAAAAAGACATCCGCATCCGTTTTCGAATGGATGGTGTGATGATAGACATTGAGCATCATCCGAAGCGACTGCATGCTGCCATCATTGGTCGCATCAAGATCATGACGCAAACCATGCAATTGGATGAAAAGCGTGTGCCACAGGACGGACGTATCCAGATGAACTTCAATGACAAGGAGATCGACATGCGTGTATCGATCATCCCGACGAATAATGGCGAGAGCGTGGTCATGCG
>JANOBP010000176.1:0-7728 GCA_031411715.1 Verrucomicrobiaceae bacterium | reverse complement strand
CTCGGCATCGACGGCTGGGTTTGCGGCAGCGGCATCGCCTTCCCAAAAGAAAACCAACAGCTCTGGGACCTCGCCAAAGCTGGCCGCTGGGACGAATGCCGCGCCCTCTACCGCTGGAGCCAGCCGCTCATGAAGCTCGATACGCACCTCCACTTCGTGCAATACATCAAGCTCCTCTGCCAGGAAACCGGCCTCGGCCAAGAGTGGGTCCGCGAGCCGCGTCTCACACTCGCCGGAGCCGAGCGTGAGCAGGTGCTCAAGATCATCCGCGATGCGCTGGCGAAGCGGCCGGCTTGATGATCCGCATTGCATCCCACGCGGCCTTCCGGTAATCCTTGGACCAACCATGGTCCGCCCGCGCAAAAAATACACCGTTCACGATCTCCGTAAGCTCAAAGGCAAACGCTGCCTCACGCACATCCATGTGAAGTCACCGCAGGAGGCCATGGCAGCCGAGGCGGCGGGGATCGACCTCATGAGCTGCAGCTTTGACTCGCCAGAGGCCCAGGCGCGGCTGCCGCTGCTCGTCGCCGCAACGCCCACAGCCTTTCTCTCCGGCTCCACGCCGCACGGCATGGCCACGCAGGAGGAAGCCATCCGCACCGGCTTCCGTGCTCTCGAAATGGGTGCCAGCTCCGTGTATTGCTCCGGCAGTCCATTTCTGATCGAAGCGATGGCTCGCGAGGGCATTCCCGTCGTCGGCCACATCGGCATGGTGCCGCGCCATGTCACCTGGACCGGCTACCGCAGCCTCGGCAAGACCGTGGACGAAGCCAAATCCATCTACCAAAAGATGAAGGACCTCGAAAACGCCGGCGCGTATGCCGCGGAGATCGAAATCGTGGCGCACAACCTCGCGTCGTGGCTCTGCAAGCAAACCAGCATGCTCCTCATGTCGCTTGGCTCCGGCACCGGCTGCGACACGCAGTTCCTTTTCTCCTGCGACATCCTCGGCGACTACGACGAGCGCATCCCGCGCCACGCGAAGTCCTACCGCAACTTCGCCGAAGAAAACCGCCGCCTGCAAAACGAACGCATCGCCGCATTCAGCGAATACATCGCCGACGTGAACGAAGGCCGCTTCCCCGAGCGCTGCCACCTCACCGAAATGGATCCGACCTTGCTCGATGAAGTGGTGAAGTCTATCGCGTGAGCCTCATGCGCGCCCCTCTCGCCCTTATCATCCTTTCTGCGCCCGCCTTGGCAGCTCCGCCGGAGGCCATCACGTCGTTTCTCGATCAGCACTGCACCGAGTGCCATGACTCCGACGTGAAGAAAGGCGGCCTCGATCTCACCGCGCTGACCTTTGATCTCAAAGATCCGCAGCTCTTCGAAAAGTGGGCCAAAGTTCACGACAGCGTCGCGGATGGCGAGATGCCGCCGAAGAAGAAGGCGCGGCCGGAGGCGAAGCTCGCCGACGCCTTCCTCGACTCGCTCGATGGGCAGCTCCGCGACACCAGCGCCGCGCAAATCACCGCCCAGGGCCGCACGCTCGTGCGCAGGCTGAACCGCATCGAGTATGAAAACACCGTGCGTGATCTGTTGAAGATCGATTTACCGCTCGCGGGACTGCTGCCGGAAGACACGCCGATGCATGGCTTTGACACCGTGGCGGAGGGTTTGCGCTTCTCGCAGCTCCAGATCGAAAAATATCTCGAAGCTGCCGATGCCGCGCTCGATGCCGCCGTGGACCTGCGGGTGCCGGTGGAGCTGAAAAAGCAGCACCTCAGCTATAAGGAGCAGAAGAGCATCATCGACAATCTGAAGCTGCCGGACGATCCCCCAACGGACCCCAAGAAAAAATACAGCCGCCAGCGCCAGGTCTTCCGCTCGCTCAATGACGCGCTCGTCATGTTCACCGACGCGGACTACATGCTCGGCCTCTCGAATTTCAAAATGGGCCGCGCAGGGAGCTACCGCATCCGCATTTCCGCCTATGGCTATCAGAGCGAGGGCCAGCCCGTCACCCTGCGGCTTTACGCGAACGATTACAAAGTCGGCAAGCGCCTGCTCGGCACCTGGGACATGACCGCCGACAAACCACGCGAGGTGGAAGTCATCGTGCAGATCAATCGCAGTGAGCACCTGCTCCTCATGCCCTTCAGCGTGGGTTACGATGCCGATGGCAAACGCCTCAACGACTACGACACGACGAAGGATTTCAAGGGACGCGGCCTCGCTGTGCAGTGGGTGGACATCAAGGGGCCGCTGGAGGCGCAGGCATGGCCACCACCTTCAGTGAAGTCGGTCTTTGGTGATGTGCCCGTCGTTCAGATCGACCAAAAGAAGATCAAGAACCCCTGGGATGGCGAAAAGGCCATCGGCTACGAATTGCAGCCTGCTGATGCGGCGACGTCGCTAAAAACCGTGATCGAAAACTTCGCCGCCAAGGCCTTTCGTCGTCCACTGGAGGCTGGTGAAGCGGATCTCTTCGTCAAACTCGCCCAAGACGCCCTCGCTGGTGGTGGGAGCTTTGTGGAGGCCACCAAGCTCGCTCTGCGCGGCGTGTTCACCTCGCCGCAGTTTTTGTTGTTCGATGAATTGCCGGGGCCGCGTCTCAGCGACTTCGCTTTGGCCTCACGACTCTCCTACTTCCTCTGGAGCACGTTGCCCGACGACGAACTGATGCTCCTCGCCGCCGCAAAGAAGCTCCACGAGCCCAAAACGCTGAAAGCGCAGGTGAAACGCCTCCTCGCCGACAAACGCAGCAGCGCCTTCGTGAAGAACTTCGCCGGTCAATGGCTCGACCTGCGCAGCATTGATGCCACCTCGCCCGATACGACGCTTTACCCCGAGTTCGATGAGATGCTGAAGTATGCCATGGTCGGCGAAACCGAGGCCTTCTTCGCCGAATTGCTTCACAACGACCTCCCCGTCACGAATTTCATCCACAGCGACTTCTTGATGCTAAACCGCCGCATCGCCCAGCATTACGGCTTCGGTGCGGAAGTCGCGAAGGGGGAGCAATTCGTCCGCGTGAGCCTCCCGGCCGATAGCGTGCGCGGCGGCTTGCTCACGCAGGCCAGCATTCTCAAAGTCACCGCCAATGGCACCGTCAGCTCGCCCGTGCTGCGTGGTGCATGGGTCATGAAACGTCTCCTCGGCCAGCCGCCTGCGCCACCACCGCCTGGAACCCCCGGCGTCGAGCCCGACACACGCGGCGCAGCCACCATACGCGAGATTTTGGACAAACATCGCAACAACGAAACCTGCGCCGGCTGCCACACGAAGATCGACCCACCTGGCTTCGCGCTCGAAAACTTCGACGTCATCGGCGGCTGGCGTGAGCGCTACCGCAGCAAGGAAAAGGGCGACAAACCCAACGCCAAAGTCGAAAACCGCGGCGTCTGGCAATACAAAGTCTCCCTCCCCGTCGATCCCACCGGCCAGTTTGCCGACGGCCGCACATTCAAAGACATCAAAGACTTCAAACAACTACTCCTCGCCAAGCCCGCCGACGTCCAACGCTGCCTCACCGAAAAACTCCTCACCTACGCCACCGGCGCAGCGCCTAAGTATGCGGATGCTCAGGCGGTGAATGACATCGTCGCGAAGTCATTGAAGCAAGGCGGTGGCTTGAAGACCTTCGTGACCGAGCTGGTGCTGAGTGAGACTTTTGGAAGGAAGTGATCTATGAAGTTTCGATGCACATGCGATGCGATCATCTGCGATCAGACTGACAGCGTGCCGCACAAGGCTTGGCTGCTGCCTGACGAATCAAGCGATGAGTTCTACAGTGGAGCCAGCGAACTGATCGCGGGCTATATGCAAGCCGTGCTCGCAGGAAGAGAGATTCAATGGCTGAACGATAATGTCTCGGAGGAGTATTCCAAACTTGGGTTGGATCGAGAAAGCATAGTTCACGACCTCCTTGTGCGTTTTCACATAAGGCTAAACCGAGTCGTATATCTTTGCTACAAATGTGGCAGGCTCTTTGTTAGCGATCCGCACAGTAAGAACTTGCTAGCCTATTCACCGGAGGACTCACCTGTTCTGACTGATGCTTTGCGGCGCACCTCAGCAAACACTCACATATAACTCTCATATACTCACGGTTCGAAAACGATGTTGCCCTAGGCACTCTTCATCACATCATCTTTCCCATCCTCCACCGCTCCAATGAACACCCTCTCCCGCCGCACCTTCCTCCGCTCTTCTGGCGTCTCGCTCGCGCTGCCGTTTCTCGATGCCATGTGGGGACGCAGGGCGCTGACAGCGGAGGCGGTGCCGCCGAAGCGGCTCGTGACGATCTGTGCGTCGCTGGGCATTTATGGGCCGGACTTTTTCCCGGCGGAGGCGGGCGAGGGCTACAAGAGCACGTCGTATCTCGAGACGCTGAAGGCGCATCGCGGTGACTTCAGCATCCTGTCGAACCTGAGCAATCCGGATCAAAATGGACGCGATGGTCACTCCTCCGAATTGACCTGGCTCACGGGCGCACGGCATCCCGGACTCGGTGGCTTTCGCAACACGATCTCTGTGGATCAATTCATTGCGGAAAAGATCGGCTACGAGACGCGCTACCCCTCGCTGCAATGGAACACCGGCGGCGGCAACAGTCAGAGCTACACGCGCAGCGGCGTGATGATCCCCGCTGAGTCGCGTCCGTCGAAAATCTTCGCCAAACTCTTCCTCGACGGCACCCCGGACGAGATCAAAACGCAGATGCGCAAGCTCCACGAAGGCCGCAGCATCATGGACACCGTGGGCGAGGAAGCGAAGCGGCTGGAGAAGCGCTTTGGCAGCGCGGATCGCGACAAGCTGGACGAATACTTCACCTCCGTGCGCGAGATGGAGCAGCGCCTGCAAAAGGCCGAAGCCTGGGTGCAGAAGCCGAAGCCCAAAGTCGATGCGCAGCCGCCGCAGGACCTCCAGGACGAGAAAGACCTCATCGGGCGCATGAATCTGCTCTTTGACCTCGTCCCGCTCGCCTTCCAGACGGACAGCACACGCCTCATCTCCATCATGGTTCAGGGTCGTGGCGACGTGCCCACCATCCCAGGCGTCAAAGCGGATCACCACAACCTCTCGCACCACGGTCAAGATCCCGAAAAGATCGCGCAGCTCCGACTCATCGAGACCGCACAGATGACCGCGCTCAATGGCCTGCTCGAGCGCCTCAAAGCCAAGAAGGAAGGCGCGAAGAACCTCCTCGACAGCACCGCCGTCTTTTACGGCAGCAACCTCGGCAACGCCAACTCGCACGACTGGCACAACCTGCCGCTCCTCCTCGCAGGCGGCGGCTTCAAACACGGCCGCCACATCACTGGCGACGCCAAAAACAACACCCCGATGTGCAATCTCTTCGTCCGCCTCATGCAAAACATGGGCATCGAGACCGACACCTTCGGCACCAGCACGGGCGTGCTGGCGATTTGAGTGTTTTTAAGCAACTGCTATCGCCCTTTCATGAAGCGCTTCGTTGTCCTCGGTGCCGCTCTGTTACTCTTGCTCACGAGAGTCTCTCATGCCGCCAGCTATGAACCAAACTGGTCCCACATCTCTCCGAAGCGTGTGATCCAGCATACCCATGCAAGCGGCACTTCCCTCGTCAATGCTGTCGGATCGCTCGAACCTGGCGACAGGCTCGAAATAGCGTCAGGCACATACAGCGTCGAGCGCATGTGGGATCTTCTGGTGAGCGGCACTGCGGACGCGCCTATTTGGATCGTTGCTGCGAAAGGAGCACAGGTCATCATCACTCGGCCTGATGATCGTCAAAATGTGCTCAATGTGGGACAAAGCAGACCGGTTCAGTTCCTTTGTCTTCGGGGGCTTGAGTTCACAGGTGGAGGTCATGGTGTGCGCATCGGGCACTGCTCGGATGTCTGGTTGGATCAATGTCACATTCATCACACAGGCGAAGTTTGCCTCAGTGCAAACAGTGCCGACACTCGGCGACTGTATCTCACCCGCAATCACGTTCACCATGGCGCTGGTCATGGCGAGGGCATGTATCTCGGGGCGAACAATGGCGATCACATCATGAGTGAAAGTGTCATTGCTCTAAACCACATTCACGACTGTCGTGGCGATCAGGGAGATGGGATCGAAGTGAAACAAGGCTCCTGGGGTAATCTGATTGCCGAAAATCACGTTCATGATACCAACTACCCATGCATCACCGTTTATGGCACGGCGGGAAAGCCCGTAAACATCATTGAGCGCAATCTCTGCTACAACAGCGCCGACAATGTCATGCAGGTGCAGGGTGAGGCCCTCGTGCGTAACAACGTGCTCATCAACGGCGCAGGAGCAGGCTTTGCCAGTACCGATCATCAGGGAAAAACCCTCAATCTCCATGTGATCCACAACACCATCATCAACAGCAGTCACGCTTTTCGAGGTGGATCATGGAATGGACGCCAAGGCATGATCCTCGCCAATAACATCCTCTACTCACGCAACGCCAATGCCCTGCATTACGCTAACGGAAATGCAGATGTCGTGAGCAGTGGCAATGTGGTTTTTGGCGATGGCCCTAAAGAAGGCTGCGTCAAAGGCCGCGGTCTCGAAGACTTCCCCCACCTCACCTGGGACGCCGCCAAGCATGACGCCACGCCTGCAACGGAGGCCTCCTTTGAAATGGCAGATCCCAAGTTCCTGATTCAAACCGATTTTCACGGCAAGCCACGCACCAAGAACCTGAGCGGTGCCATTTCATATTAAAGACCACGCCGATTTTTTGGAGGCCGTCTGCGAGTGTGGCGCAGGAATCATTTGAGAAGTCAGATCTGCCTGGAGGAGATATCATTTCTCCATGTAGAATGCTGCCATGGGTCAAAAAATGGCCCCTACGTGCGTTATGCTTATCCCCTGATGAAATCCCCTGCCATCATTGCCGCACTGACGGCTGTCCATTTCGTGCCCTGCGTCGCTGCAGAGCCCGCCGCACGTCCCATCGACTTCTCGAAGGAGATTCGGCCCATTCTGAGCGAAAACTGCTTCTTCTGCCACGGGCCCGATGAAAAGAAGCGCGAGGCTGGCCTGCGCCTCGATGACGAAACCAGCACGAAGAAGAGCAACGACGGAGTCATCGCCGTGGTGCCAGGAAACATCGAAAAGAGTGCCCTGATCGAGCGCATCCTCTCCACTGATCCTGAGGAGGTCATGCCGCCGCCGAAGCAGCACAAAACCATCTCACCCGCACAGGTCGCGCTCTTGAAAGAGTGGATCAAACAAGGTGCGAAGTGGGGCAAGCACTGGAGCTATGAGAAAGTGGTGAGGCCGGCGGTTCCGAGTGCTCAGTTGTCAGTGCTCAGTGCTCAGTCGGGCAAGGTGAACTCGGTGGATGCTTTTCTGGCCCAGAGGCTGGCCAGAGAGGGCCTGAAGTTCTCGCCGAAGGCAGATGCAGCCACTTTGATGCGGCGCGTCGCCCTCGACCTCACCGGATTGCCACCCACTCTCGAAGAACGCGACCGTTTCCTGTCTAAACTGAGCACTGAGCACTCAGCACTGAGCACTTATGACGAAATGGTCTCCCACTACCTCGCCAAACCAAGCTACGGCGAGCATTGGGCCCGTCAGTGGCTCGATCTCGCACGATACGCCGACTCCTCCGGCTATCCGAGCGATCAGCCGCGTGAGATCTGGGCTTACCGCGATTGGGTGATCCGGGCGCTGAACTCGAACATGCCATTTGATCAGTTCACCATCGAGCAAAACGCAGGTGATTTGCTGCCGAACCCGACGGACGACCAACTCATCGCCACCGCGTTTCATCGCAAC
>JANOBP010000175.1:0-1405 GCA_031411715.1 Verrucomicrobiaceae bacterium | reverse complement strand
CCCATGATCCCGGCCTGCTATCCCACTTTGATCAAACTTTGCACATGGAGGATCTCGTCGCCGCATGAGAGCCGCCTTCACGCTCGCTCTGCGTTACGTCCTGCGGCATCGCTGGCAGAGCCTCCTGCTCGCCACCGCACTCGGCCTCGTCTTCGCCTTGCCGCTTTGCCTCCGTGTCCTCGTCAGCCATGCTCAGGCTGAACTCCGCACCCGTGCGGCCAGCACACCCCAGATCATCGGCTCACGCGGCAGCGCGCTCGATCTCATGATGACCGCTCTCTACTTCAAGCGGGAGAACCTTATTCCCCTGCCCTTCAACGAAGTCCCCACAGCCGCCATCCCGCTCCACGTCCGCTTCCATGCCCAAAACGCCCCCATCATCGGCACCTCGCTCGAATATTTCACCTTCCGAGGTCTCCATGTCATCACAGGCCACCAGATCAGCCGTCTCGGCGACTGCGTCCTCGGTGCCCGCCTCGCCTCCCAGCGTGCGCTCAAGCCAGGGGGCTCTCTGTTTTCCTCCCCCGAGCAGGCATTCGACATCGCGGGCATTTATCCCCTCAAAATGCGCATCACCGGCCTCCTCGCCCCCACCGGCACACCGGATGACGACGCCATCTTCTGTGACCTCAAAACATCCTGGCTCATCGAAGGCCGCTCCCACGGCCATGACGATGTCGTGAAGGCCCCTGATGCCGTTTTGAAACAGGAAACTGGCAACACCGTCGCCAACGCCTCCGTGCGCATGTTTCAGGAGGTCACCGACAAGAACATCAACAGTTTCCACTTCCACGGTGACATGGACAGCTACCCCATCAGCGCTGCCATCGTCCTCCCAGCTGATGCCAAAGCCGAAGCCCTCCTCGCCGGTCAATACGCCCGCTCCAAGACCGCCCAACTCATCCGCCCACGAGATGAAATGGAGTCCCTCCTCACTCAACTCGTGCGTCTCGAAGGTTTCGCCGCGGCCATGCTCCTCACCACCGCTGCGGCGGCCCTGTTTGTCTCCACGCTCGTCTTCGCCCTCTCCTTCCGCCTTCGCCAGCGTGAGTTCACCTCGCTCGAAGACATCGGCGTCTCCCGCCTCTCGCTCCAGACCGTCAAACTTCTCGAAATCAGCCTCATCGCCACACTAGCGCTCCTCATTGCCGCCACCCTTTACCTCACCGCCCTCGCCGCCGCACCGCTCTTGCTGCGTTTGGCCTATGCGTAGAATGGAGACTGCAAGGCCGGAGCGCGAGTATGGCGAAGCCCACTCGCCTGTTTCTCCTTCCAGCGTGAATCAATCCTCCAAGCGGCGAGTGGTCTTCAACACAATCGCGCCCCATCACTCAGCGATTATTGATTCACCTTGAAGTTGTTCTATTGAACAGTATCAAGTGAGCCATGCTCACTCCACGCCAAA
>JANOBP010000174.1:0-3572 GCA_031411715.1 Verrucomicrobiaceae bacterium | reverse complement strand
AGAAGCCACTGACCGATGCTCGCCTCGCTTGGTGCCGTGAATCCAGCTCACAAGCGTGCGCTGGTCGTTTTCGAGATCGTCGATGTGAATGCGGATCTGGTCACCAGGGACTTCGAGCTTGAAGTGGAAGGATGTGTCGAGCTTGGAGAAGGGCGAGACGTAGAAGTGCTTGGGCACAATGAGTTCAAAAAAGCCCTCACGGCTCGGCGTGGCGAGGAAATAGGGCTTCATTTCGTGGAAGGTGTTGGTCACCTCACAGATGGCGTGAATGGCGCGTCCAGTGGCATCGAAGATGAAGTAGAAACACACCGGATTGAAGAAGTAACCAAGGATGCGTGGCAGCGTGACGAGTCGAATGCGAGAGTCGGTCGCTAGAGTGATGCCATGTGCCGCCGAGAGCCATTGTTCGAGATTGGCGCGGACATTAACGGCTCCGAGGTCGAGGTGATCTTTGTCCCGCAAGGTATAAAGATTAAAGCGGTTCATGCTAAACAGCCACAGCCCAAGGCGAGGCAGTTCTTCAAGCGCTAGATCCATGAAGAAGAGGTTGTAGCGAAAGCCGTGCCTTTTGGGCAACAGGCGCTCATGCACCACTTCGCACTCATAGAGGCAGGAGGTCAGCGGAGCGTCCATGGATCACCTCCTAGAATGCTTTCACAGGTTTTGACTGCCGACATGAAGCCGTCCTCATGGAAGCCGTAACGCGTCCATGCACCACAGAAGTGTGTGTTGACACTGTGAAGCTCAGGGGCGCGTTTCTGGGCATCCGTCGCGGCCAGATCAAAGAGCGGGTGCTCGTAGTCGATGCGTCGGATGACTTTAGCGGGATCAATGTCCTCCGCGCCATTGATCGAGACGAAGTAGTTCACCTTGTCAGAGACGCCTTGAAGTTGATTCATCCAATAGTGCGTGCTGGGCTGAATTGTTCCGGCTTCAAACTTCACGCGGTAATTCCAGGCGGCCCAGCAGCGGCGTGTGCGCGGCATGAAGCGGTCGTCGGTGTGCAGCGTGGCCAGATTGGGCTGATACTTGAAGTTGGAGAGGATTTCGTGCTCCAGCGGCGATGGGGAGGCGAGCAGCTTGAGCGAGGTCGGCGCGTGAGTGGCGAGGATGACTTGGTCGAAGCGCTCGGGCGGGCCGCTTTGCGGATAAATCGTGACGCCAGTGTCACTGCGCTCGATTTTGGTCACGGGCGTGTTCAAGCGGATGCAGTGGGCAAAGGGCGGGATGATCTTACGCACATACTGCCTTGAGCCATCACACACAGTCCACCACGGGTGCCTTGTTTTCATGCCGAGGAAGCCGTGGTTGAACCAGAAATGCATCAGCGTTCGCGCAGGAAACTCCAGCATGAGTTCCGGCGGCGTGGACCACACAGCGCTGCCCATGGGGATGATGTAGAGGTCGAGAAAGTCCTGCCCGTAACCACGCGCCAGGGCATACTGGCGCAGGGTCATGCGCTCGAAGCGCGGGTCGTTCATTGCCTCGATGGTTTCCTCATTAAAGCGGCTGATTTGCCGCAGGAAGCGCCAAAAGCGCGGACTGATGAGATTGCTGCGCTGGCCGAAGATGGTGTCGAGGCTGTGGCCGTTGTATTCGTAGCCGGTGGGCAGATGCGTGAGGCTGAAGGACATGTCTGTGCGCTTCGTCTCGACGCCGAGTTCTTCAAACAGTCGGCACAGCAGCGGGTAGGTCTGGTGATTGAAGACCATGAATCCGGTGTCGATGGGCAACTCACGGCCATTCTCTCTCACCGTGACGGTGTTGGTATGGCCTCCGATGTAATCAGCGGCTTCAAAGAGCGTGAGGTCGAATCGACGATGTAGGAAATGCGCACAGCCAAGCCCGGAGATACCGGTTCCTATGATGGCGATGCGTGGGCGTGACATGACTGCGATGTTGATTAACTATCATACTCCGGCCACTTAAAAATGGATTCAGGCAAGTTTAGGGACGCGAGATCTTCACCAGCGGTGTGGGCAGATGTTCGCTAGTGATCCAGAGTGTTTTGCCATCGGCATCATAACACACCGCTTCGAGTTGGCGCAGCAAGTCGGGGACGAGACGCTTGGGCGGCTTGCTCAGAGCCTCAGCAATCGTTTTACCCTCTGGGATGCTCCACTCGTAGAGGCTGCTGTAAGTGGAGACAACAAGGTGGCAACCATCGGCAGAAAAGGCGGCGCCAGTCGCCCTGCGGTCATCTACGACACGTTTGCCGATGCGCTCATGGCCTATGAAGGGGACGTTAGTGATTTTTTCCAGCACCACGGGCTTGCTAATAACGAGGTGCTCAGGGAATGCATACAAGGCACTTTTGCCGTCCTCACTTTTGGTCAGAATATGGATGCGGCGTGTCTGCGGGTGGACGGGCAGGCTTTCTGCATTGTGAGCACCGTCGGGATAATTGATATGCCAGATGGTGGGCGCTTGGCTGGTGGTTTCTGGCACAACTTTGCCTTCCGCTGAGATCGCGGGCTCTGGAATTCGATAAACCTGAACACTGGGGCGCACGACGAAGTTATCCCCGATGTCGGCGATGTAGAGGACCGGTTGTTGGTCTTCATCCAGACCACTCGAGAGATCTTCCCAATCAAAATTGACCGCATTCGGCAGGCGGACCTTGGCGCGCGTGCGACCTTGGAGATCGATGGCAAAGACACAAGGCTCTGAGCCAGAGTCATTGATCGTCCAAAAAATGTCCGGGTGTCTCATGCTGCGCGCGAGGCCGGAACTCTCCTTGATGCGAGTGTCAGCCAGCGTGGCGACGATTTTCGTCGCGGATGGTTCTTGGGCAGGAAGGTTGCACAGAAGCAACAAAAAGCATGAGAGGAGTGTGCGCATGGAAATTCAGCCGAGCGGCGTGGCAGGCCCTGGAAGCATGCGGTTGTAATGCATCTGTACACGGTTTTTAAACCAATCCCACGTTGGACCTGGACGATGCCTATCCATCAGGAAGTGCGGGCAATCTTTGTGCGGAGTGCTCAGGCCTTTACGCTCCCAATGATAGTGCCCCATGACACGGCTAAGCGGGATGTTGTAGGCGCGCATGAGGTAGGCGGCGAGTTTCGCGGTTCGGTCAATGGTCAGCGCGATGTCGTTGCCACTGTGCTCGCACATCTCGATGCCGATGCTGTAGTTGTTACCAGGGCCATCGAAGTCGGCGTGCTCACCCTGCTCACGACAGGGCAGGTGCTGGATGGCGATGTTGTCCTGTACGGTGAAATGCCAGGTCAGGAAGCCGATGCGGTTTCCACCGGGTCTTTTGTTGGCACGCAGTGCACCACGTTTGAGCGCAAGCGCGTGGTTGTAGGCATTGCCTGTATAGTTTTGCGTGCTGTGGATGGTGATGTAGCGCACATCCATTTTGCGATAGAGGCGGCGGCCAACCGTGCCGGCAGGGATGAGATCCAATTTCACATGTGCTTCCGCTAGCAACTGATCTGGAGTTACCGGCCCTAGTTGAGAGTCATGGTAGCGCGCCTCCCATCGCCTGATGCGATTGGTGTCGTAAGGCGTGGTGCATGCGACGATGATCATGCCGATCGCGAAAGAAAGAGGCAGCAAAAGAGGGG
>JANOBP010000173.1:0-6489 GCA_031411715.1 Verrucomicrobiaceae bacterium | reverse complement strand
GCCGGAGCCGTTGATGAGCAGATTGCTGAAGTCATTAAGTGTGAGATCGCCCGTGATGCTGAGGAGATCAAAACTGACTGCCGAGGTGATCTGGAGTTCAGCAACAGTCGTGCTGGAGACAGGCGTGAAAACCAGTGACTTGGTGTTGAGCGTGCCGATGATCGTGCCGCCACTGTCTCCCGGCATGATGCGCCCAGTGATGACGGAGGTGGTAGCAGCATTGACCGTGCCGGTTCCAGAAAGCACAGCCGTGGCTCCGTCAACTGTGGCATTGCCGGTGCCCGTGGTGCCCGTGCCAGAGACTCCCACTTGGAGGTTACCTACATTGAGAATGGTGGACCCGGTGTACGTGTGGGTGCCATTGAGCACGAGTGTGCCGGAGCCCGACTTGGTCAGACCACCACTACCAGTGACGGCGTTGGTAACTGTGACAGTGTTTCCGTTGGTATTCAAAGTGCCGCCGCCTGAACCGAGAGTGATTCCGCGGTTGCTGTTGAAAGTGATTTGACTCAAGGCTTGAATGCTGCCGCCATTGAGTGTGATCTGATCAGCCGTGAATGATCCAGGGTTGGAGCCCAAAGCACTTTCACCACTCATGGAGATCGTGCCGCCGGTGATCGTGGTTTTGCCAGAATAGCTGTTGGTTTCACCGAGTGTTTGAGTGCCAAGTCCATTCTTCACCAGTGTGATGGCCCCGGTGATAACACCTGAGTTGGCATCTGTGCCATCACCATAGCTGTAACTCCCGTTGCCGCCGAGAGTCAGTGTCGCAGCCGTAACCGAGGTCACCGTATTGTTGGCGGCGGTTGCATTGGTGCCACTGATGGAGTTCAAGCCTGCGATGCCCTGGCTGCGCCCGTTTAGATCGAGAATGCCGAGATTTGAACTTGCAGACTGCCCGAGGTTTACCGTCGTGCTCGTAGGCAGTCGATTATCTCCCGTGGTGAGCTGCACGGTGCCGTTGTTGATCGCCATATCACCCGTGTAGGTGCTCACGCCGCCGAGAGCGAGCGTGCCAGCGCCTTGTTTGGCCCATGCACCGGTCACGCCGCCCTTGTTGGCAATGACGCCATCGTAAGTGAGAACACCAGCACCCGGGTGCTGATCGACGTGCCCGCATTGTCACCGACCTGGATGCTATGAGTGGTTGCGATAGCATACGTTGCTCCGTTCAACGCCGCAAGGCGTCCGCCATCGACGATGATGGTATTGTTGGCATTGCCGAGGCTGCCGTTCGCGGTGAAGCGCACCTCGCCTCCGGTGATGTTGATGTCGCCGGTGAAGATGTTCGCTGTATTCGTCACATCAAAGCGACCTGTGCCACCTGCCGTCGCGGCAAAGGTGATGCCGCCACTAGTATTGCTGATCACTCCGCCAAAGGCTACATTGCCGCCGTTGCCGAGGGTGAGTGTGCGTGTCGCGGCACCTAGCGCCATGTTGTTATTAAAAGTCAAATTGGCCGTGCTGTTAGCCGAGGCCACATTCGTGCTCATTTCACCAAATTGCACATTGCCACCGACCGTGATGCCACTGGTGTATTTTCCTGTGAGGTCACGCGTGGCGCTGCCGGCCACGGTGCCACCATTGAGCGTCAAAGTCCCGCCCGAGCCCATCGCATTCACGCCACGCAGGATGACTGTGCCCGCGTTCAGCGTGAATCCCCCAGCGAAAGTGTTTCCGCTCAGCGCAAGCACTCCGCTGCCATTTTTAATGAAACCAGTGCCTGCCGCAATGGAAATGCTTTGGCCTTGAAAATCAAACAACCCGCCTGAACCCACGTCGATGGTTCGCACGTTGCCACCAGTGGCAAAGGTGCTGCTGATGGAGGCAAAGTTCACCGTCACACCACTGGCCACGGTGATATTGCCCACATTGGTCGATGCCCCCATTCCAGCAAAAGAGTACGTGCCAGAGGTGAATGTCGCCGCATTGTTCGCAGTGAAGGTGCTGGTGTAAGGCGCGGCATCGGTGGTGTTGTTCCAGCGTGCAGCGTTCCAGGCCGTGGTGTCAGTCGTTGATGTGAATGACTGCGCCTGCGCACATATAGCACTGAACAGCACCAAGGTGCCGCAGTATGCGCTCAGCGCGCAGCGAGATGATTGCCAAGCACGACAAGCGCGCGAAATGGGGGAGGTTTTTGGGGACATGACGAACTTGGGGGTTAAAGTTCGCCGCAATAAGTGTCTCGTTTTTTACTGTCGTCGCATCATGCATCGCGACGTTTTCGGCAGTGAGTTTAACGTCACTCAATTGGCCTCAATTCTGGCATGCATCCTGTTCTGTATTTCCGTTTGGTCGGAAACGTCACAAGGAAGAGTTTGCCTGCTCGGGAGCGCCTTGGTGAGTCATCTCACATGAGACTTCGTGACCTTGTTCACTACTTGAAAAAAATCCGCGCCTCCAGTGTGCTCGCGATGGCCGGGGCGTGCCTCTGCATCATTGCGGGGTTGAATGATGGCGGAAGAGCGGCAGAAGAAAAACCAGACGGCCAGTTGCTGCCTCTGGCTGATGGAACCGACGCGCCGGAGTTGGCGCTGCTCATGGGGGATTTGCAGCGGCTTACGCACAAGCTGGCTCTCTCTGCGGACGCGGGGAATGCGGAGCTAGCGGCTTTTTATCTCCATGAGTCACTGGAGCAGTTGCAGACGATTCAAAAAGCCGCGCCGGAGTATGAACGGCTGCCTATTGCGTTGCTGATCGACCGCCTGGCACTGCCAGCTTACGGAACACTCCAATCGGCAGTCACTGAGAAGCCGGTGACTCGAGAACGACTGCTGAAGGGGCTGGATGCCGTCATTCAGAGCTGCAACACCTGCCATGTCTCAACGCAACATGGCTTTCTCCGCATCACTCGTGGCACGGAGGTGAATCCATTCAACCAATCCTTCGCACCATGAGATTTTTGTCTTTCGTATTCCTCCTCACTTCAACACTCGCTGCTGAAACACCGAACCGCAGTGTGGTGAGCATCGCTGGCTCGACTGGCGGCAAGGTGCTCAATCGCTGTCTTGGCTTCATTGTCGAGAAAGAAGGTTTTGTGCTCACCAACTATGAAAACCTCACCGCGCAGCCAGAAGGAAGACTGCTGGAGAAGTTTGAAGTGACCTCAGGCACGAAGAGCTACGCGGCTGAAATCATCGGCGTCGAACCCACGATCAACATTGGCATCTTGAAGCTCGAAACGGATAAAATCTTCACGCCGGTCGTCTCTGCCGTGAAGCGTGAAATCACACCCGGAATGGTCTTGCAGGCGGTTTCCATCGAAAACGGCGTTTTGAATACCATCGACGGCTCCGTCACCGCCTTGAACACGAAGCTGTGTTATCAGCACAGCCTCGCCTCAACGATGTTTCGAGCAAAGATCACCATCCCGGCGGCATCACTCGGCGGACCGGTGTTCTTTGCGGATTCAGGCGAAGTAGCGGCCATTTTCACCGGCTACAAGCCCGTTCCCGAACCGAGTCATGCCGAGGACACGAGCGAGACGCACCTGCTGCCGATCAATCTGTGCTTCAACATCTACGAGAGCCTCAAAACCAAGCGTAGCCTGAAGTCGCCGTGGACTGGTTTTTCCGTGCGCCCGCTGTCGGCAGTGGAGCAGGCCTTTTTTCCTACCGCAAAAAAACATCACGGTGGTGTGGCCATTGAGGACGTGTGGGAAAACAGCCCCGCGCAGAAACTCGGCCTCAAAGTTGGCGACATCCTCGTGCAGTTCTCCTACAACCGCATCCTCAGCGTCGCCGACTTCCAGAAGTGGCTCTACATGTATGGAGTGGATCATCCCGTGAAGCTCTACATCCTCCGCAACGGCAGCGAGTATCTCGTGGCTGACTATGTGATCGAGGAGCGCCCGCAGTGGGCGAAGCCCAAGTAGTGCCGAGCTTTAGCTCGCACAGATGTCGTTCGCCGTTTCGGCATCGAATCACCCATCCACATCCTCACGAGCTAAAGCTCACGAGTACTTTGGCTGCCGTGCCCGACGACGAACCCTGTCTTGAGTCCGGCCTTCTTTGGATTGTTCTGGATGTAGCGTCGAAAGTGCTCCAACTGCGATTCACTGCGCACGATGTGATCGAAGGGCTCCCGCAGCCAGAGTGCGCCGCGACGGCCAAGAAGCTGGTTGATGTCGTGAGAGCTGCCGCCTTTCCAATGACGGATGATCTCACCGAGAGTGACTTTGTCAGATGGCTCGACGAGCGCATGGATGTGATTTGGCATGATGCACCAAGCATCGAGTTGGTAGGCGGTTCCGTGACCAGCTAAAAGGCGAGCGGTGAGCACTTCAGCACAGTCTGGGTTGGCTAGGAGGCACTCGCCATGCCCAGCATCGAGCAGGTCATGAAACTTGGCGGTGAACTCACGATGATAATCGTGGCGCACTTCTTCGGTGAGTGTTGCTGGATCAGTCACGTTATGGGCTAACAGCCAGTCGTCACACTTCCGACGCCAATCCGCAGCGACATGCGCGGGGACGGAATCGGCAAGTCGCGTGGTGACGAAATACGTTGTGCCCCACTGCCGCCAGTGGGGAAGGTGCTGGCGGTGAATACTTGTCTCCGCTGATGGATCGTATGGCGTGAAGGCCATGTATCGAGGCTACCTGCGCCGCGCAGCGGCGCAAGAAAGTAGTGCTGGGCTTTAGCCCGCACCGTGTGCGCTGGGTAAAACGGGAACGAGTTACCCTGCGGTGCGCTCACGGGCTAAAGCCCATGAGTACTTTGGCTTTACTCATACACCACGCGGTAGAATAGGCCGCCGTTTCCGACGGGAATCGTCGTGGTGAAGTCGATGCGCTCGTAGTCGCCAAGATTGGTGACAGTGGAGCTGGCCTGCCAGTTCAGCACGGTGGTCCAACTGCCGCCGACGAGCATCGTGCTAGATTCGATGCGTGCCTGCTCGGTGATGCCTTTCGGGCGGAAGAAGGAGAGCGTGATTTGATTACCAGCGCGAGCGACTGCGACGGGCTCGTCATTCCCGGCGGCGGGATTGCCACCGAGGAGGAACTCGAAGTAGTTGCTGCGACCGTCGCCGTCGAGATCGCCGTTCGGGCCGGTGAGAGCGCTATTCTGGAGCTGCGAGAGGCTAAAGCGCTGGAGCTGCCACTTGGAGAAGGACTGCGTCGTGGAGTTCAGGAAGATCGCGTCGGCGAACTGAGGGAAGTCGATGAAGGGATTGCGATTGCCCTGCGCATAGACGATGCCGTTGACACTAGCTCCAGAATAGATCGCGTTGTTGCGGCTGCGCTCGTATTCGGTGGGTGGGTAGGCGCGGTGCCAGGCTAACAGGGTGGAGAGCCTGCCCTGCGTGCCGGTGGGCGAAGTGTTGTCCGCGAGCAAGAGATCAATGGTGTCTGTGTCGGAGCCATCATAGCGGGTCATCATATAAAGCTGGGCGCGTGCGACGATGCCCTTGTCGCGGTCGAGCGGTTCCCATGAGTTGCCATCGAGCCGGGACTCGGGCGCGAACGGATCGAAGGTCGTGCTGCCGCTGCTCACGTCGAAGGGAAAATTCGAGCGGAGGCTGTTCACGCTGTCTTTGCAGGGGAAAAGATGGTGGATGTCCGAGTAGTCTGGGCCTGTATCGCCGACACCATCGCTGCGTGGCCAGACGTGCTCGCGGTTCCAGCCGCCATTGACGTTGGCGGAGGTCTTCGGCAGTGAAGCATTCGAGTAAAGCAAGCGGACGTTGGCGCTGGTGGTCGCGTCTTCGTCGATGACCTGCATGACCTCATCCACCGTGCCATAGTCAACGACAGTGTGACCGTCGATGATGTTGTGCAGCGCGTTTTGAAGGGGTGCACCAAGCAGACCAGCAGCGCTGCTGTAGTAGTTAGCGAGGCCTACGTTTGGCGGTGTCGTGACTTCACTGAGGGTGAGGTTCAGGAAGACCATGTGATGGTCTGTGATGGAGGTCGCATCACTGATCGTGCCTGGGACCGTTGCGGGCCAGAAGACACCGCCGCTATTCACCGTGAGGCCGTAGGTGGATGGCAAAGCGTAGTCAACACGCACGCCGCTGCTGAAGGCAGCGGTGTCATCCGGCTGGGGGCCCGCACCGCCGCCTGGGACGAAGGTGGAGTTCACGAATGCATTCGGTGTGACGGCTGCACCGCCGATGGTCAGATTGCCACCGATGATGCGTTTGATGGCGGGGTCTGTGCTATCGCCTTCATTGTTATCCGCGTTTTGGTCACCGCAGATGATGAAGCGTGTATTGGCTGGCAGACCACCCGAGCGAGTCGCAAACGTTTCCGTGTCATCGTAGATGTAGGCGGAGGTCGCACCGGGTGTCACGTAATCGTTCCAGAAGCGAATTTCATCACTGTTACGGCGGCCATTGTGATCGACACCAGCGGTCCAGGGTGCACCGGAATCAAAAACTGGCGGTGTCGGATGGCTGGCAAGGATGTGGACGGGTGTGCCGTTCACGAGGACTGGAACGTCAGCGTGATTCTTGGAGGAGAGGCGGAAGACATTCAGCTCGGCTGTG
>JANOBP010000172.1:0-6905 GCA_031411715.1 Verrucomicrobiaceae bacterium | reverse complement strand
CATCAAAGCCGAGCCCTTCGAGTGGCTGCTCGAAAAATCCGTCGAACTTGGTGCCACCAGCATCCAACCCGTCATCACCGAGCGCACCGTCATTCATCTCGATGCCGCGCAGACCGAGAAGAAGCTCGCCAAATGGCGCAGGCACATGATCGAGGCCGCCAAGCAGTGTCACACGCCCTTCCTGCCCGAATTGAAGGCCCCCATCGTCTTTGCGGCTAGTTTGAGCATCTCTGCCGAGCTAAAGCTCATCCCAGCCCTTAGTGAACACTCGCGCACGCTGAAGCAAATCACGCCAGCATCATCCGTCGCCGTCCTCATTGGTCCAGAGGGCGATTTCACATCAGAAGAAGAGCAACAAGCCCAGCAAGCCGGCTTCATGCCCATTACCCTCGGCCCACTCGTCCTCCGCGCCGAAACGGCCGCCATTGCGACGCTGGCGATCCTAGGTCACGAACTCCGATAGTCGGAGCGCGAGTATGGCTTGAGCCTACTCGCCTTTCTTCCGCTTCACAGTTGGCTGCTTCACCTCACTCTCCACCTCCACGGGCAGCGCACCTTCTTCTTGCTTCTCGACGGGCTGCACCTTGATCTCCACATTCACTGGAACGGCTCGCAGGCCTTCGATGATCTTCTGTAGCCGCTCCATTGTCAGGTCAGACAGCGTGGGCTTGCTCATCGCTTGCTCGATCTTCTCCAAACCGACGGTGAACGCATTCATGTGGCCGGTGATGCGGTTGATCGGATCATTCTCGCCTGCGCCGCCAGTGAGTAGATTGCGCTTAAAGGTGCGCTTGATCTCGTCCCAGCGTGTTTTGTCTTCTTCAGTGGCCAAACCATTGATCTCACGCCACTTCAGTAAGTTCGATTCGGCCGCACCGCTGAGTGTTTGTGCCTCACCGCGATAATGATCGGCGATGAGTTGCGCTACTTCCTTGTCGGTCATGAGCGGCAGGATTTTTTCCGCGATCTTGTTCATGTTGCGGTAGCTGCCTTGTAGCTTGAACGGTGGCTCCACGCGGTAGGCGTCTTCCATCGCCGCACTGGCCACGTACTGCTGATTCACTCGCAAAATGACCTCCCGCACATGCAGCAGCTTCTCCATCACAGTCACGGCATCATTGATCTCTTCAGCACTGAAGCTGCCTTCAAACTCCACGCCTTCACGCGTGCCGGTTTGAGCAATTTTGAGCACTGTAAGAGCATCTTTGTGACTGCGCGCTGCAATGCGAGCCAGCGTGGCATTGCTGGTGAGTCCGTTCTCGATGTAGCTATCTTTGAAGACCTCTTGATGTCCGCCGAGGATGTCGCCGAGATTGTAGGTGTCGGCGCGGTTCGCCAGCATGTCTGGCACCTGAAACTTACCGCCGACTTCGGTGTAGGGATTGCCCGCCATCACCACAGCCACTTTGCGGCCGCGTAGGTCGTAGGTCTTTGCCTCACCTTTGAAGACGCCTTCGATCTTGCGCGTGCCGTCGCACAGTGGGATGAACTTTTGCAAAAACTCGGGATTCGTGTGCTGGATGTCATCGAGATAAATCATGACGTTGTCACCCATCTCGAAGGCGAGGTTCAGCTTCTCGATTTCTTCTCTCGCTGACGCATTGCGCGCCTCACTCGGATCAAGCGATGTCACCTGATGCCCCAATGCTGGCCCGTTGATCTTTACCAGCGTGATGCCAAGTCGGCTGGCGATGTATTCCATCAGCGTTGTTTTGCCGTAACCTGGAGGTGAGATGAGCAGCAACATGCCCATGCGGTCCGTGCGCGTGTCCTTGCCTGCGGCACCGAGTTGCTTGGCCAAATTCGCGCCGATGAGCGGTAGATACACCTGATCGATCAGGCGATTCCGCACGAACGAGCTGAGCACGCCTGCCTTGAACTGATCCAGTCGCAGATCCTTTCTCCGCGCCTCCGCTAATGAGTGTTTCAGTTTTTGGAAAGCCGTATAGGCAGGCACGACTTCGCTTTCATAGCTTTGCAGGCGTGTGGTGAACTCATGGTAATCGAGTTCCATCTTCGCCTCGCTGATTCGGCCATGCGTACCGGTGAAACCGCTGATCGTTACGCGAGAGACAGGCTCTGTGGGTGTTGCGGCAGGTGGTTGATCGTTGGTGACGACCATCGCCGCCGTTTCGATTAGCACACCACGATCCACACTCGGATTCAGGGCCGTCAGCCACTCCAAAGCAATCTCAAAGGCCAGCAGCGGCTGTGCGGCGAGTTCGCTCATCGTTGTTTCGAAGTCCTTCACTGCCCGCTTCGCGGTCAGTTCCTTTCGAAACGTCCGCAGCATCTCCAAAGCAGCGGCTGAGCGTGTGAAGTGCGTTTTGGACTGTAATTCATCGAGCAGGCACGCGGCGACAGGGAGTGCATCCACCGCAGCAAAAGTGAAGATGCGCTTCAGAAGAAGCTCATCAGGATGCACTGTCTTTTCGCCAAAAAACTCCCGCATCCGGCCCTTTGACTGCATGCGTGAAAATAGAGCCTTTTTATCCTCATCTTCCGCCCACGAATGCCAGAACAGCCGCGCATAACCGCGTGCGGCTGGTGAATGCCTTAGCAGGCCAAGTGCCGTCTGCATCTCCCGCAGTGGCTTCAAAAGCAGCGCGGCATCGTGGTCATGCACGCCCTTGGTGTAGCCTTCATCATAGCGTTGGGCCATGAAAGCAGACACATCGTCGCTACCAGTCTTCAGCATCTGCCACGCGAGATATTCAGCGCGATAAACCTGCTCATTCTCCGAGACGACGGCTTGATCCCAGACACTACGCTGGTTTTCCAGCTCTGCGTTCTCGACTTTCTCAAAGAATCGCGTGCCAGTGAGGTGAAAGGCTAATCCGCCATCACGTGGCAAGATGGCCAGCTCAAGTGGCTGCTTGTTCACACTGAACTGATGCTGGCCTAGCTGGATCAAATCTCCGCCTCCAACAAAGATCTCCGACTTATCGCGAATCTGCTTCAGCGAGTCCTGCTGCACGGTTTTCAACCGCGTTCCCAGTTCATCAGCCCGCACGCTGTCGCCGAGCTTGCGCAGTTCTTCGACGAGGTCGCGCAGCTTGGCCACCATGGCATCCGCAGCGAGCCAGGCGTGGACTTCTTCCGGCTTGGCAAAATTGGCCAAGCGATTGCGAATGCTCGTCAGAATGCGCTCCGCGGACTGCCCAAGGCTGCCACAGCGGCGATTCAGTGCATCGGTGAGGCTTTGACGTCTCGATTCAAAGGCCGTCTGCACTTCCTTGCGCTTCTTGATCAACTCAGCAGCGTAGTCATCGAAGTCGGAGAACTTGGTCTCCATCTCCTCGATCTGCACCAGCACGCGAGTGAGTGATTCATCACACTTTTCTGGCGTGGTGGCCACTTCGAGGTAGTTCAGCACGCTCTGACTGAGCAAGCTGAGCTGCGCCTGAAATTGCGCCGCACCTTCGGTCTTCGCCAAATCATTGCGGCGGTTCCGCAACACACTGCGCACCTGATTGAGCTGCGCAAAAAGAGTGCTGATACCCTCAATGATGCGCGTGGTCTCTGTGGCATCTTGAATCTTTAGGCCACCGACGATGGCGGTGAGCATCTCCAGTTCGCTGCTGGACTTGGCCAGGGCGTCTTCGACCTCTTGAGCCTCGGTGACCTTCGCCAACGTCGGGACACGAGACTGCTGTTCGCTGATTTGTTTTCGATACGGATCGAGCGCCTCTGGCTTGAGCAGGAAGGTCACGCATTTGGCGCTGAGCTTGTCCGTTCCCTCGGCCACCGACTTGTCCATCTGGTCGATCACCGCTGCATCGGTGTAGCGCACATCACGCAGGGCGATGATTTGACCACGCAGCTCACGTAGCGTGGTTAAGAGCTGCACAAAGCCGAGGATATCGCTCGGGTCGGTGTTTGCTGCAGAGCCGAAAGCCTTGTGTGACTTTTCTTGCAGCGCTGTGGTTTGGTCCGCAGCCGTCTTTCTCATGCGGCGCACTTTTTCAAACTCGCCAAGAGCCGCCTCAGCCGTCGTTTTGACCTCGGTGAGTGTCTCCTTGAGATTGTGTGCCTCTTCTTTGCCTACCCAAAAGTAACTGTCGGAAATATCGCCGCAGGAGCGCACGAGTTCGACGTAAAGACCGGAGAACGAATCGTCCTTTGCCAGCAATGTGAGCACACCGCGGCACTCAGCCATGGCACGGACGATTTCAGCATTTCCAATCTTGCTGAGGAAGGTCTGGGATGCCTTGGCCTCGCTGATATCGGCGGTGAGATAAGGTGTCCGCCAGATCTGAATGACGTGGTGCTTGCGTGGCTCTGCGTCGGCATCAAAGAGCACGAGTTCGCCCGTGGGGAAGAGGCTGAAGCCATGGCATGGCTGCGGTGTGGCGATGCTCTGCGTGATGAGATTGTAGCTAAGAAGCAAGTAGGAGCCGCTCTCGAGATGCGAGAATACAAACAACGTGTCTTCACCATTCGCAGCCGAGATGCGCTTCTCGAAACGCATCGGTGGCAAGCCCGTATCGAAGCGGCGCACCTCGCCGGTTTGCAGAACGTAACCGTGAGGGAAGAGGATGCCATGATCGTCCGGCAACAGCACGCAACTCTCAGCGATGCTATCAATGCGATGTGCCTCTCGTGTGCGCTCATTGAAGACGAGGTGGCGCCAGGTCTTCTCCTGATACGGCAGCACCTTCATCAGGATGAGGTTGCCGACGATGGCGTAATGCACTTCGGCATCGTCGAGTGTCTGATCCTTGTTTTCGACCAGTTCGTTGTAGATGCCACGACCCGTGGCCGTGTTGTTTTCGACTTTGACCGTGAGGTCGCCGCCGATGGTCTCGACAAAAACACGATCCTCAATGCTGATGTGCGGATGCTCGCCGTGGCGATACATGTCGCGCGTAGCCTTCTTCCAGACGAACTCCTGCGGCGTGGGAAAGACGAACTCGTGGTCGCTGCGGTTGCCGAGGTATTTCAGCGTGCCTTTTTCATCATCGACGAGCCATTTGAATGTTTTGACCTCCGTCGCCCGCTGTCCCACCTGAAAGCCCATGTAGAGATGCGGCCCGATGCGGTGAAACTTCAGGAAAGTGGCATGCTTGTAGTAGTTGTAGAGGTAAGCGAAGTCCTCCGCGAACTGAGCATCGCCAAGGATGGCATCTTTGTTGGTGTGGAAGCTGTGATCACCATCCTGGTAGTCCACCACCGCGAAGACATCCTCGATCTTCATCGTCGTGCGCAGTCCGAGATGGACATTGTAGCCAAACAAAAAGCGTTTTGGTCCAATCGCAGCCATATCACGCGGCACACAGTTGTTGTCCGTCGTGAGTCGCGTCGTCGTCAGCAGCGCCGTCTCGATACCACCGAACTCAGCTTTACGATCGTTGTTGAGAAGATCGAGCCGACGCTGGAGTTCAGAGCCGTGCTTGTTC
The DNA here is from genome assembly GCA_031411715.1 of Verrucomicrobiaceae bacterium. Classification (GTDB taxonomy): domain Bacteria; phylum Verrucomicrobiota; class Verrucomicrobiia; order Verrucomicrobiales; family Verrucomicrobiaceae; genus Prosthecobacter. The sequence continues at coordinate 1,506 of JANOBP010000172.1, read as the reverse complement.
AAGCGCTGACGAATGACTTCGTAAGCGCCAGCTTCAAGCTGGGGCGAGGTTTGGGGTGATGGAAGCGTTTCGGCCATTAGCAGTCCAAAGTTCTGAATTTCATGCGGAAGCTTGTTCCACCTTACCGGTGTCTAAATTAATCATGAATCCTGAAGGAAGAAGCCAGTAGGGAGCCATGCGCATATCATGAATGGTCAATTCATAAAGAGAGCGGATATCTACAGAGTTCACGTCGTCCATATCCAATGAGTCATCATAAATGCCCACATACCAGCCACTGTCCGCACCTCCAGATGAGGCATCATGCCTCAAGAAGACTTTGGACTGGCCAGGCACATAGTTCTTTGAAACCAATGCCGTGTTCATTAGACTCCAGTCATCAGGCTCAACACCAAAGCGAGTCACCATTTGCCACTGCTCGTGATGGATGCGCTCCGCCTCGCTGAAATCAGTCGTAAATGAAGCCATCTGTTTCATGTCAAATGTTTCGATCTCTGGTGGAGAACCTTCATTAACGATTCGAAACCACAGCCAGCCAAACTGGACAGTTTCTCCAGTTTTGTGCGGAGTATCAGCCAGAAACTTTTGAATGTAAGCTTTGAGTGTCGATGACATGAGCGACTGAGATTCTACTTCTTCGCAGCCTTTGCGGTGAGCAATCCAGCCACCGTTTGCTCGGTCAGGCCAAAACGGCTGGCGGCACCAATCATGCTAGTGAGTTTGTTTAGCGTGGTGGCGTCAGGATTGAGGCCAATCAGCTTCGCGAACAAGGCTGACAAGGTGAGGTTCTTGGTGTCTTCGGAGGTGAGGCCAAACTGATCGACGATGGTCTTCAATTGAGCTTTGAAGTAATCTGGATCGCCATTGAAGAAGGTCTCCTTCACGTCAGTAAGAGTGCGGCTACCTTCGACCATGCGGTCGATGGCTTTCGCGTTGCCGATGGCGTTGGTGATCTTGTCGAAGAACTGAGTTTCGCCGCCGACGATCTCGATCTTGGCGGATTTCATGGCTTCTCCGAGCACACCGGCCTGGGCGGCGGCGATGTCTTTCTGGATGTGGATTTCGGCCAGGGCGATGGCCTTGTCTTTTTCGAGCGTGAGCTTGAATTCCTCGTGCTCGCGACCGGCGTTTTCGAGAAGCTTCATGGCCTGTGCTTTCTTGGTGATGCCATCGGCTTCGGCAGCGAGCTTAAGTTGAGTGATCTCGGCATCGACGGTGCCTTGCTTCTGCGAGGCTTCGGCTTAGGCGAGAGATACTTGAGCTTCGCCAAGTCCAACGGCGGCCGAAGTGGCAGTTTTGCCTTCGGCGAGGGATTTTTCGGCAGCAGCATCCTTGGTGGCGGATTCTTGACGTGCGTCGGCCAAAGTGAGAATTTCCTGAGCGCGAAGTTCGGCAGATTGCTTGGAAGCTTCAGCGGCTTTGATGGAAGTGTAAGCAGCCTGGTCGGAAGCAAGGCGTGCGGCTTCTTTGGAGGCCTCGGCCTCTTTGATTTTCTGAATGAGTTGC
>JANOBP010000171.1:0-7630 GCA_031411715.1 Verrucomicrobiaceae bacterium | reverse complement strand
GCGGCAACGGCTTCGCGCTCCTTGTAGCTGCAGTAGGTAAGGCTATGGCGAATGAGGTGCACAATGCAGGTCTGCACCTGCGCTTCGGGGAACACGGCGGTGATGGCTTCGGGGAAGCCTTTGAGCCCATCCACCACGGCGATGAGCACGTCCTCGACGCCGCGATTGCGCAGCTCGTTCATGACTTTGAGCCAGAACTTGGCCCCTTCGTTCTGCTCGATCCACAGGCCCAGCACCTCGCGCGTGCCGTCGGCAGCGACTCCCAGGGCGAGATACACGGCTTTGTTGCGCACCGTGCCTTCGTCGCGAATGCGCACGCGCAAGGCGTCGAAGAACACTAGCGGATACATCCGTTCTAGCGGCCTGTTTTGCCACTCGGTGACCTCGGCGTGCACGGCATCGGTCACGCTGCTGATGAAGTCGGGGCTGACCTCGATGCGGTATTGCTGCTCAAGCATGGCTTTGATGTCGCGCACCGTCATGCCGCGTGCGTAAAGCGCGATGATCTTGCCCTCAAAGCCTGGTAGCTTCTTCTGCCACTTGGGCACCAGCAGCGGCTCGAAGCTACTGTGTCGATCTCGCGGCACGTCGATGTCCATCTTGCCACTGTCCCCCAGCACCGTCTTCGCGCTGAAGCCGTTGCGGCAGTTGCCGTCGGGTTCGGCTCGTTCGCCTTGCTCGTCGAGCACGGCTTCGGTGGGGCTGCGCCCCGTTTTGAGATGATGGGTCAGCTCGGCTCCCAGCACCCGCTCGACCAATCTCTTGGTCAGCTGCGCCAGCAGGCCTTGGTCTCCCATGATCGCCTCCGGTGAATGGCCACTTTTGGCGATCAATACGTCCAGCGCCTCATCAAGCGCTTTGTCTTCCTTCGTTTTGGTTCTTCTCATCTATTCCTGTCCTCGGGTTTCCCCCTCCACACAAACTTTCTGACAGGCTCTTGGCGGGTGCGCGGAGGCTGCGGACACTCATTCAACCACGGAGGAGCATGACCTGATGGCTCTGCGGTTATCCAATCTTGCGTGCTTCTGAGCCATAAATCCTGTGATTGAACTTTCAAGACACCATAGCCAACGCATTCGGTTTCGAGGGCTATTCACTGGCTTACAGCAAAGGGCCCGCCTAGCGACAGGGTTTGGCGGTATCAGCCATGCCAAAAGGTGTCGCCAGTGGTCCCTTTCCGCCAAAGCGGATGTCGGCGGATGATTGGCCCATGCAAGCGCCCCAACCGTCTTCACCCTCCTGTCGCACCGCTTTGACAGCCTGCCAGACGGTCGTTGGAAAGGCCAAAACGAACATTCGTTTGCGGCATCCGAACATTGCTTTGAGCAAAACGAACATTCGTTTGCGGCATCCGATGATGCGTTTGAGCCAAACGACCAGTCGTTTTTGGCGTCCGATTACTGGGAGTCCGCTTGCTCGTCTCTAAGGCTGTCAACTCCAGCAAATGGACGCTCTAGTCTCATGTCTCCCAGTCTCAAAGTCTCAGAATCTCCAAGTCTCCAAGTCCCGCGGCGCAGGCGCTACTGAGCCCACTGGTAGGTGATGGTCAGCGTGTTGGCTTTGGCTGGGAGGACGAGGTTTTGACCGGCGAGTTGGGCTCCTGTGGCGGTGATGAGGTAGTGGGTGGCTGATTTGGCGAGGAAGCTGCCGTCTTTGCTTTCAAATGAGCCGCTGCCGATGCGATACCATGCGTTGGCTGGCAGTTGGCCGGTGATTTTGATGGTGCGGGTGAGCTTGGTATTGCCTTCGCTTGTGAAGCTTTCTTCGACCTCGGCACCGCGCCAGGTGTAGCGGAAGGTGGGGCTGCGTTTGGCATCGAGGCTGTAGCCTTGCCATTGGAAGCCTTCGAAGCGGGTGGATTTGTCGAATTTGGGCCATTCAGCTTCCGGTTTGTCGGTGATGTGGAAGGCTGGAGTGCATTCACCCGTGGGTTGGAGGACGTCATAGCCGAGTGGCTTTTCATGGCCGCCACCGCGTGAGTTCCAATGGCGTCCAGCATCCATGAAGGCTCCGCGCCAAATGAGTGAGAGGTTCATGCTCTCGGCGTTCCAGGCGATGTTGACGCCGCCGGGATAGCCGACGCCGATGGCGCGGTTGCCGGCCCCTTGAATGAAATTGCGGTAGATGACGGCTTCGTCCTTCACGACGAGCGGGATGGGGGTGACGTCGTTGTTCTTTTTCTTTTTGCCGCCCTTGGCAGCATCAGGATGCACCCACTTGGAGAGTGGAGTGATCTGGAAGTCAGCTCCTTTCCAGGCGGCGAAGAGTTCAATGTTGCCTCCGCCTTGGAAATACTCGAGGCGGAAGGTGTGCTCTCCCTTTTCGAGTTGCAGGCCTTTTTCCTTGATGTCGCTGGCAGGGTGAATGCCGTCGTTGGTGACGACTTCCTTGTCATCAATGAGGATGCGTGCGCCGTCGTCACTGGCGACAAAGAAGCGGTAAGCACCTTTCTTGGGAGCGTTCAATTTGCCGGTGAAGACCACGCCGAACTCGTTTTTGTAGTCATCGAGCTTCACGGCGATGAGGTTGTCCTCGACCTTGCCTTCGCGGTGTGGTTTGAGTTTGGAAAAGTCGGGCAGGTTCTTCCAATTGCCGAGGTAGAGAGCAAAGTGGAGGTCTTGGAGGCCTTCTCCAGCTTTCTCGACCTTCAGCTCGCCCCGCATGGTGAGCGCGTGACCGGGGAAGGTGCAGACGTAGGGGTAGGTGCCGGGCTTTTCAGGTGCGGTGAAGCTGATGGTCTCTTTTTCGTGCGGATTGAGCATCTTGCTGTGTGCCCAAATGCGCGGATCATCCGGGAGGAAATTGCGCTTCACGGCCTCTTCCGGCTTCTCCAACTGCTTCAGCGCCATGGCAGCGGTGTCGGTGCCTGGCTGACAGAAGACCAGATTGTGCGGGAGGTCGTCACCGTTTTCGAAGGTGATCTTCATAGACTGTCCGGGAGATGCGAGAAGCTCCGCGGTGTCGTATTTCATCTGTGCTGTCATCGTCTTGATCGTGAAGGCGGCGGGCTCGGCAGCAGAGAGAGAGAGGGAGGAGAGCAGGAGTGCGAGAAGAGGGCGAATCATTGGGAAGGCAGTCAACGCGGCTGAGTTCGATGTTTTTACGGCATATTGCCACTTGGCATATGGGCGAGTGGGAATATTTTGGCGCATGCAAGCACGCACATGGTTTCTCCTCAAAGCATCCGATAAAGAAGTCTTTGGCCCGTCGAATTTAGAAGCGCTGATCAGTTGGGCTTCGGAGGCCAAAATCTCACCTCTGGACAAGATCTCCTCCGATGGCCGCCAGACCTGGCAGCGTGCGCCAATGATCCCTGAGCTGAAGATGGATCACTTGGTGCAGATGCCGGATAACTATCTATACGGCCCCACTAACGTGGCCACGATCCAAGAATTCCTCGCCACTGGTGAGATCGACGAGAACGTGACGATCATCAACTGCCTCGACAATTCCGAGGCCCGACTCGGTGACCTGAATTACTTCCAAGCCAGCCCTCACCACACGCGTAGCGCAGCGACGAGTTTTGTTGGGACGCAGTATGACCGTGCCACACTTTCAGATGATGCCAGCCTGCGGCGCATTGCCTTATTGGAGCGGCAGACGATGGAACTGCAGCGAGTCGTTGATCAATGGCAGCAGGCTTACAAGGGGCTGGCGCAGCAATTCGTCGAAGCCACCGGACGTGAACCGCTTTAAGTCCATGCTGACCATGGAAAAGATCCGCAACGCCACCATCATCACGCCACCGCCGAAGCGGCAGCTTACGGAGCCGATCAAACAGCCGAAGCAGGAACCGCCATGGCATGTCATCCTGCTAGATGATCCCCATCACACGCACCGCTACGTGGTGGAGATGCTGGAGGATATTTTTGGTCACTCCATCGAGCTTGGCTTCAAGATGGCTGAAGAAGTGCATGAGACTGGCCGTGTCATCGTCGCTACCGTGCACAAAGAACTAGCTGAGCTGCGTCAGCAGCAAATCCATGAGTATAAGCCGCGTCAGGCCTATCCTGACTGCAAAGGGCAGATGCGCGCTACGATTGAGCGCTCCGAGTGAGTCGTGGCTCAGGGATGCCCATGAGGATGAAAGTGGAAGTGAGCGCGAAAAGGCCTGCGACTGATGCCACGGCGATGAAGGAACTCGTTTGGCGATAAACAAAGCCGCTGAGGCTGGTGGCGAGGATGAGAGACCACACATTGCAGAAGCCCAGGATGGCCTGATACGTCGAGCGCCGCTCCAGTGGGCATAATTCGGCGGTCAGGGTCAGATCACCCACGCGGTCGAGAAATAAGCCAAAGCCGAGCACAAAGTAAGAGGCTAGGAAACCGCCGAAAGCATGGTTGAAGCAACACCAGAGGCACAAAGCCATGCAGATGAGGCGCGAGTAGATTAGCAAGACACGCCCGCCGCTGTGGTAACCCAGCCAAGCTGCCAACATGCTGCCGAGAATGGCACCGACGTTTTGCAGCGTGACGAAGTGCCCTACATCAGCCTCTGCACTATGCGTGACATGGAGCGCATGAATGGTGAGAAAGGACACCATCATCAGATACCCCATGCCCGTGAAGCGTGCGGCGATGAGGCGCAGCAAAAAAGGCTGCGCCATCAGCATCTTTGGAAGGCTGCGCAAATACTGCCAATAGGGCTGCGGCGCGTGTGTTGGGATCACGTGGTGCGGCTCCTTCATCGGCACTTGAGCCAGCCAGGAAAGGAACAAGAAGCCGAACGTGATGAGATGCAGCACCGCGTAGCCTCGGGGGCCGGGCATCTGCGTGAGCACCTGATGGATCACCGTGCCTGCTCCCATGCCGATGCATGCCTGCATGATGTAACGCGCGGCCCAGCCTGCGGCACGGATGCGCTCAGGCACCATGCGTGTGACCATTTCCATCCAGGCTACCACGCCGATGCCGCCAATGAGGCCGGAGCAAAGCGGAGCCAGCACTACGACGGGGAGCAACCAGCCCTCTAGATGATCCGCATACCAGAGCACCAGCCCGGCAATGAGATAGGGAAGGCGCTGCAGCAGGCCAAAAGTGAGCACCCATGGCTTAAAATGCCTTAACCGCTCCACTTTGGGCGAAAAGAACAGTCCCATCGTCGAAAATGTCGCGGCAAGCAGCACGGGCATCAGCGCGATGACGAATGAGTTCCCATGCAGCGACTCGACCATCTTTGGCATGACCGTTTCCGGCTGCAAAAACGCCACGCCACCCATGTAGAGGCCGCCTTCCATACAATGGCATACAAAATTCCGCCGGACATGCTGCGGATGGTTGGTATGCGGGGCTGGGGACATGGCGCTCTAGAAGGGCGCGCATACTGCCCTAAGATGGCAGGAAGCAAAGCATTTCATCCTCACTTCACGGCTTGCATGAATGGGCTGCTGCTGTTTCATCTTCTCACCCCTATGACACTCAATCCCAAACTCACCAAGCTGCTCAACGAGCAGATCAACAACGAAATGGCCTCCAGCTACATTTACCTCGCCATGGCGGCGTGGTTTGAGCAGACGCCCTACTCCGGCTTTGCGAGCTGGATGTTCAATCAAAGCCGCGAGGAGACGATGCACGCGCTCAAGTTCTACCAATACGTCGTGGATCGTGATGCCAAGGTCGAGCTCCAGCCCATCGACAAGCCCAAGGCCGGGTTCAAAAGCCCCATGGATGTGTTCGAGACAAGCCTCAAGCAGGAGCAGAAGGTCACGCAGCAGATCAACGACCTCTATGATGTGGCCGAGTCTGTCAAAGATCACTCCTCAAAGAATCTTCTTCTCTGGTTCCTCAACGAGCAGATCGAAGAAGAAAAAACTGTCCGCGACATGCTCGACCGACTCAAGCTCGCCGGCAACGATGCCGCCAGCCTGCTAGTGCTTGACCGTGAAGCCGGGACGCGCAAAGCGACTCCCTCAAAAGGCAGCAACAATCAGTAGCCGCCGGCGAGGCTACGCGATCACATCCCGCAGCACATTCCCATGCACATCCGTGAGCCGCAGGTCGCGGCCACTGAAGCGGTAGGTGAGTTGTTCGTGGTCCATACCCATGAGATGGAGAACGGTGGCCCACATGTCATAGACGGTGCAGGCGTTTTCGATGGCGTGATAGCCGAAGTCGTCGGTGGCGCCGTAGATGTGGCCGGGCTTGATACCGCCGCCGGCCATCCAGATGGTGAAACCGGAGGGGTTGTGGTCGCGACCATCACTGCCTTGGGCAAAAGGCGTGCGGCCGAATTCGCCTGCCCAGACGACGAGGGTGCTATCCAGCAGGCCGCGTGATTTGAGGTCTTTGACGAGCGCGGCGATGGGCTGATCGACCTGGCGGGCCATGTTGCCGTGGCCTTTTTTGATCTCGCCGTGCTGATCCCACGGGTTGGGGCCTTGTCCGGCTCCGATCTTCTGCGGCAGGCAACTCAGCTCGATGAAACGCACACCTCGCTCGACCAATCGCCGCGCAATCAGGCACTGCTGGCCGTAGGCGGCGGTGGTGGTGCCGGTTTGGTCGATGCCGTAGAGCTTTTGGGTCGCGGCGGATTCGCCGGAGAGGTCGCAAAGTTCGGGGACGGCGGACTGCATGCGCCAGGCGAGTTCGTAGTTCGCGATGGCGGCCTCCACATGCGTGTCGTGCAGCGTGGTGGCGGCAAAGCGACGGTCCATCGCACTGATGAAGTCGAGACGCTTGCGCTGCGTGACGAAAGGCTCCTGCGGGCGGATGTTTTTCACTGCTTCGGCCTCATCGACCTTGATGATGGAGGCCTGATGCTGAGCTGGAAGGTATCCATTGCTGAACAAGCCGACGCCGCCATGCGGCACGCTGGCACCGCCGCTTTGCAGCACGATGTAGCCCGGAAGATCACGCGACTCGGTGCCGAGGCCGTAGCTGGCCCACGCACCGGCGCTGGGGTAGCCGACGAAGGGAAATCCGCTGTGCATGAAGAAATTGCCCTGCGCATGCTCGCTGAATTTCGCCGTCATGCTGCGGATCACGCACAACTCGTCCGCCACTGTGGCCACGTGCGGAAAGAGGTCGCTCACCGGCATGCCGCACTGGCCGTGGCGCTTGTAGGCCCAGTGCGCGGGCTGGACGGTGCCATTGTTGTTGAACTGCGTCTTCTTCACCTCGCCGGGCATCGGTTTGCCCGCGTATTTTTCGAGCAGCGGCTTCGGATCAAACGAGTCGATGTGCGACACGCCGCCGCTCATGTAGCAAAAGATCACGCTGCGTGCCTTCGGCGCAAAACGCTTCGCCCGATGCACCCTCGGCGTCTCCGCCTGCATCAAACCCGCCAACGCTGCCATCCCAAAGCCCGTGGAGGCGCTGGTGAGCATCTGGCGGCGTGAGAGCGAGGCATTCATCACGCAATGATGTCCCGCAGCACATTCCCATGCACGTCAGTTAGCCGGAGATCGCGGCCGCTGAAGCGGTAGGTGAGTTGTTCGTGGTCGATGCCCATTTGATGAAGCACGGTGGCCCAGAGGTCATAGACGGTGCAGACGTTCTCAGTGGCGTTGTATCCAAACTCATCGGTGGAGCCGTAAACGTGACCGCCTTTGACGCCGCCACCAGCCATCCAGACGGTGAAGCCGTAGGGGTTGTGGTCGCGGCCATTGTTGCCTTGAGCGAAGGGCGTGCG
>JANOBP010000170.1:0-6652 GCA_031411715.1 Verrucomicrobiaceae bacterium | reverse complement strand
TTCTGCGTTGACGAATCTCTCTTGCAACCGTTATCACTGAAAAGTTTCATGAAGAATTATCCTATAAAATTCGGCCTACTTTTACTGTGCCTAACTCTTTGCTCCTGTGATAAAGCTAAAAAGCTCGATGAGGAGCGAGCTCGTTTGGACACCCAGCGCGAAGGCATTAACCAGCAGTTACGCCAGATTGATGAGCACTTTCGCCTGGCTCAGAATCAAGGTAACAGCTTTGTCCCGGATCTGATTTCTCGGACTGCGGAGGCAAATAAAAAGGCTGCCGAAAATGAACTCGAATTTGCTAACAAACTTCAGAAGTGGACTGCCAGCGAGGCTTCACTCAAGGAGATTCGCGCCAAGGTGGACACGTGGAAAGCCAAATACTTGAAATAAAACCAAACAAATAACAAGATCATGGATTTTGCCAAACTCTGGATACCGATCATTGGAATCTTCCTTGCCGTGGGAGGTTTGTTTACCTTTAGACATTTTGAACTGGTGGATAAAGCCAACGCCGAAATGCTCACTGCAAGACTCTATTTGGAACAGGCCCAACAGTCGCTTGAGGCTCGTAGCACTTCTTGGAACAATCTAAATGCAGCCTTGATCGATTTTACAGCAGCCAAGACGCGCCTTGATAAAAGCACCACTGGCAAAGACATTGCCGACAACAAGCAGCGCCTTGTGGAGGGGGATTTGGCGTATCTAGTCAAGTCAATGCCTGCCATTGTGGAAAAAGTGCGCGCGGCAGCGATAGGGACTACCTTGCCGGATGTGGTACTCAATGACACCAAAGTACTGAAGAATGCTCAGATCAAGAAGATCGAAGAAACGGGAATATCGTTCATCCATAGCGAAGGCTTTGGCAGCGTGCCGCTCGATAATTTGCCCGCTGCATTAGTCGAGCAATTTGATCTTGGCCCCAATAGCTTGGTGAAAAGAATCAAAAAACTCGACGAAATCATTAAAGATCCTTCGGCAGCGGGTAAAAGTGCATCCATTTCGGAACCCACGCCAGTTCCTGCTGCCACAAAGCCAGCCGCGGCTTCATTGGTCGAAGCCAAGCTCAAGACGATCCGATTAAGGCTGGCTGAAATGGACGCTCAAGCGCTAACGCTGAGCACCAATATGGAATCTTGGGAGAGGAACGCCAACAGCTACGCCGAACAGGCAGCAAGCGCTGCTGGAAGAGGCGTGCCCACCGTTAAATTCAGGACTGAGGAACAAAAAGCGAGGGCACAGGCAGCTCAAATCAAACAGCAATTGCTTGTTCTCTACGCTGACTACAAAAAGCTCAAGGTTGAAGAGGATTTCGCGGTATCCGGTGCTGCTGCGAAATGAGCGATTCCGATTTCGTGCTAAAATCAAATGGATCAATTGATCAATGAAAATGCAAAACGACAATCTTGCAAAAAACTGCTTTTTGATGCTTTCGGTGATGCTGGTCAGTCTCTCTCTTACCGCTTGCAACCGGCACAAAGAGATTAAGGCAGAAAAGGATGCTGCGGAGGCTGAGAGTCAGAGGGTATGGGCGGAGTACACCGCTTACGAACAAAAAATTAAATCACTTGGTCCACAAGGCACCCAACTCACAATGACTCTTGAGAATCAGGCGACGAATAGTGAGAGAGCGGCGGCTTTTGTGGAACAAGAGGTTAATGTTCTAAGCAAATGGGTCATAGCATTAGAGGGGGCCATTGCAATTTACCGCCCTAAAGTCGACGCGTATAAAGCTCGATATACTCGCTGATTTCAAATTCATTCAACCTGCATTCATGGAAGCAACCAAATTTTGGACCGCTATAATCTTGGTGAGCCTCATCGCTGCAGTCGTTTCTGGAATGCAGTATTTTCAAGGTGTGGACGATGCAAATCGCTCTCTCCAAGAAACAAAAGGAAAGCTGACTCAAATGCGTGAGTCGGTGAAGCATATCAAAGGCGAGTGGGAGCGCATTGAAGCTTTTATTTCCAGAGCGCAAATGGCAGAGGCACGGTCTGCACCCTTTTCCGCAAAAAAAGAAGAGATGCAGAAAAGGTTTCGCGGTTTCGAAGGTGAATTCAAATACTTGGTAAAGTCCATGCGCTCTTTAGTGGACAATGCTCGCACGATTGGCGTGGGAAGTAGCTACCCTGAGATCAAATTGCATAACGGAAAAGTACTCAAAGATGCAAAAATTCTGAAAATCGATGATGGTCAGATCAATTTCATCCATTCTGACGGGGTTGGTATGGTGGCCTACGATTTGCTTCCAGATGATATTTGTGAAAAATTTGACCTCGGACCTAATGGTTTAGCAAATTCATTGGCAGCAGCGGAGAAGGCAATTTACTCCACATCTGAGCGTCGCTAGTGGATTTAAGAAGTCGAGGTCGAGTTGAAATATGGAGATTAGTCCATTTGGCGCTGAATCATCTGCATGAAGTGAAAGCTCGATGATTGACTTGGTTGATTGAATTCGTTTGAATAGGCCTGATGAATAAACCCATTCTTTCCCTCCTGTCGTTCGTGGCCTTTGCCAGCAGCGCTGCTGCTGAAGTGGCTTACGAGTTCGTTCCCAACTTCATCCAGCCTCCGCCGGGCAAAGAAACGATCGGCAATGGGCATGGTGAGATCGCCGTGGACTCGGCGGGTCTGATATATGTCTCGGTGCAGGACAAGGATGCTGGGATTCAGGTCTATGGCAAAGACGGCAAGTTCAGCAAAGTCTTGGCTTTGCCTGCATCGCTCCATGGCTTTGTGATTCGGAAGGATGGGGATGGTGAGTTCATCTTTGCGGCAGTGTTAGGTGAGCAGAAGGTGATCAAGTGCACGCTGGATGGCACCGTGGTGATGACGATTCCGACGTCAGAATTCCCTGCCGATAAAGCCGGTAAGGGACTGAAGCTGACGAACTGTGATGTGGCCGCAAATGGTGATATTTATGTGGTCGATGGCTATGGCCAGAGCTTCATCTTCGTCTTTAGCCGCGATGGCAAGTTCAAGAAGGTCTTTGGTGGGCCGGGTGAACCTTTGAAGCTGGCTAATGCGCACAAGGTCTTCATCGACCGTCGCTTTGAGCCGGCGCGAGTGATGATCTGCGACCGTGGTCACAAGCGGATGCTGCACACGGACTTGGAAGGCAATTTCATCGGTGAGATCGCTGTGGAGATGCGTAATCCAAGTAGTGCCAGCTTCCATGGCAGCCTGATGTGCGTGGCGGAAATCGCGGGCAATGTGAGCGTGTGGGATAAAGACAACAAGCGCGTGGCGGATCTCGGCACGAGTCCGAAACCGACGAACACACCTGGCATTGAGCCGAAAGACTGGCAGCAGGGCGTGGTGACAAGTCCGCATGGCATTACCTTCGACAACGATGGCAATATTCTCGAAACGGAATGGAACAAGTGGGGCCGCGTGCTGCGCTGGAACCTGAGGAAATAATGACCGCTTTGCGGTTCAGCATCATTCTTGCCGCAGGGGGAGCCGTTTTGGCCCCCCTGTGTGCTTTTGGGCATGGCATGGAGTATCTGGTGGCAAAAGTCACTCTGCTGCCAGAGGCGCGGGTGCGTCTGGAGGTCACGGCGGACTTTGCGCAGAATCCGATGATCGCGGATGAAACTGCGGCGCGGGATGCGCTGCGTGATCCTTTGCGGGTGCAAGCGGGCGGTGTGTGGGTGCCGCTTCCTGAGGAGTGCAGACGCATTCAAAGACGAGAAGGGTGGGCGGATTTAGCTCCAGTGGCCATTTTCCCAATCCCAGAGGACGGTGCGCAACATGATCTGATCACAGCAACCTGGGAGTGGCAGGCTGCGGAGAGCGCATTGGTCTTTGAGCTGCCTAAAGGGCGGCTGCACGACGTAATGCTGTGGATGGATGAGGAGCAGAAGCCTAAGTGGATGCTCCTGCTGCCTGGAGACCAGAGCAAGGCCATCGCATTGATGCCGCGCACGGTCTGGTGGCCGTGGTTGGGGCTGGTTTTGGTGTCTGTCGTGGTATCGGCGGCATGGATAGGTCGGCGGAGAAGGCTATTCTGAATTGACTCAACGCGCTGCCTCGCTTGAGGATACCTGCCCCTTTCTCATGGAACTGATTTCGATCGTTGAAGCTCTACTTTTTGCCACCCAGGAACCATTGGGTGTGCCGCAGATGTGTGCTGCTGTGAAGGATACAGCCAAGGACATTCAAGAGGCTGGTGAAGCACCCGAATGGGTGGCTCCTTTAGCAGAAACCACGGATGATCAGGTGGGTGCGGCTCTGGATGCGCTCATTGCACGTTATGATGCGGAAAAGCACTCATTCACGGTGGTCGAACGCACGAACGGCTGGCGACTCTGTGCCCGTGGTGAGTATGCGGAGTGGTGCCGAGCTCTCTATCCTGGAAAAAAAGTGCAGCGACTGAGCCAACCGGCGTTGGAGACGCTAGCCATCGTTGCATACCGACAGCCAATCACCAAAGCGGGTATCGAAGCGGTGCGTGGCGTGTCTGTTGATGCGATGGTTCAGCAGTTGATTGATCGCGGCTTGTTGAAGATTGAAGGACGCGCAGATTTGCCGGGGCGACCGCTGCTGTATGGCACGACCGAGGCCTTCCTTGACCACTTTGGAGTGAAGTCGCTGGATGACATGCCGAATGCGACGGAACTACGTCGCGTGAAATTGCCCACGGCGGATTCAGAGCAGCCTGGCGCTGAAGCACCTCCACAAGAAGAACAATTAGCGCTGGCTCCGGTGGTGACGGCTGCTGAAACACCTGCGGCTGAAGAAATCAGCACTGGAGATTAATCACGAAACCTCGCACACTGCGGCTATGTCACTTGAAGATGTCCGCATCCAGATCGACCGCATCGATCAAAAGCTTTTAGCGCTGCTCAATGAGCGTGCTGAACTGGTGCATGCGGTGGGTGAGATCAAGCGTAAGGATGATCTGGACATTTATGTGCCGGGGCGTGAGGACAAGTTGCTGCGCAAGTTGGTGGAACTGAATGCTGCGCAAAAAGGAAAGCTCACTGAGCGTGCGATCCGGGCCATTTTCCGCGAGGTGATGAGTGCGGCTCTGGCATTGGAGGACAGCTTGAAGATCGCATTTCTGGGTGCAGCGGGTTCTTGGACGCATCAGGTTGCGGTAAATAAATTTGGTCACTGCGTTGAGTATATCTCAGAGGCGAGCACGGAGGGTGTGTTTGGCCGCGTGGCGGCACAGATGGCGGACTATGGTGTGCTGCCGATCGAGCACTCTTCAGATGGGGCGGTGCACCACACGCTGGATCATCTGGCAGACAGTGCGCTGCAGATTTATGCGGAAATTTTGTGGAAAGCCGATGCTGCGGTTATGGCACAGATGAGTGCTGTCGAGATTTCAGCCATCCATGGGCATCCACAGATGTTGGCGCACTGCAAGCCGTGGCTGATGAGTGCTTTTCCGAGTGCACGGTTGTTGGAGAGTGCCAATTCAAGTGAGGCGGCCGCGATTGCGGCTCAAGATGCAACCGTTGCGGCTTTGGGAACTCCTCTTGGTGCGGAATTGCACGGACTTAAGGTGCTCGCGAGCTCACCACGAGAATACGCCACTCAGACACGCTTCATCATCCTTGGTCGGCGCTCTGGTCCGCCCTCAGGTAATGACAATACCATGCTGATGGTGGATGCCAGTGACCGTTTGGGTGCACTGATGGAAGTGCTGCAAGTCTTTGTCTCCAAGGACGTCAATGTGCGCCAAATTGAGAATCGACCCATGCGCGGCGGAGGCACTCAGGTGCGCTTCTTTTTGGAAGTCAGCGGTCATTTTGAAGACCTCGCCATCCAGCAAGCCATCAGCGTGCTGGAGGCTCAATCAGCCTGCGTCAAGGTGCTGGGGAGTTACCCAGCACCAAGTTGGGTCGAGGAACGCTAGCTCCGATCAAGAAGAGCTTTTTTCAGAAACAGACGCTTCTTCTGCGATGCGATCCGTGCTGAATTTGAGGCGCTTGGCTTCGGCATCAAAGGTGACTTTGACGACATCGCCCTCGCGGACGTCTCCACGGAGCATGTGCTCGGCAAGCGGGTCCTCGATGTGCTTCTCGACAGCGCGTCGCATTGGGCGGGCACCGTATTGCGGGTCGTAGCCTTCCTTCATGAGGAACTCGCGTGCAGGCTCGTCGAGGCTGATGGCGATGTTCTTCTTTTTCACACGGGCAACAACCTTGCTGACTTCGAGATCGACGATGCGTGCCAACTCCGTGCGCTCCAGCATGCGGAAGACGACGAGGTCGTCGAGGCGGTTGAGGAATTCGGGCTTGAAGTATTTTTTAGCGGCCTCGTTGATCTTGCTTTTGATGCTTTCATTATCAGCTGAGTCCTGCTGCATGGCCATGAAGCCGAGGCTGGATTGGCGCTTGATCTGCTCAGCGCCAACGTTGGAGGTCATGATGACGATGGTATTCCTGAAGTCGATTTTACGGCCGAAGTTGTCAGTGACGGTGCCTTCTTCGAGGATTTGAAGGAGAAGATGCATGACATCTGGATGGGCTTTTTCGACTTCGTCGAAGAGGACCACGCTATAAGGCTTGCGACGCACCGCTTCTGAGAGCTGGCCACCTTCTTCATAGCCGACGTAGCCGGGAGGCGCACCAATGAGGCGGCTGGCGGTGTGTTTCTCCATGTATTCAGACATATCGATCTGAATGAGGGCCTCGGGAG
>JANOBP010000169.1:0-1121 GCA_031411715.1 Verrucomicrobiaceae bacterium | reverse complement strand
GGTAAACTCTCGCTCATACCGGTGTCCTGACGTTTAGCCGCGAAAGGGTTGCCAAGGAAATCAGTTTCTCCGCAGCGCGGCGAAGAGCACGGTCATTTCCTCCTCAATCGAGCCGCCTTCATTCATCGTGGCGGCGATCTGCTCCTTCACCAAGGCCCGGAAGCGTGACTTGAGCCGGTGGATCTGGGATTTGAGCGAGTTGAGGTTCATGCCAAGTTCAGCGGCTAGCTCCAACTGATCCCCATGCGCGGCATCGCCCGTGAGCCAGGGCTGCAGCTTCTCAAACACGGTGGCCTTGCCTTCAAGCTCACACTCGCGCTGCAAATCACTCAAGGCGCGGCTTAATAACGTCAGCGCCCATTGGCGATCAAAGGCCGAATCGGGTGTGGGCTGCCGCACATCTGCCACCACCTGTGCTTCGGTGTCATCCAGCGAGGCCGCCTCAACGCCACCGCCACGTTTCAGCCGCTGCGCGGCCTCACGCTGGTGGGAGAGAAAGTGTTTCACCGCACCGAGTAGGTAGGAGCGAAACCTGCCGTGCTCACGCGCCGCCGTGTGAATGGTGCCGCCTGCCAACATTTCCGCAAAGAATGCATGGCTCATCTCACGCGCGGCGTCTGCATCCTGCAACTCACAGCGGAGGAAAGCGACGACAGGCTCATAATACGCGTCACACAGATCGGCGAGTGCTTTGCGTCCATCCTCCGAGTCCGCCTTGGCCGCACAGACACGCGTCCAGCGAGTGGTGTGGAAGGAAGCGGCCTTGGCCTGGAGGTCTGGACTCATGGAGGGACAAATGACCGCCTGCGGCAACTTCGCCATTGTTTTCCCGTAGCTTCATGACTGAATCCAAACTCATGCCCACCGCCACCAAAGCGCCCTCCAGCTTCCGCCGACTCTTTGATGAAGTCGGCACCGTCGATCATGTCGGCATTGAGGAACGTGTGGCGAAATACACCACTCGTAGTCTCAAAAAGAAGTCGAAGATCTTCGGCCTGCGCCTCGCCGTGACGATGGTCGATTTGACCACACTCGAAGGCAAGGACACGCCCGGTAAAGTCGCGTCACTATGCCAGAAAGCGCTCACGCCGCATGACGTCGGCGATATTCCCTCCACCGCC
>JANOBP010000168.1:0-11917 GCA_031411715.1 Verrucomicrobiaceae bacterium | reverse complement strand
CCACTTCAGGCGGGAGGATCTTGATGGCGACGGGGCGGTCCAGCGCCCGCTGCGTCCCTTTATAAACCGCGCCCATGCCGCCACGACCACAGAGCGACTCGACTTCGTATTGAGGAAGCAGTCTGCTCAAATGCTCCGCGTTCGGCGGCTGCCACTTGAATCCACCACTCAGTGTCCGCTGGTAACCCGTTGGCGTTGGGCCGGGCGTGGGTGCCGGTGTGGGAGTGGTGGCGGCTTCGTCGGGCATAAGAAGAATGCCGGGCTGTTTAGCAGTTTCCTCGCCGGGTGGGAAGGATGAAAGCAATCCCTGGTTTCTTTCTCCTCAGGCCAATAGATGAAAATAGGCCGCCCCGTCGAAACGAAAAGTCCCGTGCCCTTGCGGGCACGGGACGGTGAGATGAACAAAGTTTGTGCGGTGGCCTCTGCCACCATCCGTCTATTTCGTCCGCACGACCAGCACGCGACGATCCTGCTGCATTTCAGCTTCGTTGCCCTGAGGATACATGGGGAAGCTCTCGCCGTAGCCGTGGGCGCTGAGCACGCTGGCTGGCACACCGTAGCGCTGGGTGAGCTCGTCAAACACACGCTGAGCACGTGCCGCCGATAGGCTCATATTGAATTCGTTGGTTCCATCGGTGCTGGTATGGCCTTCGATGTCATACACGGCACCCGGCTCGATCTTGCTGACCGCGAGAATCACGCCAGCTACATCCTGCAGCGCGCTACGCGACTCGTCGCTGAGCAGTTCCGCCGTTTCTTTCACGAACAACACTGGCAGCGTCACATAAGGAAGCTCGCGGCTTTGGCCCTGGTCCTCTACCACCACCACACTGCGCTCTGAATTGTAAACACGACGCGGCTGTCCGGGTGTGTCCACGACGGTGGTCGTTTTGGTGGTCTTCACCGCCGTCTGTGGCGCGGCATTCAAGACCACCACTTTGGGGGCCACCGACAACTGGCGCTGCACGACGACGGGGTCTAAGGTGCGGACGACGATGGATGGCTGCTGCACCACGACGACACTTGGCGCAGCTGAAGATGCAGGGACCACAGTGACTTGGGCATGCAGGGAAAATTGCGCGAGGCAAAGAACAGGGAGTAGAAACAGTATTTTTTTCATGAGTTGATGGGGTGCGTTGGTTTGGTTGACGCTGACATGGTTCGTTGACCACGGTTCCATTTGCCATGGGGTGAAACCCGACTCGGTGTGATGATCTGAAAACTGCGCTTGCAGGTCACGCGGCCAATTCGGGTTTCACCCCATAGTGAAGTAATGGCGTGCGTCCTAGCCTCGGGGCCTGTGAAAAAAACATCAACTAATCCAGTCCAGCAAATCCATTTAACCCAACCCCAAACCTAGAAACCCAACCACCATGTCCAAAAAATCTGTCTTCTGCATTGCCGCCTCGCGCCTCCAAGCTGATCAAATTGTCGATCAGCTCAAAGACGCCCATTTCTCCAACAACGACATCTCGGCGTTGTTTGCTGACAAAACCACCAGCCACGACTTCGCCCACGAGAAGAACACCAAGGCCCCCGAAGGAGCCGTCACCGGCGCAGGCACCGGTGGTGTCATCGGCGGCGCATTGGGCTGGATCGCCGGCATCGGCGCACTGGCCATTCCAGGCTTCGGACCCTTCATCGCCGCCGGTCCCATCATGGCCGCGCTCAGCGGTGCAGCCATCGGTGCGACTGTCGGCGGCATCGCCGGTGGTTTGATCGGCATGGGCATCCCTGAGCTCGAAGCCAAACGTTATGAGGGCAAGCTTCAAGAAGGAAATATCCTCATCTCCGTCCACACGGAGAACGGCGAAGAAGTCACTCGCGCCAAAGACATTTTTACCCATGCCGGCGCAGACGACATCTGCACGACCGGTGAAGCCGCCACGCCCGATGATGGCGCGGAAACTGTGCATTTCGCACATCCCACTGATACCGTGGCCGGGAATCGTGCGGCCTAAGCTCTAACCTCCTGCGGCCGGAAGGTCTTGGCCGCAGGATCAAATTTTATCCCTCAAATAACCTCATCCAAACGAACATGAAAACACTTCAAAATCTATTCCTCGGCGAACTTGCCGACATTTATGACGCCGAGCAGCGTCTCGTCAAAGCTCTGCCAAAGATGGCCAAGGCCGCAACCTGCACCCATTTGCGGGATGCCATTCTTGCCCACCTGGAGGAAACCAAAGGCCATGTGACGAAGGTCGAGCAAATCTTCAAATGCTTCGATCACAAAGCCAAAGGCAAGACCTGCAAGGCCACCGTTGGCCTGCTGGAAGAAGGAGACGAAATCGCGGAGGAATATGCCGGTTCTCCGGCCATCAACGCCGCATTGATCGCGGCCGCGCAGAAAGTCGAACACTACGAAATCGCGTCGTATGGCTGCCTGCATGAGTGGGCAGGACGTCTCGGCAACCAAGAAGCGGCCGACCTTCTGGAAGAAATCCTCGAAGAGGAAAAGGCCGCCAACTCCGCCCTCACCGAACTGGCGGTGTCACGCAGCAACGACGAAGCGCTGGATGAATCCGACGAAGAGGCCGAGGCAGATGCGGCAGACGAAAAAGTGGGGGCAAAAAAGCGGAGAGTCTCCGCCATGGCCAACGCCTAATTTGCAGGGCATCAAAACCAATCTCGAAAGGACAAAATGAATACACTGTTCACTCACAAGCAATCAGCCGGCAAAGTTGGATGGGCGCTTCTGTGGCTACTCGGTATCCCCATTCCCGTCCTGCTCCTGTTCTTTGTGCTACGCGGCTGCACCTGAATTTACAGGTTCATGCTCACCTTACAGCCCTGCTGCCCGTCACACGGTTGCAGGGCTTTTTAATTGCAGTTTTCAGCTTCGTCCTCAAGTGATGGGTAAAGAGTCGGATTTCACCCATGGTGAATGCGATGCGCGACACCTCTCCTAGCGCTGTAAGGTTCCATCGTGGACGACGTGTGGGTTTCGGTTGGCTCGACCAATTTCGACGATTGCTCATCCCGCCTGAATGGTGTGATCAACCTCGAACTCTACGGCGGTTCCTTCGCTGAGGAGCAGGTCGGGATCTTCTAGCAAGACAAAAGCCGATCACGTCGGCTGACCACGCGGAGTTTTTGAACCGCTTCGCAGCCGGCATACACTGCGGACAGCTAGCGCTCATTTTGCGGTGGCAGTTGAGACGAATGCAGATTCGTTTCCCCAGCACCGGCATGGGTTGTCGATTCAGACCGGCGGAATATCGGCATTTGTCCCGGTCTGTTTTTTTGCCATGAAATCGTGAACATGAGGTATGATGACGGATTTGATCAGCGCAGGAGTGACGGATCTCGCCACTAATCCGAGCGCCCCCAATAAGAGAGCGCCGAGCACTGGCTTGGGCGGCGGTTTCGCTGCGGAGATCATCATGGGAAGAGGCTTGCGCCGGAAAATCAGCAGCGTTGGAATAACCCCGGCCGTCACTGCCAGGACCACTAGCAGGCCCGCGTGACGATCAAACACACGTTGCAGTACTCTCGCTGGGCTGAGTTGCTGCCGCACGCGATGCATCTCGGCACCGATGTCTTCGCGTCCATCAGCCAGTGTGCGGAGCGCTTGGATCTTTAGTTCTGCGTTGTTTGTGTTTTGAGCCATGTGCGGTCTTTATTGAGTTCGTTGAGACTGTCTGCAAACCAGCGTACCGTGGTGAGGCGATTCCACGTCACGAGGGCCGCTGTGAGGGCGATAGGGATGTGAGCGGCTCCAACGATGGCGGTGGCTTTCATCCACGACCATCCGAGGTGCACGGAGAGTGATCCAGCCAGCGATGTCGCCAGTAGAAGCCAAGCGGCAAAAACGGCGATTGCTCCCAATGCCAGTCCAACGAACACGGTGAAGACCTGCTGCAATGCCTCTCGCGTCTCTATCCCAAGGAGCAGACTACGCCCTTCTAAATATTTTAAAATCGCAGTTGCTAAACGGTGTGTAGATGCGGCATGCGACATTGGCTCGACAGCAGCGGCCGCAGGTCGAATGTCGCTTTTGTCAGGTGTCGATGGTGGAGTAAACGGACCAGGATTCATGGCGCATGATCTGTGCATCGGGCGTCGAACGAGTGCCATAGGGTGTTTACCCCACGAGTCTGAATTGGGATGCTCGTCAGGGATGGGCGACTTCCACAATGACGGCAGAGTGGGGTTTGACCCCATGGCGCTGATTTGCTGCATTGCGTAGCATCGGGGTCTGAAAAGATGAGTTCACAACTCATTCAAAACCAATAAACAAATCCATGAACACTGACATCCACTCCAAACCACCCACGAATCAACTGCAGGATGCTGCTAGGCAAATCGGGCGTAGTGCCGCTGATGCCGCCAAGGACGTCTCCCAAGCGACAAGCGATACCTACCAGACACTCTCATCAAAGGTCGAAGCAGGTGTCGAACGCACCAAGGAATATGCCCAACATGCAGTCGATGCCGCCAAGGACGCTGCGCACCGCGCCACTGATACCGCCAAGGATATGTATCAATCCGCGTCCACAAAAGCCGAGGATGCCCTTGTGAGTTCCAGGGAGTACGCCCACCAAAATCCATTTCCAGTGGCTCTCGGCACTTTGATCGCCGGGCTAGCCCTCGGATACCTGATCGGGTTGACGCAGCGCGAGGAGCCCTCGCTGCGTCAACGACTTTTTAATTAAGCGTTACCAGGCAGGCCGCACGCGACGATAGAGAATAGCTGGCGTGTGAACTGACCTTTCATGGCTGAGCTGTTATACAAGAACCATGCGCTGCTGCCATGAGGTGAAACCCTCAGATGCGCAAATAACAAGGCATTCGCTGCGGGTTACACCCCATGGTTAAGCAGCATGGTGACTCCTAACATGTCGCCCATGATAAACCACGCACTTAACACCATCACGACTGCATTCTTGTTTGCTTTTGCCACCAGTACGGCCTTGGCCGCAGAGACTGAGAAAAAGGCGAGAGTCCCGCGCACCAAAGCAGACATGGAAGCAGCCACCCGCCTCCAAGTTTTTCTCGACCGCGCTGAGTTCGCTCCAGGCAAGATCGACGGCCGCTACGGTCAGTTCACCGTGAAAGCACTGGCGCTTTATCGCCAGTCACACGGAGAGAGCTCGACGGCACCACTTGAGAAGCCCGATGGCGCGCCTGATGTCAGCGGCCTCGACCTCGCCAGTGTGAATCCGCTTTTTCTCAGCTACACCGTGACCGATGCCGATCTGCAAAACATTGGCAAGGTGCCGGATGCCGTCGCCGAACAGGCGAAACTCAAGGCGCTGCTTTATCAGACCGCCCTCGAAGCCATAGCTGAAAAATTTCACACCGATGTGGACTTTCTCGATGAACTCAACCCTGGCAAAACCACCACGATCAAAGCGGGGGACACGCTCAGCGTGCCCAATGTTGAACCCTTCGACCTGACCACCGTGAAGAATTTGACACCCGGCAGCGAACTCGCTGCCAATGACCTCGAAGACAAACCTGGAGCAGTGGAGAAACTTGCGGTATCCAAGACTTCCGTGAAAATCGACAGCAAGAGCAGCATGTTGACCGTGCATGAAAATGGGAAGCTCATCGCGGCCTATCCTGTGACGATCGGGTCCGAACAGACCGAGTCGCCAGTGGGCGACTGGAAGGTGCGTGGCGTTGCCAAAATGCCAAATTTCCGTCACGACAAGTCGATGCTGAACAAAGGCGAGCGCAGTGAGAATTTTCACATGCTTCCGCCCGGCCCGAACAACCCGGTCGGCGTCATCTGGATCGCGCTCAACAAGAAAGGCATCGGTCTGCACGGGACCAGCGACCCCGACAGCATCGGCCGCTCCGTCAGTCATGGCTGCGTGCGGCTGGCGAACTGGGATGTGATTCGTCTCGCTGGGAAAGTCAAAGCAGGCGTGCCGGTGGCGATTCATTGATGGTCGGGTTTCACCCCATGGCAGGTCAATGCCGGGTCTTCTAACATGGCTATCGTGAGCCAGACACTGCCGACGAGCGATTCCAATCCAGCGCAAACACCACCAGCCTCTCAAGCTGTTGCCGAGGAAGCTTCACCACAGCGTTTGGAACTGCACATCCCATGGGTGACTTACATCAAGGCATTTGCTGTTCTGATGGCCGCGTATGCCGCCTACATGCTGTGGCCGCTGCTACTGCTGGTGTTTTTGGCCCTCTTTTTGGCTGTGACGTTGCACGCCTTTGTGGAGTGGCTGGATGGTAAGGGAATACAGCACTGGGCCAGCCTCCTTCTGGTGATTGGTGGCCTATTGGTCACGCTGGGTATCAGCATGGCACTGATTGTCCCAGCGCTCATCGATCAAGCGACCACGTTCAGTCACAATCTGCCTAAACTGCATAAGGAGGCACTCAATCAGCTCCCTGTAAGCGACTCCATTCGCCAGAATATCGAACACGCTTTTGATAGCGCGAACTGGGCCGAGGCAGATGTCTGGATCGGGCATTTCTGGTCGGCAGGCGGCACTGCTCTGAGTGGTCTCTCGGAAGTCATGCTCCTACTGGTGATCTCCCTTTATCTACTCATTGATGGTAGCAAAACGTATGAATGGTTTCTTGCCTTCTTTTCGCCGTTAAAGCGTGCCAAATTTCGCCTGACAGCCGAGGAGATCTCACAGGTGATCTTCGGCTATGTATCAGGTCAGGTCATCACCTCGGCGCTGGTTGCGGTCTATGCATTTATCGTGCTGAGCGTATTGCATGTGCCTGGAGCATTGCTGCTGTCCATCCTGGCTGGGTTGTTGGACATTCTACCCATTTTGGGCATCATTTTTGCCACTGCTCCGGCCTTTCTGCTGGCGCTGAGCGTGTCGCCGAAAACGGCATTGATCGTTGTTGGCCTCTATTTGCTGTTTCACGCCCTCGAAATCTACTACATCGTGCCCAAGGTTTATGGGAAGCATTTGCGAGTGTCCACGCTCACTGTGCTGCTCGGCTTACTCGCTGGAACATTGCTCGCAGGCATCGCAGGAGCACTAGCAGCGCTGCCAGTGATCGCCTCTTATGCGGCGATTGAGCGCATCTGGCTAAAACCTTTCCTGCGCGATGGCGTGTCAGAAAAACATGAGCTGCAAAAGGACCAGGAATTTGGTGAGAAAGCCTGATCTGTTATGAGCGCATTACTCTCACTGTTCATCGAGACGTTCCGCCGCTGGAATGCCCATCGGGTGCCCAAAATGGGCGCTGCGCTGTCCTTCTACACGGTCTTCTCGCTAGCCCCACTCTCCATTCTGGTGCTGTCGCTTGTCAGTGTGGTGGTGGAGCGCAACGCTGCCCGTGCGGAGATTGTGGGTCAGTTCAGAAACTTCGTCGGCAATGAAGGCGCGGAGATGATGGAGATGATCCTGACAAAAACGGCTGCGGAGAGCACCAGCGTCCTAAACACCCTCATTGGCTTTGGCGTGCTGCTTGTGGGTGCTTCGGGTGTTTTTGGAGAGTTGCAGGATTCGCTGAATCAAATCTGGGGCGTCTCCTCCAAGCGCCATCCGGTCTTCATTCTAGTGAAGGAACGGGTGTTCTCCTTTGCGATGGTTTTTGTTATGGGGTTTCTCATGCTCGTCTCGTTTATGTTCTCCGCTGCCATCGCTGCGGCGGGCAGTTACCTGCATGCGAGTTACCCAGATCTGGACGGCCCATGGGAGCTTGGAAACTCCATTGTTTCAGTGCTGGTGGTTGCGCTGCTGTTTGCCCTGATCTTCCGCGCGGTTCCAGACGCCCTCATCACTTGGAAGGATGTCTGGCTTGGTGCTTTGATTACCGCCGTGCTATTCGAACTGGGGAAATTCGTCCTCGGCTTTTACTTCGGACGCAGCGCCATCGCCTCCAGCTACGGCGCGGCCGGATCGCTCATCATCATCTTGGTCTGGGTGTTCTATTCCGCGCAGATTCTCTTCTTCGGTGCCGAATTCACGCGTGTCTATTCGCTGCGGTTCGGCTCACACCGGAATGATGAGGACGCGCTGAAGGCTGGGTGATCCCATATCCTCCACGCTTCCATCACGCACTCGTGCCCGGTCCGGTTTCAGCATTCTCCAACGCGACTTCGACAGTTGTCATGATTTCCTGCTCCTTGATGGTCTTCTCGCCATGCTCTAGGGCCACATTGAGTGTTTCCATGAACTCATTCACTTTGATGGGCTTGGTGAGATAGCGGAAGAAGCCAGCCTCAAGGCCTTTCTCGATGTCTCGCGGCATGGCATTGGCACTGAGCGCCACGATGGGGATGTGTGCGGTGATGGGGTCCTGACGCAGGATCTTCATGGCTTCGATGCCGCTGATGCCGGGCAGGTTGATGTCCATCAAAATGACATCCGGCACCTGACCGATGGCCAGCGCGATGCCGTCTTGGCCATTCATGGCGCTGAGCAGGCGCAGATCAGGATGTCGGGAGATGAGCTGCTCGATCAGTTTGAGGTTGGCAGGGTTGTCCTCCACGTAAAGCAGCAGGCGTTTATCCGGCCCGGTCGGGATGGGAGATGCAGCCATCACCGTGTTGACCGCTTTGGTGTATTCCTCGTGGTGAGTCGTATCATGGATCAGCTCGATCCAAAACACGCTGCCAGTGCCGACGGTGCTTTCAGCGCCGATCTTTCCCTGCATCAGCTCGACGAGTCGCTTGCTGACTACCAGACCAATGCCAGTGCCTTCCTCCCCCGTGGCTTCTTTGCCGAGGCGGTTAAAGGCTTGGAACAGTTGCGCCAGCATCTCTTGGGTTAGCCCGGCACCCGTGTCCTTCACACTGATGCGCATGCAGCCTGTGCGGCTCTGGGTGCAGTCCACTTTCACCGTGCCTCCTGTCTGGTTATACTTGATGGCGTTGGAAAGTAAATTGATCAGCACCTGCTTCAGCCGGGTGCGGTCCGCTTTGACGTAGCAAGGCTCAGTGAATAACGGGAAGGTCATGCTGATGCCGCGCTTCTGCGCCTGTGGCTCGATCATGGCCCGGCACTCGATCAGGACCTCTGGCAGTGACACAGCCTCCAGGGAGAGCGAGAGGCGGCCAGACTCGATCACGGCGAGATCGAGGATATCATTGATCAACTCCAGCAGGAACCAGCCTGCGTGCAGAATTTGGTCGATGCTGTCCTTCTGCGTCGGCGTGGGCAGCGGTGAGTCAGACTCCATGAGCTGGGCAAAGCCGAGGATAGCATTGAGCGGCGAGCGCAGTTCATGACTCATGCTGGAAAGGAAGTCCGACTTGGCCAAGTTCGCCTTCTCAGCGATGGCCTTAGCGGTTTCTAGCTCGATGGCCTTTTCACGCAGAGCCTGCTCTATAGCATACTCAGTGGAGACATCTCGGAAGACCAGCACCGCTCCGACCACCCGGTTTTCACGATCACGGATCGGTGCGCAACTGTCAGCGATGTCATACTCGTGGCCACCGCGTGCGATCAGCACGGTGTGGTTGGCCAGACCCACGATTGTGCCATGCTCCAGCGTCTCCATGACGGGGATGATGGCGGGCAAACGGCTGTCTTTGTTGATGATATGAAATACCTCGCTCACAGGCCGCGCCTTGGCCTCCGCCTGCGTCCAGCCAGTGAGCTTTTCGGCAAGCGGATTCATCAGCGTGATCAGTGTTTCAACATCGGTGGCGATGACGGCATCACCGATGGAGTTGAGCGTCACGGCGAGTTTTTCTTCGCTGATCTGCAAGGCGGCATTGGCCTGCTGCTGAGTCTCGAGCATGCGCAGGGTTTCGAGATGCAGCAAACTCTTGAGCTGATGCTGAGTGTCACGATAGGTCAACCCGGCGAACAGCAGCGCCAGCACCAGCGTGAGCAGGCTGGCGAGTAAGATGACGGCAAACAGATTGCGCAGATTTGCCTGAAACAGGGCTTCGTTCTGCGCCAGGGCAGCATCCTCGATCTGGTTGAAGGCGTTCATTTCGTCACGGATCAAGTCCATCAGCCGATTGCCCTCGCCTTTGGCGACCAGCGCAATCACGCCCGCAGTGTCCTGCTTGCGCCGCAGCTCGATGACCTGCGCGATATGCGCCATTTTTGCCGTCAGCAATGGCTCCACGGCGTCCAGGTGGACTTGCGCATCTGGGATCTTGGTAAGCCCACGCAATTCCCGCAGACGACCCGCAAGGCCCTCGCGCACATTCAAATAGGGTTCTAGAAAAGCCTCGTCACCTGTAAGTGCGTACCCGCGCATACTGGTCTCAGCGTCTTTGAGTTCAGACATCAAATCTTGCGCTTGGCGGATGACTATGTGGTTCCGATGCCGCTTCTCGGCGGCTTGCTCGATCTGTCCGTAAGCCCAGAACAAAGATAGCGTTCCCAACGCCACCAGTAAGAGTGCGACAGTCAGCGTACCCCAAATTTTATAAGAGCTTTTCAAGCTCTCCCTCTCTCGATGTAAGCAAGAGTTTCCTTAGCCACATCGGCGGGCGTCTTCACCTTGTTGGTCTTCTCTGCATGCTCTAGGGCGACAGTGAGCGTCTCCATGAACTCATTCACCTTGATGGGCTTGGTCAGATAGCGGAAGAATCCTGCTTCGAGCCCCTTCTCGATGTCGCGCGGGATGGCGTTGGCACTCAGGGCTACGACGGGGATGTGCGCCGTGATAGGATCAGCACGGATGATCTTCATGGCTTCGATGCCGCTGATGCCGGGCAGATTGATATCCATCAAAATGACGTCCGGTAGATAACCGCTGGCGAGATTGATGCCGTCCTTGCCATTTTGCGCGGTGAGTAGGCGTAGATCAGGGCGGCGTGCGATGAGTTGCTCAATCAGCTTCAGGTTGGCTGGATTGTCCTCGACATAAAGCAGGAGACGGGTGCGCGAGCCTGCCTGGATCTGGCATGCAGCCATCGAGGTGCTTGCAGCTTTGATGTATTCCGCATGGGGATCCGTGTCGTGGTTCAGTTCGATCCAGAACACGCTGCCGACACCAACGGTGCTCTCCGCGCCGATCACACCTTGCATGAGTTCAACCAGTCGCTTGCTGACGACGAGGCCGATTCCGGTGCCTTCTTCGCCGCTGGCCTCTTTTCCCAGGCGGTTGAAGGCCTGGAACAACTGAGCCAACATGGCTGGGGAAAGTCCCGCGCCCGTGTCACGGACGCTAATACGCATGCGGTCGCTGGTATTCAAAACGCAGTCCACAACGACCGTGCCGCCGGCCTGATTGTATTTGATCGCATTGGACAGCAAATTGATCAGCACCTGCTTCAAACGCGTGCGATCAGCTTTGATATAGCAGGGTGCCACGAACTTCGGAAACGACAAGCTGATGCCGCGCTTCTGTGCCTGCGGCTCGATCATGGCCTGGCATTCAATCAAAACTTCTGGAAGTGACACCGCCTCCAACGAGAGAGCCAGCCTACCGGACTCAATCACCGCGAGATCAAGAATCTCGTTGATTAGTTCCAAGAGAAACCAGCCCGCATGCAGGATCTGGTCAATGCTGGCCTTCTGCGTGGGCGTGGGCAGCGGCGAATCCGATTCCATGAGTTGGGCAAAGCCAAGAATGGCATTCAGCGGTGAGCGCAGCTCATGGCTCATGCTGGAAAGGAAGTCCGACTTGGCGAGGTTGGCCTTTTCCGCGGTGGCTTTGGCCTTTTCCAACTCGACGGTGTTTTCCTGGAGTACCCGGTCCCAGCGTTTGCGCTCCGTGACATCACGCGCGGCAGCGAAGACGCCCTGCAGCACGCCATCTCGGTTATGGAAGGTGGTGGCGTTGTAGGACACCACGGTTTCTGCGCCGTCTTTGGCACGCGCCGTGAGTTCGTAGTCGGTCACTTTGCTTTCAGTGAGCACGCGCTTGATGCCAGCCTCAGCGCGGGCGGGATCGGTGAAGTAATTTTTGAATGGTGCGCCGATCAGTGACTCGCGAGAACGACCGGTTAGCGCCTCCATCTGGTTGTTCACATCAGTGATGATGCCGGATGGATCAGTGGTCATCAGCGCGTCGA
>JANOBP010000167.1:0-5220 GCA_031411715.1 Verrucomicrobiaceae bacterium | reverse complement strand
GATCAGTGGGAAGCATTAGGAAGCCTTAAATGATGCATTACAGACCCTCTGGGTGTCGCACGGTAAAACCTTTCAGTGGCCGCTTTTCATCTGTCCAGCGAGGGCCTCGACTGTCATCGTCGTTGTATCCAGTATCGAGTCGAAGGCCCGCGACTTCGGCAAACACATGTCCGTTACGGGAATAAACCGTGATCCATTTACCCTCGCCGCGGTCTCCATATTTCCGAAAGGCTCCCGAAGTCGTTGGGTGATCAAGTTTCCCCGCTGCATGCAGGATGTAGGACACCGTGCCTGAGCAATCATAGGCGCTGTCTTCGAACTTGGCATGTCCTCCGCCGCGTCGGTAGGGCTTTTGGCAGATGCGGTTGCCAGCGCTAATGGCACGCAGCACAGAGGCCGGCGCATCCGCAGGTGGCACGGCTTTGCCTCCGATGATGATGCCGGTTTTACCTGGTACATACTTATATTTCCAATCTTTGGGGCCAGATGAACACTGGCAGAGCATGGTGCATAGCAATAGCAGGCAGGGCAGGGGAAAGCGTGAAATCATCATGTCTATTTTAGCCACAGTGAGGCCTTTGAATCAAGCTCTGTGCGAATGATCCTTGCCATCGGAAACGACACCGCCATGATGGCGACCACCACAGCCATTGTTACTTCTCATGCGCGCTTACAAATTCCTTTTCATCACTCTTATGGGTGGTGCACTCATCTCCTGTCAGGCGGTGAAAAACGTTGCCTCTCACATTCCCGTGCCATCGATGCCAAAGATGAAACTCCCAAGCATCAAGGACGTAGCCAAACTGATCCCTGGCATGCCGGACTCGGACGAAGTCGATGCTGAAGACCCTCAGATACCCTTTAATGCCCGTAATCCCCTTGCCAGCGGTCACACTTTGCGTTTGGAGGTCTATGAAGGCTCACGTGATCCGAGTCGAGTCTTCCGTGGGCTCGTGATGGTCGCAGCGGATGGAACGGTGGCACTCGGTAGCACAGGGACTGCGCGTGTCGGTGGAAAGCATCTCCCCCAGGCAGTTGATGCCATCGCAAGTGTGTTTCGTGTCGCAGGGCAGACACCGAGGCCTGTCACGGTGCATCTGATATCAGTCGAAAACACTGCTGTCGTGGGAATCAACGGCGACGTGATCGCTCCTGAGTACATTCCCGCTTGGGAGGACATGACCGTCAAGCAAGCAGTCACCGTCTCTGGTGGGCGTAAGCTTAAATCCTCCGCGCACGGAGTTTATGTCGGTCGCAATGGCGAAAGGCGTTTCTTTACCTCGATTGAGTCTGCCGAGGAAGACTGGTCTCTCCGCGCGGGAGATATCATCACTCTCTCCCCCGACATTTAACCCTCGAATGATCGAATACACAGGATCCAATCCCGCTGCTAACCAGAACCCTTGGAGCGGATTATTCAAAACCATCGCTATTCTGCGCATCGGCACAGGCGCTCTGCTCATGACACGTCATGCCGCCGCCGCCGTGATTGCCGCTTATCATTTCCTCTGGCAGGAGCAAGAGTGGGCGTGGGTAAAAACTTTTGCTGATGCGGGCATACCGCTTCCGCATCTCACAGCACCCGCCATTGCTCTGATCGTTGCCTCTGTGGCAATGAGTTGGATGGTTGGCTTCCTCACACGTTTCTTTGCTTTCCTCTTCCTCCCCATCATCATTTGGGCGCTCATCATTCTGACACGCAGTGGTGCTGAGCAGGCCGAGGCCGCATGGCTTTATCTCCTTGTTGCCTTCACGCTGCTACTCTTCGGCTCAGGTGCCATTTCCATCGACAAGCTCTTCCGCCTTGGCGAATGGCTCTCCCGGCCCAAAAAACGCCGCTAGCATGGCCCGTATCATTCGCAGCACTCAGGTTGCTTCTCCTTCCCCGACACCGGAGGTTCAGCGAGTTCTTGCCATCGACCCAGCATTGCGGAAAACCGGCTATGCCATCGTTGAAGGCATTGGAAATGACCTTCGCGCCATCACTTGGGGCGTGATTCAAAATAAACCCGCGCTTCTTCCCTCCGGTTGTCTTGTCGCCATCCGCGATGGCTTAAACGACGTTATTCGCGCTCACGCGCCTACCGTGTGTGCCATCGAGTCCACCATTTTTGTGCAGAGTTTTAAAACTGCCATCGTTCTTGGCACCGCACGTGGTGCCTGTCTTCTCGCCGCAGCTGAGCATGGGTTAGCTATCTATGAGTACGCTCCACGTGAGGTCAAACAGGCTGCCGTCGGCCGCGGTGCTGCACAGAAGGATCAAGTTGCTTTCATGATTCGCTCCATACTTCGCCTGCGGGAAACCCCCTCACCCGATGCAGCCGACGCCCTGGCCGTTGCCATCACACATTTTCAGAACAGTTCCGCCATGCGTGCCATGGAGCGCGAAGCACGGCGTGTCTGAAGCCATTCGGAGGCCTGTTGCCTCCAAAACGGCAATTGCCGCCAGCTAATTCGCAAATTTCAGACCTCGCATTCCACTGCACCGTCGTTATCAATGCCGTCCACTTTTCGCCATGTCTGCTAACATCCCCATCGAACACACCGACCCCATCAATAGCCAAATCCTTGCCATCAGTGAGGATCGGGTAAAGGGCTTCCATCAGCATCCGTTTCAGTTCATCGCGGAGCAGAGCGGCCTGCCCTTGGAAACCGTGGTCGAGCGCATCCGCGCCATGTTACAAGGCGGCGTCATCCGTCGTGTGCGGCAGACCTTGCTGGCCAACAAACTGGCGGAAGGCGCACTTGTTGCCTGGAAAGTGCCCACCGAGAAGTTGGAGGCGGCCTTTGAGTTCCTCTTCAAACAAGACCCATTCAGCGGTCACGTCGTGCTTCGCAGCACTGACCGTGAGGTCAGTGGCAGCGACTACCGACTCTGGACCACCCTGAAGGTTCCTCAGGATCGTGCCATCAATGAGCATTGTGACTTGCTGGCTCGACTCATCGGTGCGGAGAGTTACCTCACCATGCAGGCACACGGCATTTTCGCTCTCGGCGTTGGCCATGTCCGCCGCAAGACCATGGAACCCGGTGAAAAAGCCGACGAACCCGCCAAGATGATGACCACCAACATCGCCGAGCTCGATGCCGAAGAGTGGAACGTCCTCCTCAATCTCAAGGGCGATCTTTCCTCCGAGGAAATCGGGCCAGAGCCATGGGCGGGACGCGCACAATCAGCAGGAGTCACCTTGGAAAAATTTTGTGAGGTCGCCAAGCGCCTGGATGCCAAAGGCGTGATCGGTCGCTTCTCCACCTTCCTGGAGCACGTCAAGCCCAGCGCTACCGGCGTCCGAGTCACCCGCTTCAACGCCCTTTTTCATTGGAAGGTGCCCAAGGGCATGGAAGAGCGTGCTGGTGGCGAGGTCGGACGTCATCCCATCATGACCCACTGCTACTGGCGCGAAGGTGGTCCCCGCTTTGCCGGTGTCAATATCATGGGTGTCATCCACGGCACCGACAAAGAAACCGTGCTCACCCACAAAGCAGCCATCGACAAGCACCTCGCCGATGTAGGCATCCCGCTTGAATACACCAACGTCTTCTGGGGCGGGCGCAGTGAAATTAAACCCAGCGAGATCAGCCCGATCATCTTCAAGGAATTCCATGAGAAGTGGAAGGACGTGGCCGGTCCAGTGGTCTGAAGCTCTCTTTTCTATCCAGGCTTTTTGAGGCCTGAGCGATCAAATAGGTGTCGTTGGATGGCACTCAATCTCATCCATCCTACTCATCCTTTAGCAGGGGCCACAGCGGTTTCTGCTTTTGCAGGAAGGCAACAGCCTCAGAATCATCCGAGGTGATCGCAGCGCAGAAAAACTGCAGATGCTTTGGTGTCAGTCGTTGCGCCATCAAGCAAAAATCATTGTAGAAAACCGGGTCGGCATTGCGAA
The DNA here is from genome assembly GCA_031411715.1 of Verrucomicrobiaceae bacterium. Taxonomy (GTDB): domain Bacteria; phylum Verrucomicrobiota; class Verrucomicrobiia; order Verrucomicrobiales; family Verrucomicrobiaceae; genus Prosthecobacter. Next base: position 1,333 of record JANOBP010000167.1, on the reverse strand, counting down.
GCCACAGCACCACTCGCAAGTCATTGCCTTGCACCTCATTAGTCAGCGCATCTGCCTGATGAAACACATAGACCCCGATGGGAACCCGTCGTTGCGCGCAGAACACGCGGATCGCCTCCTTGAGCTTGAGTGGCACTTCTTGCTCGGGTACAGGGTAAAGCGTCACCGCCTGAGGCGCTCCCTCTTCTTCCTGCAAAGCGCGATCGCCAGTGAACTTCCCTGCGACGAGGGACGCCAGCGCCTCCGGCTGCATCCGCAGCGTCCCACCACCGGCTGCCATGATCCGCACAGTCGTCAGACCATCGTTGAGCAGTTGTAGCAGCACATCCCCCGGCATCTCACAGATCATCGGCTTGGGACCACCTGCTTTCTTCACATTGCGCAGCTCATAAAGCGCACTGGCCTCGCTGGTAAAGACGGCCGCGAAAGGGCCGTCCGCATCGCCATAAGTACACCACACCAAGCCTTGATCCGTCCTGCGTGCGTGCTCCCCCACCAACTCCGGATGATAGGGCACGTAGATGAATAGTGGAGACTTCATCAGCAATCGGAACATCCGTCCTTGCAGGGCTGGATCCTCAACTGCGCGCCTAATCAGGCGCTCCAAGTCGTTCTGCGGCTCTGGCTCTGGTCGCCAATCTTCAGTGGATTCGTAAGACATCAGGTATGGATGTAAGTAAGACACTCCTGTCGTGTCAAGGCTGCCAAAACTCTCAAACAAAAATAGCTAGGACACTTTCTTGGCCACCCACGCCTTCCAGCACGTCACAAATCCTTTGGCGAAGTCCTGTGGTCTGGCTTCGACCCAGGCGGTGATGTCTTCGGGCTTGAACCACTCACCTGTAGCGATCTCGTCGGGCTGGCAGCGGATGGGGCCGTCGTGGCGGGCGAGGTGGAGCTCGACGAATTCGTGGTCAGTGTGGTCACCGGCAGGGATTTGCGCGGCGAGCTCGGTGGCGGTGACACGGATGCCGATTTCCTCTTCCAGCTCACGCACAGCGGAGGCCGCGTAGGATTCCCCGGCATCGAGATGGCCGGCAGCGCTGCTGTCCCACTTGAGCGGGGAGACGTCTTTGAGGTGGGAGCGCTGCTGGAGGTAGATCTTGCAACGTGAATTGATTACGAAGATATGGACGGCGCGGTGGAGCAGATTGCGCGCATGCACCTCCCCGCGTGTGAGCTGGCCGGTGACTTCGTTGCGCTCGTTGACGACGTCAAAGATCTCGCTGGCCTTCTGTCCGGCGTCGGTGGTGTGGCGGTCTTCATACCAGCGGGCGATTTGGATCCACTGCTCGAGCGTGAGCTCCTCAGCGCGAATGGCCAACGGCACGCC
>JANOBP010000166.1:0-4265 GCA_031411715.1 Verrucomicrobiaceae bacterium | reverse complement strand
TGCTCGGCATCGCCGCACGCAACGGCATCCTGCTGGTGAGTCACTACCGCCACTTGGAGAAGGAAGAAGGCCATGCCTTCGGCCTCGCGACCGTTTTGCAAGGCAGCGAAGAACGCCTCGTGCCCATTCTGATGACCGCCGCCACCGCCGCGCTCGCCTTGCTGCCGCTTGTGCTCAAAGGCGATGTCCCCGGCAACGAAATCGAACGCCCGATGGCTCTCGTCATTCTCGGCGGACTGGTGACGAGCACGCTGCTGAATCTATTCCTGCTGCCGGCGCTGTATGCGCGCTTTGGGAAGACAGCGAGCGCCAAAGCCTTATAGATCAAGGCCTCCAGCACAATTTGCCTGGTCGGTTTGCATTGCGTGAGGTTGCCCCATACAATCGCCACACTTCTTACTACCATGATTCTTCGTCATCTTTTGGCGTTCTCGCGTGCTATCGGCCGTTTAGGCAGTGCGGTGTTTGGAAATTTTCAATGGAGGCCGCCGGGTTGGGCTCGGTGGCTTTTTTCCGGCCTCTGGCATCACAAGGGCCGTTTCGCACTTGGTCTTGTTGTCCTCGGTGCATTGAGCTTCGCAGGCCTCAAAGGCTGGAACTGGTGGGAAGCGCACAAACCGCGTCCGCGTGAGCTTGTCGCCAGCCGTGAGGCACTCGCCAGCATCATCAAGCCTGGGCTTGCGACCATCACGGATGATCAACGCGTGCCCGCCAAACTGCGCCTCGACTTCAGCGTGTCGGTGGCACCTCTCGCGTCCATCGCGTCTGCACCTGCGGTTTCACTCACCCCCGCGCATGAAGGCACCTGGAGTTGGCAGAATGACAAAACGCTGCTCTTCACGCCCAAAAACGACTGGCCTGCGGACACGGAATTCACCGTGGCACTCAAGCAAGACGCGGTGGCGAAGGAAGTCGTCCTCAAGCAGACCGAGTTGCAGTTCACCACGCCTAAACTCGATGTCTCGCTGCCCAGCGTGGACTTCTACACCGATCCGCAGGACCCGACGGTGCATCAAATCGTCGCGGAGGTGAAGACGAGTCATCCGGTGGCAGTCGAGGAACTGGAGAAGCGTGTGAAGGTCGAAGTGCTCGGCGGCACGCCGGTGTTCGCGTGGAAGGGGCAGACGCCTGCGTCGCTCTTCAAGATCACCGAGGGCAAACATCAGCAACAGTTCTGGATTCGCAGCACACGCATCGCTGTGCCAGAGAAAGAGGACTTCGTGAAGGTCACGGTGTTGAGCGGATTGCCGACGTTGAATGGCGGCAAGGCGTTGTTGGCGGATCAAACCGGCAAAGCACGCGTGCCTGACACTTTCAGCGGTTTGCGCATTCAAGCAGCGCGCACGGAAATCATCCGCACGGAAGAAGGCGAACCCGAGCAGTTCCTGTTCATCGACACCAAAGGTTACGCCACGAGCAGCAAGATGGCGGAGCATGTGGAGATGTGGCTGCTGCCGAAGGACAAACCCGCAGAAGGCAAGAAACCCGCCAGTCCCGATCACGATTGGCAAGTCGGCGAGGTTTCACCGGCGATCCTTGCGGCTTCCAAGAAGGTCGCGCTTAAAGCTGTCGAGTCGGAGGCCCCATTCACCGAAGCGCATGCCTTCAAGTTCCTGCTCGAAGACAGCGGACGGCTTTTCATTCGTGTGCGCGGCGGTTTGGAGGGCCTTGGTGGCTTCAAAGTGCGTGATGACGTGAAGTTGCACGCGGACGTGCCCGATTTCCCGCTGGAGGTCGATGTGCTTGGTCGTGGTGCCTTGCTCGCGCTCAATGGCGAGCGCAAACTGTCAGTCAAATCACGTGGTCACAGCCATCTGCGCTACACGCTGGCCCGTGTGCCCGCAGGACAGGTGAATCATCTGATCACGTTGACGGAAGGCGATTTCGAAGCGCAACAGTTCCGTGAGCCTTGGGCCTTCAATGAAGAAAACATCGCCCGCATCCGCCGCGAGGTGCTGCCGGTGGCGATGAAGAACAGCTATCAGGCAAACTACAGCGTCTTCGACTTCACACCCGAGCTGGGTCGGACCGATGTCTCCGATCCGGATGCCTCACGCGGCCTATTTTATCTCACCGCTCAAGGTGTGCGACCACGCACCGTTGACGATGGCGAGGCCGATGAAGACGACGATGATCCCAAGTGGATCAAGCAAGACGAGCCAACCAAGCGTTTCGTGCTCGTGACGGACCTCGGCTTGTTGGTGAAGCAAAACGCAGACGGCTCACGCGATGTCTTTGTGCAGTCGATTCAGAATGGTGGGCCGGTGAATGGTGCGCGTGTCATCATCGTGGCCAAGAATGGCGAATACCTTGCCGAATCGACCACTGCCGATGGTCATGTGCATTTTGATGATGTTTCGAAGCTCAAGCGCGAGAAACAGCCCGTCGCCATTCTCGCACGCCTTGGCAATGATCTCTCGTTCATTCCCTTTGAGCGCGTGGATCGTGCGCTGGACTTCTCGCGCTTTGATACGGAAGGCGTGCTGGCTTCGGAGCGCGAGCGTCTGGACGCCCTCCTCTTCACGGAACGTGGTGTGTATCGTCCTGGCGACACGGTTCACCTCGGTGCCATCGTGCGCAGGCTCGACTGGCAGGGCTCGCTGGCCGGTTTACCCGTGGAAGTCGAAGTCACCGACGCACAGGACCGCGAGATCGACACGGAACGCCTTTCGCTGCCGCAGGATGGTTATTTGAATTGGGATTTCACCACGAATGAGGCCGATCCCACAGGCGTGTATCGCATCTCGCTCTACTTGATGAAGAAAGGCCGCGAGGAGGAGTATCGTGAGCGCATTGGCCGCACGGTCTTCCGCGTGGAAGACTTCCAGCCAGACCGCATGAAGCTCGCCACGGAGTTGAGCAAGCCTGTGGGAGCAGGTTGGGTTCAAGCGAGTGATTTGAATGCGAAGGTACATCTACAAACATTGTTCGGCTTCCCGGCGGAAGGCCGCCGCATCATCTCGAAGATGGATCTCTCGCCTGCGGACTTCTTCTTTGAGCAGCATCCCGGTTTCATCTTCCACAATCGCCTGCGTGATGAATCCAAAGACGTCGCGGGCAAGACCATCGAACTCGGCGAGACCAAAACGGACGCCGAAGGGCATGCGGAGGTCGATTTGAACCTCGAACGCTTCGGGAACACCTGCTTCCGCATGAACTTGCTCGTCGAGGCCTTTGAAGCCGATGGCGGTCGCAGCGTGCGCGGTGGTTTGTCGGCGTTGGTTTCGCCGTTTGCGAATGTCGTGGGCTACAAAGCCGATGGCGATCTCGGTTACATCGGCAAAGACACGGCGCGCAATGTGAAGCTGTTGGCCGTCGATATGGCATTGAAGCCAGTGGCGGTTTCGCAAGTGAGTTGGCGCGTCATTCGCATCCGTCATGTGTCGGTGCTCACGAAGCAGGAAAGCGGCAGCTACGCCTATGTCTCGACCGCACGCGAGGAAACCGCTTCTGAAGGCCCGCTGACGCTCGCCGAGGCCGGTGCTGACTTTGCGTTGCCGACGAAGGACGCAGGCGAGTTCCGTCTGGAAGTGCGCGATGGCGAGAACCGCGTCGTGTGTGCCTGCCCCTTCAGCGTGGTGGGCAAAGGCGAGGCGGATCGCAGCCTGGAACGCGAGGCTGAGCTCGAAATGAAACTCGCCCGCGACACCTGGAACGACGGTGAGAGCATCGAACTGAGTTTGAAGGCTCCCTACACCGGCGCGGGCCTCATCACCATCGAACGCGAGAAGGTGCTGGCCTGGCAGTGGTTCACCAGCACCACCACCAGCAGCGTGCAGCACATCACGCTGCCACCGGGTCAGGAAGGCACGGCCTATGTGAATACCGCTTTCGTGCGCGCGCTGGATTCGCCGGAGGTTTTTATCAGTCCGCTGAGTTACGCCGTCGCGCCATTCACCGCGAATCCCGACCGCCGCCGCATGATGGTGGAACTCGATGCGCCGAAGATCGTGAAGCCGGGCGAGGTGCTGAAAATTGGTCATCGCAGCGCAGAAGCATCGCGCATCGTCGTGTATGCCGTGGATGAAGGCATCCACCAAATCACACGCTACAAGCTGCCGGAGCCGCTGCCGTATTTCTTCCGCAAGCGCGCGCTCGAAGTCGAAACCGCACAGCTTCTCGACCTCATCATGCCGGAGTTTCGCTTCATTTCGAAATCCAGTGCCTTTGGTGGTGACGAAGACGATCCGCCGAAGCTGCACCTCAATCCCTTCAAGCGTCGTCGTGAACCGCCCGTCGTATTTTGGTCTGGCGTGATCGATTCC
>JANOBP010000165.1:0-10296 GCA_031411715.1 Verrucomicrobiaceae bacterium | reverse complement strand
CGAGGAAGGCGGGAAACACTACATCGTCGGAGCTTTCGCGTGCACACCCGTCGCCAAGTTCCCGCTCGATGATTTGAAGAGCGGTGCGCAGGTGAAGGGCGTGAGCGTGGTGGAACTCGGCAGTGGCAACCGCCCGCTCGATCTCTTCAGCTACAGCGACAAGAGCGGTAAAGAGTGGCTCGTCGTCCACACACAGCGTTTCAAGCCCAACGCCTTCGGCCCAAGCAAGATGTGGGGCGCACGCATCAGCATGGATCACCTCAACGCCACCGAGACCAACGAAAATGCCGTCCGTCGCGATGAAAAACAAAGCAAAGGCCCTGAAGGCATCGAAATCATCGACGCGCTCTTCGGTGCCGTGCAGGTGGATAAAATCAGCAACACCCAAGCCATCCTCATCCGCGACACCGAAGGCACCCTGAGCCTCGAAGTCGCTGCGTTGCCGTGAGCTGACGGATTTTAACCGCTAATAAGACGCTGATTTGACGCTAATCATGAAAGGCCTTTATCAGCGTCTTATTAGCGTCTTGTCAGCGGTTGGTTTCATCACCGCATCGCTAAATGGTGCCGACTTTAAGGAGGCAAAAATGAACCTGCAAATGGATGAGAAAGCACTTCTCATTTCATCTAGCGAGTTGACCCCAGAGAACATCCAAGTCTTTGCCAAAGACTCAGAGCAGCCTGTGTTCGGCGAGTATTTGAAGCTCATGGGCGTGCATCATAGCTTTGTTCCCACCGCCCCTTTCATTCAGGGCCAAACCTACCGCATCGAGATCACTATGCGTGACGGCACCAAAACCAAAATCGAAACGGTTTTCGACAAAAAGGCTTCGATCCCTCCGACGGTGCGCATCTCTCCTGCCGTGAGCGAGATTCCAGCGAACACGCTCAAGCTCTACCTCGACTTTGATCGCCCTATGGAGCACGGCGATTTCCTCCGCCATGTCTCGCTTCAGCGAAGAGATGGCCAGGAAGTCACCGGAGCCTTTCGCGAGACAGAACTCTGGTCTCCCGACGGCAAACGCCTCACGCTCATGTTCCATCCAGGGCGACAAAAGACCGGTGTGAACCTCAACATCGATGAAGGCCCTGTTTTGACCGCTGGAGAGCGTGTGACGCTGCTAATCTCCGGCCAATGGCGCTCGGCGGATGGTGTGCCGCTCGGCAAAGAAGGCGCCTTTGTGCTCCAACCGCAAGCCGCCGACCACGAGCAGCCAAATCCCTCGAAATGGAAACTCAGCATTCCTAAAGCCAACACGCTTCAGCCGCTCGATCTCATCACCGATGAGCTTTTCGAGCCGCAAATCTTCCAGCGGGCCATCCAGCTCCAAAACGTCAACGGCACCGCCACGACCGAGATTTTTCAGCTTCATCGGCTGCTATGGCGCTTCACCCCAAAGCAACCCTGGCAGCCCGGCGCGCACACCATCACGATCGATCCCCTGCTCGAAGACCTCGCGGGCAACAACTTGCTCAGGCCCTTTGAAACCGATGTCTCAGCGCCAACACCCAAACCACGCGACACGACTTTGCGCTTTGAAATTCCAGCTACCAAGTGAGCCTGCTCGGTTGACCTGCTTGGCATCCTCTTGAAAACTGATTCCCCAACCTCCCTTCCCATCAGCCATGTCCACACGCTCCGCCGCCGAAGCCTTTGAGAAAGTCCCCACGCAGATCTTCACTGACTCAGCCGCTGCTGCCAAAGCACTGGCCCTCGAAGTGAAGGACCTCATCCTCAGCCGCAACCAAGCAGGCAAGCCCACCGTGCTCGGCATGGCCACGGGATCGACACCGGTGCCGTTTTATCGCGAGCTGATCCGCATGCACAAAGAAGAAGGCCTCAGCTTTAAAAACGTCGTCACCTTCAATCTCGACGAGTACTTTGGCCTCGGGCCAGATCACCCGGAAAGCTACTCCAACTTCATGGCCGAGCAGCTCTTTGACCACATCGACATCCCCAAGGAGAACATCAACATCCCCAGCGGCACCGTCACCAGTGATCAGGTCTTCACCCACTGCCGTCAGTATGAAGACAAGATCGACGCGCTCGGCGGCATCGACATCCAGATCCTCGGCATTGGCCGCACGGGCCACATCGGTTTCAATGAGCCCGGTTCCAGCCGCGATTCCCTCACCCGTCGCATCACCCTAGACCGCGTGACGCGTCAGGATGCCGCCAGTGACTTCCGTGGCGAGCAAAACGTGCCGCACTTTGCCATCACCATGGGCGTCGGCAGCATTCTGCGTGCGAAGAAGCTCGTCCTCATGGCCTGGGGCGAAAACAAAGCCGGTGTCGTGGCCAAAGCCGTCGAAGGCCCCATGACCGAGGCCGTCTCCGCGTCATTCCTGCAAGACCACGCCGATGCGCGCTTCTTCATCGACCATGGAGCCTCACGTGAGCTCACACGCATCAAGCTCCCCTGGCTCGTCGGCCCTGTCTCATGGACCCCGCGTGAAACACGCCGTGCCATGGTCTGGCAGGCCTTCAAAACCAAGCGCCCCGTTTTGAAGCTCATCGACGAGCACTACAACGAGCACGGCCTCTCCGACCTGCTCTCCGAGCAAGGCCCCGCCTACCAGCTCAACATCCGCATCTTCAACCAGCTCCAGCACACCATCACCGGCTGGCCCGGCGGCAAGCCCGATGAAGACGACACCTACCGCCCCGAGCGCGCACGCCCTTACCCCAAGCGCTGCCTCGTCTTCAGCCCAGAGCCGCAGGACGCCATCACCGGCATGGGCGGCACCATGGATCGCCTCATCGAGCAAGGCCACGACGTCTGGCTCATCTCCCTCACCTCAGGAAACCTCCGCGTGCCGGATAGCGAGGCCGATAAGTTCGCCAGCACACTTCTCCAACTCGCCAGCAACGCCGACAAGCCCGCCGCCTGGCAGCAGCAGGTCAGCTATGCCAAAGAAGCGCTCGCCCTGCTCGAAGCCAAAGGCGAGTTCGGCGAAGACCCACCGCTCATCCGCCAGCTCAAAGCCCTCATCCTCCGTGGTGAGCTACGGGATGCCGCGCACACGATTGGAGTCGTCAACGACCGCGTCATCTTCGCCGACCTGCCCTTCTACGAGCAAGGCCGCTACCGCCGCTTTAAGAGCACCCAAGCCGACATCGACGTCTTGAAAAAAATGCTCCACGAGCACAAGCCGCATCAAATCTACATCACCGGCGACGCCGCAGATCCCTCCAGCGTCTCCGGCATCTGTTTCCGCCTCTTACAGTCTGCCCTACAAGCCTGCGCAGGCGAGGAATTCGCCGGCTCATGCAGTCTCTGGCTCTACCGTGGCAAAGAGCGCGCCCTCGAACCCCACGAGATCGACATGGCCGTCCCCATGAGCCCCTTGCAGATCGAGCGCAAAACCAACGCCCTCTCACGTTACAGCGCCCTCAGCTCCCTCGAAAAAGAAGCCCCCGAAACCAACCGCGACAACGCCCGCCACTACGACGCCCTCGGCCTCGCCGAATACGAAGCCATTGAGGCCTTCCAGCGCTGGAGGAGGGCGTAGCGTCTGCACGCAGCCTAACCTCAATATCAAGAAATGTTGCTCAGCCAGTAACCGGTATGTTGGAATGGTTCACGGAGACAACAGGAAGGCAGCGATTGGTTCTCGGTCTAGTGGGACTGGCGATTAACCTACTACTTTTGTTCTTTGGTGGAATTGTTTGGTTCTGGTTATGGGCTGTGTCCATCGCCTTGCTTCTTTTCTCGTCATTTAGTCGGAGAGATGATAATGAATGACATCATGAAAACCGCCATTCTTGCACTTGCCCTCGGCACGACTTGGCTCTGCACCTTTGCCGAACAGCCGCCCGTTTCGGTCACCACAGAGTCCGTGCAGTCTGAGAAAGACATCTATCCACGATGGAGCATCGTCGGCGACTGGAAGGTCACGCATCCAGTGTGGGCTGATGTAATATCTTTCCGAAAGGACGGCACCATGGTCACCAAGGATGCGGGGACAACGGGGCGCTGGGTACTTACTGCCGATGAGGGAACACCTCTCTTGGTTTTGCGATGGGACGCCTACGGCACCGAATCCCTGATGATGGTCGGGCAGGATCATTTTCGCGGACAGATCTCACCCGGATCATTCATCGACATGCGCCGTGGCCCTGCTGCGAGTCAGTAGCCCTCCGATTGTGCTCACACTCAAAGCATCGCTTTTGTCCTGTCTTTAGCCGCATTGAGCACAATAGGAAGACTGGCACCATGAATCCTGAAATGAGCCATTTCTTCATCTCAAGTGCACTTACACCTCTACCAGCGAGCGCGTTCGAAATAGTGAACAGTAGACGACAAAACAACGACGCGAGCAGCGACTTGAAATCATGCGCACACTTCTGACTCTACTGTTGCTCAGCACCACGTTACTGGCCTCACCGAGGCCTAACATCCTCCTCCTCATCGGTGACAACTGGCTTTACGAACACGCGGGTGCCAATGGTGATCCGGCAGTGCGCACGCCGGTGTTTGACCGCATGGCGCAGGAAGGCATGCGCTTCACAAATGCCTTTTGTCCGGTGCCTTCTTGCTCCCCCACGCGATCATGCATCGTCACGGGTCGCGCGGCGCATCAGCTTGAAGATGCGGCCAGCTTGTGGAGTCCATTCCCCGGAAAATTCCGCGTCTTTACCGATGCGCTCAGCGAAAGCGGCTACCACACGGGCTACACCGGCAAAGGCTGGTCACCCGGCAACTTCAAAGACTACGGGCGCACGCTGAATCCAGCAGGCAAGGAGTTCAAAGACTTCACCGCATTCCTCGCTGAGCGAAAGGACGATCAACCTTTCTTCTTCTGGCTCGGCTCCACGCACACGGCGCTGCATAGCTTCAAAAAGATCGATGGCCTGGCGCTTGGCATTGATCCGGCCAAGGTGCGCGTGCCTGCCTACCTGCCCGACACACCCGTGGTGCGTCGGGAGATCGCCAGCTACCTTGGCGCCGTGCAGCAGATGGACAGCGCCTTTGGCGAAGCCATCGCTGAAGTGGAGAAAATGGGCCAACTCGACAACACCGTCATCATCTACACCAGTGACAACGGCTGGCAGATGCCGCGCGGTCTGGCCAATTGTCATGACAGTGGCTCGCATGTGCCACTGGCCATCCGCTGGCCCGGAAAAGTGGCCGCGGGCAGCCGCAGCAGCGCCTTCATCAGCCTCACTGACCTCGCGCCGACATTCCTCGAACTCGCCAACGTGAAGCCATGGCCAGAGATGACCGCGCGCAGCTTTGTCGATGTCCTCAAGGGTCAAAGCGATGGTGCAGATCGTGACCACGTCTTCCTTGAGCGAGAGCGCCACGCCAATGTGCGCAAGGGAGACCTCAGCTATCCCTGCCGCGCCATCCGCACCGCCGACTTCCTCTACATCCGCAATCTCCGCCCCGAGCGCTGGCCTGCAGGCGATCCCGAGCTGCACTTCGCCGTCGGCCCCTTCGGCGACGTCGATCCCACCATCACCAAGGAACTCATCCTCCAAAACCGCGACGATCCGGCCATGCGGCCCTTCTTCGACATCAACTTCGCCAAACGCCCAGCCGAAGAACTCTACGATCTGCGCACCGATCCAGATCAAATTCGCAACCTAGCCACGGATGCCACGCACGCTGAAACCAAAGCCAAACTCGGTGCCCGCATCGACCAATGGATGCGTGACACGAAAGACCCGCGAATCGATCCAAAAACGAATGTCTGGGACAGCTATCCCTATTTTGGAGGTAGGCCCAAAGCGACCAAATAGCACTACCGCACAGACATGCCGCCCATCAATTTAGCGGCCGCTTGCTTGGACTTCCGCGATGTATTCTCGCGCCGCACGCAACGTTTCCGCAGCGAGGTCGGCGTGGGGTTTGGCGAAAGGGGGGCGAAACCAAGGGTAAGCTCCGAGCAGGTCGTGTGTGACGAGGACTTGGCCGTCTGTGTCTGCGCCTGAACCGATGCCGATCGTGCTGGCGGAGATGAAGGCGGTGATTTGTGCCGTAACGGTGGGGACGATGCTTTCAAGGACGATGGCCAGTGCCCCTGCGTCATCGAGCGCGTGTGCATCGGCGATGAGCGCCGTGATTTGATCGGCAGTTTTGCCTTTTTTCTTGTAGCCACCTTCCTCTTTGACGCTCTGCGGCAGCATGCCGATGTGGCCGACAAATGGGATGCCCGCAGCGATGATGGCGCGGACTTGGGGGAGCATGGAAACGCCTCCTTCGAGCTTCACGGCGGCGGCACCGCAGCCCATAAGGCGGCGCGCATTTTCGACGGCCGCCGCAGGTGTCGTGTAACTGCCAAATGGCATGTCGGCGATAACGGGGGCGCGTTTGACGGCGCGGCAGACGGCAGCGGTGTGCATGAGCATCATGTCCATGGTAACGCCGGTGGTGTCTGGCAGGCCGTGGACGACCATGCCGAGAGAGTCGCCAACCAGAAGGAGGTCGATGCCAGCTTCATCAAGCAAACGTGCGGTGGGGTAGTCGTAAGCCGTGAGAACAGCCAGCGATGGGCCGCTAAGCTTGCGTGCCGTGAGGTCAGCTAAGGTGGTGAGCATTGGAGCGAGGATGTCACGCATCTTCCGGTATTTCAAGCTGCGTGGCGCAAAGGGATGAGTCACACCGCCTATCAATCTCATTTATTCTAACATGAGTTGCATCAGGCTCGTTTGGTCATCATGAAACGCCATTCTTTCATTCTTGGACTTGCTCTTACCTGCGCGGGCTCTTGCGCCGCAGATGATGAAGTCATCCTTCCAACGGGTGTCCCAAATGATCCTGGGCCAAAACCAGAACGGAACAAGCAAGGAGGTTATGACTGCATACTTGAGAGTATCAAACGAGCTCAGGTCACCGAAATTAAACCCAAGAACATCCTGAAGTATTGCGAGCCGGAAAAGGAGTCGGCGGCTCGTTACTCCAATGGCAAGAGCACTTTTGTTTATTGGACGATCCTGATCGATTTCAAAGTGGATACCGTATTCGGAAATGAGAAATCATCCGCCCGCGCCTTCGTTCGCAATCAGCGCGTCCATGTCTGGCTCTATGCTGGTTCGGGCGAAATAGTCCCTTGAATCGTATCCGCAAGGAAAAGACGAGAACGCCCGTAATTTGGGTGTTGTGAGCACTCCAATCCCCCAGATTCGCCTAACAAGGCGCAGCGTTCTTCATGCAGGCGGCATGGGCATGTTGGGCATGGGCTTCAATCGACTCGCGGCACTCGGAGCGCCCACGATGAAGCCCGGCATCGGACTTGGGAAGGCCAAGTCGGTCATTTTGATCTTCAATGGTGGTGCACCGAGCCACATCGACCTTTGGGACCCAAAGCCGGATGCGCCTTCGGAGATTCGCGGAGAGTTCAAAACGATCAAAACGAATGTGCCGGGCATCCACATCACGGAACTGCTGCCACAGATGGCCAAGCGCATGGATAAGCTGGCGCTGATACGCTCCGTGCATCACGGACACAGCAGTCATAATGGTGGCATGCATTGGGCCACAACAGGAAGGCCTTACCGTGTGGACAGCACGCTCATCACGCCGAGTCCGACGGATCTGCCTGGAGTGGGCACGCTATGCGGCTGGCTGGCACAACAGGATGGATTCAGCCAAGGCGTGCCGCCTTATGTGATCACGCCCTTTCCGCACTGCGACAGCAAGGTCTATCTCACGCCAGGGCAGTTCGGAGGTTGTCTTGGCAATCGCTACGATCCTTTCGTGCTCGATGACGACCCAAACGCGGCCACCTTCCGCGTCAAGAACATGGGGCTCGATGCCAGCCTGACTCCGGCACGTTTCCAGGAGCGACTGGCGCTGCTCAATCACATGAGCGCAGCCTCTCGGCCGATTGCTTCGGCCCAAGTGGCGCAGATGGATGTCTTTAATGCACAGGCCAGCGCGATGCTGCAATCCGGCAAGGCGGCTGATGCTTTCGATCTTACCAAAGAGTCCGACAAAGTGCGTGAGCGTTACGGCAGGCATAGCTGGGGACAATCGCATCTGCTGGCGCGGCGTTTGGTTGAAGCAGGCACGCGCTTTGTCACAACGGTGAACGGCCCATCGATCACTTGGGATACGCACAAGGACAACTTCAATGGCCTCAAGAACCGCCTCGTGCCGCCCATGGAGCAGGCTTATGCCGCGCTTCTCGACGACCTCGAAGAACGCGGACTGCTCGAAAGCACGCTGGTCGTCTGGATGGGGGAATTTGGCCGCACGCCAAAGATCAATAACGATGCAGGCCGTGACCACTGGCCGGGGTGCTATAGCGTGCTCCTGGCCGGCGGCGGTGTGCGCGGAGGACAGGTTATCGGTAGTAGTGACGCCACGGGAGCCTACCCGAAAGACCGGCCCATCGCGCCGGCGGACATTCATGCCAGTATCTATGCGGCTCTCGGTTACGATTACCGAGAAATCGAATACCACTCCGCCGATGGCCGCCCTGTCGCCCTGACGGATGGCACGACGATCAGCGAGCTCTTTTGATTTCGGCCAAACTTGGCTAAGATGAGCGGTGCCCAGGAAGAAAAAAGCAGCCACCAAAGCCAAGCCCGTCAAGAAGTGGCGTCTCTACGTCCTCTTGTGCCAGGACGGCACCCTATATTGTGGTATCACCAATGATCTGCCGCGTCGAATCGCCCAGCACGATGCCGGCAAGGGAGCGCGCTACACCCGTGGTCGGGGGCCGCTGAAACTCCTCCGCTCCTGGCCTCAGCGCAGCCATTCCGCTGCTCTGAAGGCCGAATTCGCCTTCAAACGCCTCACCCGACAGGCCAAAAATGCCTTGATCGGGCCTAAAACAGGGCTTCAGATGTAATTTAAATCACTTTTGGCAATGCTTTCTGTGACAGACGCGAAACTCTGTGGTAAGGGGTAGGATGGTCACCACTACAAAACCAGTTGTCAAAAAAGCGCCATTCTCACGCCGGGTCGTTGACCACGTTACAGACGAACTCGTCGCCGTGCTCTCCCAAGGAGAAACCTTCGAGTTCAAAGCGCTCTTCACCCGAGTCTTTGAAGGTCTGAAGCTCAAGAATGCCGTCAGCGGCGGCGAAGAAATGCTACGCCTTCGCTGCTACGAGAAAATCCTCAAACTCACGCACAGCGGCCTTGTGCAGAAGATCGGCAAAACCTATCGCGGTCTTGAAGGCATCGAAAACGCCTCCAGCGCCCATCGCTTGGCCCGTCTCGACGCCGTCGTCCTCGCCGCTGCTCAAAAGCGCGCGTAAAGTATCTTTCCAGCCATTGTGGCTATATAACGGGCTGCGCTTTTGCGCAGCCCGTTTTGCTTACTGCTAGATGATCCGTATTTATCTGTCCTTCACGTCTAAAACTATATTTGAGCGGTTGTCACATTGCCCGCCAAGATTCAGTATATTCCCCCGAGAACATAGTGGTTGCCTCACAAGGATTCGAACCTTGAATAACAGATTCAGAATCTGCTGTGTTACCATTACACCATGAGGCAGTGAGTTAGGGTGACTAAAATAGAGGCCACTGACGCTGTTGCAAGCAGCAGGGTGGACTTTTTAATGAATCGATAGAGCTGTGACGAAAATGTTGCCGCAGTGCCTTGTCAGTCGAATAAGCCGACTTGAGCCTTAGCGTCACTTCTCATGCTCAAGGCAGCGAACTCTTTGCGACAGTAGCAGTTGCTGTCTTTGAAACGACCATAGCGTTTCCAACATCGGAATGTCCCGACGCTCGAGTGACAAGGCAGCGGATGCAGGAGTGAGGGTCGAATCAAGCTCAATAGCAACCCCCAACTGGCCTGTCTCCTTTCCTGTGGTGTCGAGATCACGACTTTTAATATTGAGATATTCAATCGCTTCCTCCACGCTTGCCTCTGGTTGATGTCTGTTTCTTTTGAAACGAGCCCTGGGAACAAAGTGCGGAGGCGGCGCTTCAGTGCCCCCGACCTATCAAAAAACAAATCGCCTTCGGGTTAAACAAACTCGAAATCATGGAAAATAGATACCATGCAGGTCACAGACTATGCCGGAACTAGCTCTTTGCCAAGAGGGCTGTTAAGCAGGCGGAGGCTTCTGGGCTGATCTCGCTTGGTCCTGTGCATCGTTTCCGCAGTGATGAACTGCGCCTGTTCCTTGATTTCAGCATGGCTCAGCCCCCTCCAGCCGAGGTTACTAGGCTTTGGTGGCTGCCATTCGTCTGGCTTGCCAGGCTCCTGGCCTTGGCGAAGACATCGTCGGGCACATGCCTAGCGCTGGTTTGCCAAAGCATCGGTTTCGCTGAGCTTGAAGCGGGTGCTGACGACGCTGCTCTTCTCAGGGCCGGCTGCATAGTGGATGTA
>JANOBP010000164.1:0-12313 GCA_031411715.1 Verrucomicrobiaceae bacterium | reverse complement strand
CGTCGAAGGCTCCAAAGGCTGCGCTTATGCCCGAGGGATCAGCTATGCGCTTGATCCAGAAGGATTCTGGCTCTGCCTCTCTTTCCGCTGCGGTGGAAGTGAAGGCATCGGCGGCGAGCTCGTAGGCCTGGAGCATGAGCTTGCGCACGACTTTCCAGTTGGGTGTAAAATGGTGGAAGTCACAGCCGAGTGTGCGCAGGACATTCTTGGTGTTTTCTTCGAGATTTGGCCGCAGGAAGCCGTGATCGAAGCGCACGACGAGCGGTTTGATGCCGTAGCGCTTCACCAGATAATGCAGGGTCCAAGTGCTGTCCTTGCCGCCACTGAAGGGCACAAGACAGTCGTAGTCTCCTTTGCCACGATATGTTTCGATCAACTCGTCGAGTTCCTTTTGCTTGACGGTCCAATCGATTTTGTCCTGCTTGAATTCCTGCTGGCGGCAAACGTTGCACACACCCTTGTCGTCAAAGACGATGGTTTCGTGAGTTTCTGGGAGTACACACTTGGTGCAGCGATAGAGGGACATAATTAAATTTTTGTAAGAGAAGGTAGATGCCGTGGAAATGCCATCAAGTAAGCATTTCCATTGTTAGCGGCGTGCCGCGCTCAATGTCACAAGCGGCCTTAGTCGTCAACACATGGCCAAGCATACTCGGTTGCAGGCCGTGGCCAGGGCGGATGCTGCGCACATTGGCGGCGGTGAAGGGCTCGCCTGAGCGGATGTCAGCCACGGCAAAGAGTGAGCGGCGGAAGGCCTTGCTTTTGGCCTCTTTTTCCGAAATCACATAGTTGTCAGCTTTTCCCAAGGCCTGCTCGGTAATGCGAATGGCATCGACCATGGTGCGAAACTCCTGTGGCTCCATGCTGAAGCTGGAATCAGGTCCGCCTTGATTGCGATCGAGAATGAAATGCTTTTCCACGATGCAGGCACCGAGCGCGACAGCGGCGGTGGGCACGGTATGACCCATGGTGTGGTCGCTGAGGCCGATGGGCACTCCAAAGCGGCGCTGCATATCCTGAATGGTGAGCAGATTCATCTCAGAAGGATCAGCGGGATAAGCGCTGGTGCATTTCAGCAGTGCGATGGGGCCGCTGTGAGCCGCACGCAGCACAGCGAGTGATTCCTCGATCTCAGCCAGCGAGGCCATTCCTGTGGACATGATGACTGGCTTGCCAGTAGCGGCGACTTTGCGCAGCAGGCCGTGATCCGTCATCTCAAACGAGGCGATCTTATGCGCTGGCACGTTGAGTTGCTCCAAAAAGTCCACCGCGCTGTCATCGAAGGGCGTGGAAAAGAAATCAATCCCAAGCTCTGCAGCTATCGCCTGAAGCTTCGGTTGCCAGTCCCATGGCATATAGGCCTCTTGATACAGTTCATGCAGCGTGCGTCCATCCCAAAGGGTTCCGCCACTGATTTGGAAGGGCGGCTTGTCACAGGCGATCGTTAGTGTGTCGGCGGTGTAGGTTTGCAGTTTCACCGCATCCGCTCCAGAGGCGTGCATGGCCCGAATCGTCGCCGCAGCGACTTCAAAGTCCCCCGCGTGGTTAGCGGACAATTCAGCGATGATGTAACAAGGATGGCCTTGGCCAATGATGTGCGTGCCGATGTTCATTCTAATGAGTGGCTAAGAGTATCGAGTGCCGCAGTGAATTCAACGGACTCTACTCCTAGGTGGGGTTCATGGCGTCCTTCGGTACATCCTGCGCGTCGAAAGGCACGCAAGGAGGCCGTGTTTTCAGCCTTCACCCAGCCGCGGGCGATTTGGCAAAAGCCCTCATCAAGCACGGTATGAATGCCGAGAGCGATCAATTTGGCCGCAAGGCCGCCTCCACGTGCTTCAGGTGCAATGGAGAGCGAAATTTCACCACAATTTTCAGAGTCTCGTTCAAAGCGGATTGTTCCCACTGGCTGTGAGTGAGCTTCGGCGATGAAGAAAGCGCAGTTTGAGTCGGCAAGGCGGCGTTCCAACCAGGCGATGTGCGTTTCCCATGGAATGGACGCGGGCTGAAAGGATGCTTGGCGAGTTTGCGGATCATTGGCCCATGCATGGAGTGTTTTGGCATCCGCCAGCGTCGCACGGCGTAGCGAGAGTGGAAAACAGGCGATCCTTATGGCCACGCGATCTGCACCGCGACCGTCGATCAGTTTCTGGCTAGTGGCGGCGAGCTTACTACGCGCGGTTTCATCCGTAAGTAGTTGCTGAAGCGCGGTCTCATCGAACGGCAAGGCCGCTTGTTGCTCGAGTAGGAATTTGGCGACGCCTTGCTGATTCGCAGCGGTTACAACGAAGAGCATGGGCACACCCAAACTGGCCAACTCCCAGCATGTGCTGCCTGCAGCGGTGATGGCGAGATCACATGTGGCCATGAGCTGAGGCAGGTCGCTCGGATTGCAATGCAAAGTGGCATCATGATGGTGGCACAATGCGGGCAGGGCCTGCTGAAGGGAGGCAAGGTGAGGATTGGCCGCACCGACGATGATCTGAATATTCAAGCGCGCTGTGCGCAGGTTTTGCAGGCGCTGCATGATCGCGAGCGTCTGGTTGTCTGGATCGGCGCCGCCCATGGTAAGCAGGATCCTATGTGCAAAGACATGGGCTGATCGCGCATGTTGGAATTCTCGCCGCAAGAGCGTGTAGCGCGCCCCGGTCAGCGCTGTCAGGCTTGGATACATCACCGCATCGGCATATGGATTGTGATTGAGGATGAGATCGGCGGCAGAGAGATCGGAATCGGCCAGATCATCGACCACGAGCAACTTTTGGCCGCTTTGCTTGAGCGCGGCGAGATATGCGGGCGTGAAGTGATAGCCATCGACTACAAGAAAGTCTGTAACGAATACTTCTCCGCGAACCTCGATATTTTCAGCGATGCAACGTTGAAGCAGGGCATCGGGAAGGTTGTCTGAAAACAAAACGACTTTCCCACCATATGCCCGCCAAGCCTGCGCGAGGGCGATGCACCGCATGACGTGTCCGAGGCCGATTTGCCCACTTGCATCGGCACGAATACCGAGTGTGCCATACAAGATCATGACGCAGGAGGCCACTTGCCTGGATGAATAACCGACGGTGCGATGGCCGGACGCTCGTGCAGCCACTGAGCAACGAGATCGCGATGAGCGTCGGCTTTTTCCGCGAGGAGCGCATTGGCACGCACTTGTGATGCCTGGTCTGCTCCAAGAATGGTCACGGAGTTATCTAAACTGGCACCAAAGGAGAGCGCAAGTTCGGCTGGGGAGATGGCGTGGCGCTCACAGAAGTCATGCAGAAATCGTAGTGCTTCCGTGGCTCCAGGGATGAGCAGCGCACGTGGATGGTCTGGCGCGAGGAAGAACAGCCCTTGAAGAAAAATGGAGCGCACAAACACGAGCACATCTTGCTCAAGCGCTCGTTGAAACACACCCGCATCGATGCTGCTGGTATCAAAGAGATTGCACGGCACTTGCAGGCACTGAAGACCAGCATCGATACCCTGCAATGCACGCTTTGCCTCGTAGCATGAAACGCCAACACGATTAACCAAGCCAGTCGAGGGGAGGGCCTTGAAATCAGTGAAGCGGATATGATCCAAGTCACTTTCTTGATGTAGAAGCAAGGATTGCACACGCGGCCGATCAAGCCGCTGCAGAGCTGCGATGAGTTGATGCTGTGGTGAAAGCGAGTCTTGAAGAACAAACTTGGTGGCAATGCTTACTGAGTATGAGGGTGGTAGCAGTCGCCCAAGCACGGCCTCACTCTGGCCATAAGCGGCAGCAGTGTCCAACCACTCATAACCACAGTCCTGCGCGGCGGTAAGGATCTCGGCGGCGGCTTTGTCGTCCGGCATGCCGGATTGATTGGAGATGCCGTATGGAATACCGAGCTGAACGGTGCCGAGGGCAAGTTTCATGACGTCAAGGTCTGGAGGACTTCGATGACGCGCTCCTGTTCTGCATCGGTCAGACTGAAATACATCGGTAGGCTCAGGGCGCTGGCGTAGTAGCTTTCGGCGAGGGGGAAGTCTCCCGGCTTAAAACCGAGACCACGATAATACGGCTGTATGTGTACCGGGATGTAGTGGATCTGCGCGTGGATGCCTGCTGCTTTGAGGCGCTCATAAATAGCAAGACGCTGCTCTGGCGGCACTTGAATGGCATACAAATGCCAGGCTGAAAGTGAGTCTGGATGTTGCCAAGGCCGAGTGAGTGGCAACGAGTTGAGCTTTTCATCATAACGCGCTGCCAGGGCACGGCGACGATGCAAAAACTGCGTTAGCTTTTTGAGTTGGCTTGCACCGAGTGCTGCCTGGAGGTCGGTGAGGCGGTAATTAAAACCGAGGTCCATCTGCTCATAACTCCACGGGCCATCGGGCGTGTTTTGCGTGAAGCGAGGATCGCGAGTGATGCCGTGTGAGCGTAGACGAAGCAGTTTTTGATACAGATCGTCGTCGTTGGTCAAAATCATGCCGCCTTCGCCGGTGGTCATGATTTTGACGGGATGAAAGCTGAAGATCGTGAGGTCGGCATGCGAGCATGAACCGATGTTTTGGCCTCGATACTCGCCACCGACGGCATGGGAAGCATCCTCCATGACTTTGCAGCCATACTGAGCAGCTAGGGCACGGATAGCGGCCATTTCGCAACTTTGGCCGGCGAAATCGACTGGGACGATGATTTTAGGCAGCGTGCCATTTTTCGCTGCTGCTTCGAGCTTGGCCTGCAAAGCGGTCACGCTCATGTTGTAGGTGCGCGGATCGATATCAACAAAATCGACGGTGGCTCCGCAGTAGAGGCCGCAGTTCGCAGAGGCTACAAATGTGTTTGGTGAGGTCCACAACCGGTCACCAGGTCCGAGGTCGAGCGCTAGTGCACCGATGTGGAGTGCGGCGGTGGCATTGCTAACAGCCAGGGCGTGCTTGGCCCCTGTGTAAGCTGCCATAGCCTGCTCGAAACGCGTTACGGCTGGCCCTTGCGTGATAAAGTCAGATTTCAGCGTCGCAACGACGGCCGCGATGTCATCATCGTCGATGAACTGCTTGCCGTAGGGTATGGGCGTGGGTTGGTTCACTCAGGTCAGATCAAAGCTCGAATCACAGTGCTCGCGGATGAGCTTTCGCAGTTCAGGGACAGTGAGCCATTGGGTGTTCTTGCCGGAGCTGTAGCGGAAGCCTTCTGGCACCAAGTTGGCGGCGTGATGTGCCGAATACTTTTCAAGCATTTCATTGGCCGAGTAGCCGAAGAGCATAGGGACGATAACGTAGCTATTCTCGTTCTCGATGGTTTGGTAGGAATCGGTCTCAGTGATCATTTCCTCGTGGATCTTCTCGCCAGGGCGGATGCCGATGACGGGATGCTCGCAGTCTGGACCGATGGCGTTGGCGACATCCGTGATGCGGTAGGAGGGGATCTTGGGGACGAAAATCTCGCCACCGATGGCGTTTCGAAGCGCATGCAGCACGAGATCGACACCTTCTTCGAGCGTGATATTGAAGCGCGTCATGGCAGGGTCGGTGATGGGCAGCACTCCAGTCTTACGCTTGTTGAGGAAGAAGGGAATGACGGAGCCACGACTGCCCATGACGTTGCCATAGCGAACGACGGAGAAGCGGATGTCCTGCGTGCCATGAATGTTGTTGGCGGCGGTGAAGAGTTTGTCCGAGCAGAGTTTGGTGGCACCGTATAGATTGATGGGCGCTGCGGCTTTGTCAGTGGAGAGGGCAACAACGTGCTTCACCTTGGAAGAGAGACATGCCTCAATGATGTTCTGTGCGCCGAGGACGTTGGTTTTGATGCACTCGAAGGGATTGTACTCGGCGGTGGGAACCTGCTTGAGCGCAGCAGCATGGATGACAACGTCGATGCCCTCCAGCGCACGCTGGAATCTAGCGGCATCACGCACATCGCCGATGAAGTAGCGAATCTGCGGGTATTGAGTGTCGGGGAGCTTCTGGGCCATTTCGAACTGCTTCAATTCATCGCGTGAATAGACGATGATGCGCTCAAACTCGGGATGGTGATTGACCAAGCGAGCGACGAGCGCCTTGCCAAAGGAGCCGGTGCCTCCGGTAATGAGAATGGAACGAAGGGGTTTGAAAGAGGTTGCCATGAAAAGGAGTGAGCGTGCTGCTGGTTGATTTACCGCTCAAGCATCTACCCCGACACGGACGAGTGACAAGTGCCAATCCGCATGCGAGGTGTGACACATCATGAAACGACGCTCCTTTCTACTCGCTTGCAGCACGGCATCTTTAGCCGCGAAACCGGGTGAAATACTGCGCATTGGCCAGATTGGTACCGAGCATGCACATGCTGGTGGGAAGATGGCTGCGATGCGGTCATTGTCTGACATTTGGGACGTGGTTGGCGTAGCGGGTGGTAAGGGGTATGACGGGGTAAAGTCGATGTCGGTTGATGAATTGCTTGCCGTGCAGGATTTAAAAGCTGTGGCGGTTGAAACGACGGTCGAAGCCTCTTGCGATATGGCCCTGCGCTGCATTGATGCGGGTAAGCATCTGCATTTGGACAAACCTGGCGCGCTAAAACATGACGAGTTCAAGGCCATGCGATTGGCTGCTGAGAAAAACGGACTGACTGTGCAAATGGGTTACATGCTACGCTACAATCCGGCGTTTGAGTTGCTTTTTCATGCGGTGCGTGAGGGGTGGCTCGGTGAGATCACAGAAATCGATGCTGCTATGGGCAAACTGGCTGATAAAAGTCAGCGCGGTGTCATTGGGCAGCTTGCGGGTGGCGGTATGTTTGAACTGGCGTGCCATGTGATGGATGCGGTGGTGACGTTGATGGGCAAGCCAGCCTCTGTGCAGTCGTTTTCGACTCCAACGCAGTCTGACGGTGTAAAGGATAATCAAATGGCTGTGTTGCAGTACGCCAAGGCCACTGCGGTGATCCGTTGCAATCACGCTGACCCATTTGGTGGGCCGAGGCGGCGCTTCAATGTGACAGGAACAGAGGGGACTATGGAGATCGTGCCGCTGGAGAGTGGGAAAGTGAATTTGTCACTCAGCAAGGCACGGGGAAGTTACAATAAGGGTATGCAATCCTTGCAACTCGACGTGCCAAAGGGGCGTTATGACGCGGAATTCGTCGATCTGGCTAAAATCGTGCGTGGTGAAAAAAAACTAGCTTGGGATGCGGCTCATGACATCGCCGTACATGAGACGGTGCTGCGAGCAGCTGGAGTGATGGCCGGCTAGAAAGTGTTTAATAACTTAACATGTTCAGGTAAGTCACGCTAAGGCTCGTTGCGAGGTCAGGACGTCTGCTAGGCCTTCAGGCGGCACACAACTCGTCGCTCCACACGGATAGAAAAAGCATCTGCCACTGCAAGTGGAGTTGGGACGAGGTGCCAATAGCTTTTAGCTCTTCTGGATCAAACCAGTTACGCAGTTTGCTGTCGCTGCTTTCTAAAGCAGAGCGTAGGCGATCGCACGTGGCAGCATCGTCCACCAGCCATTGCTGGAGAGGGGCAGTGAAACCTTGCTTGGGTCGTTCGACAAGGCTCGCAGGTAAGTGTTTGGCCATCCATTTCTTGAGTGGCTCCTTGCCGCTCCAATTCGCGGCATCAGTTGGGTCACCTTTCGTCAGAATGCGTTCCGGAATTGTTGCAGCGAATTCGGCAACGCGCACATCCACAAACGGAGTCCGAGCCTCAAGCCCATGCGCCATACTGGCGACGTCCATTTTTGGCAAAATATCTCCAGGAAGATAAACATCGATATCGCAGGCCTGAACTTTTGATATGCCCTGGACGTTTGGGCGGGCGGTAAAGCTCTCGCGGATCGCCGCAGGTGAGGATGCGGCAAACTCGTTACTCCAAAGCTCATGTCTCCAAAGGCGACGGCGAATGTCTGGCGGAAAGTACTCAACGCAATCAGACCATAATTCCGGTCCCGGGATTGGGCCCGCTGTGAGATGGGGAAATCGCTGTGGGCGCATTCGATGTAGCATGGGTTGAAGCATGCGTTTCCACGTAGAATGAGGGCCGGTGCTCCACCGGCTGCGTCTCAGCCACTCACGGTAGAGCGGATAACCGCCGAAAAATTCATCGCCGCCATCACCAGTGAGAACGACACCCACCTGAGTCTTTGCATAGCGACATAACTCCCAGGCACATAGGAGGGAGCTGTCTCCAAATGGTTCACCACATGCGCGAGCTGCCGCGGGTAGCGTATTCATGATTCTAGGATCCATCATGGTTTCGCCATGCTCTGTGCCAAGAATTTCAGCCACTTGACGCGCATACGCACGCTCATCTCGGCCCGAATGATCAGAAAACCCGGTGGTGAAGGTCATTAGCCGTCCTCCGGCAAGCTGATTCATCTCTCGTGCGACAAGAGTGGAGTCTACTCCGCCAGAAAGGAGCGCACCGACCTTTACGTCTGCGACGAGATGTGCGCGGATGCTGTCGCGCAGGACTTCCTCTGTGGCCTCCTGCCAGTCTGCAGCACTCCGGCTCTCATCGGGACAATATTCCAGCTGCCAGTATCGTCTTGTTTGCGTCTCACCCGTTTTAATATCTACGGTTAAAATGTGGGCAGGTGGCAGTTTTCGGATGTGTTTGAAGATCGTCCTTGGACAAGGGATGTAGAGCAACCTGAGATAGTCATCGAGGGCTAGGGTGTCCACTGAGTCAGTGGCTCGCACCTGGGGGATCTTTCTCAAAGCGCCGATCTCAGAGGCAAAGGCAAAGATGCCTTGGCTTTGAAAGTACACCACAGGCTTGATGCCTAGGGGGTCCCGAACTAAGTGAAGCTTGCCAGTGCGCCAGTCTGCCAATGCAAACGCAAACATGCCGCGCAGTTTGCTTAGACATTCCAATCCCCACGCCTCATACGCAGCTAAAATGACCTCTGTGTCTGTGCGCGTATCAAAAGCAAATCCTTTGGATTGCAACTGCTCACGTAGTTCAACGGCATTGTAGATTTCACCGTTGAAAACGATAGTGGAGTGCCCTGGACGGTGCATCGGCTGTCGACCATGCGGAGGATCGACGATGGGTAGATAACGGTGACCAAGCCAGACATTATCCTGATGGTAAAATCCATCACCACCCGGACCTCTATGGCTCATGGCTGAAGTCGCTGCCCGAACAGCCTCATCTAAACCTATGATTGGTTCAGTGAATGATATAATACCAGCAATTGCGCACATCAGTTACTTTATAAGAGGAATCGACCTAGTTCGTGGGTCTGCACTCTGCAACCGTGATATTTCGAAAGGAGGAAAATCATTGCCTGTGTGCCTGTGCATAGACAAACACCGGGAGTCCAAAATAGCGATTCCCTTCGATTATAAGGTCAACTTGGAAGCCACTTCTCTCACATTGTTCCTTAATGCTTTTAGGAGAGAAACAGACCGTATCTCCGATTCGTTGTCCGGTAATCTTATGCCACAACGTGCTAAGAATCATTCGGACACCAAATAGCCGCCCTATTCCTCGACGGGTCTGCATCACATAAAGGGCATATCCTATTCCTTGTACAGCCAATCGCATCTCACCACCTTTTTGTAGAACTCGATGTGCTTCTGCTAGTGCCCTCTGGGGGTCCGTAAACTGCAGAACCCCGTCGAGAAACAGCCCTTCGAATGAGGCGTCGGGAAAAGGAAGCTGTTCCGCATATGCATGTTGAGCTGTGAGCCCAAGTGCTGAGCAGTAGTTCACACCTTCCAAGTCAGGGTCGATGCCCATACCTTCAATTCCCCTGAGTCTTATTGTTTCAAGATTCTTACCGTATCCGCACCCCACATCCAAAACACGAAAACCAGGTGGGAATGCGCAAATATCAAAGTCATTCCGGGAATGGTCACGAATCCAATTTGAGGGTTCAGAGAATGTGATGGCTTTCTTGGGGATCATTTCGGTCAATGCCGATGGAGCACTTTGCCTGAAGATTCGCAAAGAGAATTCTCTGTTGGCGAGCCCTACTTTGCTGGCATCTTCTCACGCACGCGCCTTCAATGTTATTTCATACGCTCACGTTTTGGACTTTTTTCGCCATTGTTGGGGCGTTGTATTCCATGCTCAAGTTGCGTGGGCAAAATGTGCTATTGCTCGTCGCCGGATACGTGTTCTATGGCTGGTGGGACTGGCGTTTTTTAATCCTCATCGCCCTCTCCACAGCGGTCGATTATGAAGTGGGTCGTCGCATCAGTCACTCGGATGAGCCGATTCGGAGGAGGCGCTGGCTGATCGTCTCTCTTGTTTTCAATCTTTCATTGTTAGGTGTCTTCAAATACCTCGGCTTTGCTGTCACACAGATTGGATCATTGGCACACTATTTTGGTTACGACGGCCCTTGGTGGGTGCCTCACATCATTCTTCCGGCTGGTATCTCTTTCTACACCTTTCAGTCGCTCGCTTACACAATCGACGTTTACAAAAGAAGGACCCAACCCGCGCCGACACTGTTTGAGTATGCGGTGTACGTCTCATTTTTTCCGCAATTATTGGCAGGCCCTATCGAGCGCCCAGGACACCTTCTGGGTCAAGTGATCCACCCTCGCTCACGGATTGATGACAAGATTTTCCTTGAGGGCCTATACCTCATCATCCGTGGTCTTTTCCTCAAAATAGTCATTGCTGACAATCTTGGTTTGATAGCCAATTCAATATTCGTGCTGCCCGCGAATGAATTGTCGGGTTGGGAGGTGCTCGCGGGCACCTATGCATTTGCTTTCCAGATTTACGGCGACTTTTGCGGTTACAGCACGATTGCGCAGGGCATTGCGCGGTGGCTTGGTTTTGACTTGATGGATAATTTTAAGCAGCCCTATTTTGCCACGTCACCAGGTGATTTCTGGAGACGTTGGCATATCAGTCTCTCCAGTTGGTTGCGTGATTATCTGTTCATTCCACTTGGTGGGAATCGTAGCGGAACAGCCTGCACGTGCAGGAATCTCATGATCACGATGCTCCTGGGCGGACTTTGGCATGGGGCAAGTTGGACGTTTGTTGCTTGGGGAGCTTTCCACGGCATCTGGCTTGTGATGCATCGGCTAAGCAGCAAAGAGCAATCACAGACGAGAGTAATACCTCAGTTCTGGCTCGTCGCGTTCAAGATGCTTGTCACGTTCCATCTTATCTGCTTAAGTTGGTTGTTATTCCGCGCCCAATCAATAAACCAAGCATGGACAATGCTTACACGCCTCTTCGTTGATTGGCATTGGTCACCACTAGCCGCCAATTCACTCAGTATGATTGCTGTATTCACGCTGCCTCTCGTGCTTTACGAAGCATTGGTCGAGTACAAGGGAAATATACTTGCCTTAACCAATGCTCCTTGGCCTGCACGAGCTTGTGTTTGCCTGGCAATGATCCTTGGGATCATTTACTTTGCGTCAGATCAGCCCAGTGAATTCATCTATTTCCAGTTCTGACTTTGAGTGGCTTAGATTTGCTCCTTTGCGGCAACTTGCCTGTAGAACTCCAAGGTCCGTGCGAGACCTTCTTTCCACGAAACTTGGACTTCGTATCCCAGACTCTCACGTGCGGCCGAAATATCGGCTCTAGAGTTGCGAACATCTCCAACCCTTGGCGGATTGAACACCGGCTCCAAGCTCTGGTTTGTCAGGCGGTTTAATTCAGCGATCAGATCGAGCAACGAAATGGAGTCGCCAGCTGCGGTATTAAAAACTCTTCCGGCGGCATTCCCAGCAGAAGCTTGGGCTGCAAGAAGATTAGCGGACACGGCATTTTGGACGAAAGTAAAATCCCGCGCCTGAAGGCCATCACCATTGACCTGCGGACGCTCGCCTTTCAGCATGCAGGTACAGAATTTAGCTATCACACCTGAGTAGGGTGAGTCAAAAGCCTGGCGGGGCCCAAAGACGTTGAAATAACGAAGGGCCACCGCTTCTAGGCCGTATAGCCGATGGAAGAGCTGACAGTACTTCTCGCCACCGTATTTTTGCAAAGCATACGGGGAAAGTGGATTGGGGGGCATGCTCTCATGTTTAGAGGGGGCATCGGAGTCGCCGTAGATCGAAGAAGAAGAGGCAAAAACGAGGCGCTTCACTTTAGCATCACGCGCTGCCACCAGAACCTTAAGCGTGCCGTTAAGGGTATGGTCATTGCTCTCAACTGGAAGCGCAATGGAACGAGGAACCGAAGGCATTGCGCCCTCATGAAATACCCAGTCGATGCCCGGCATAAGCTTACCAAGCAGGGTTTCATCTCGAATGTCACCTTCCACAAACTCCAGTTCATCACCTGGTTGTTTCCAATCAAGATTTGAGAGGTTGCCGAGACTGAGATTATCCAATACCAGAACTTTTGCGCCACGTCGGCATAGAGCTTCAGCGATATGTGAGCCA
>JANOBP010000163.1:0-21444 GCA_031411715.1 Verrucomicrobiaceae bacterium | reverse complement strand
ATCAAAGCCAATGCTCGCGGGCTGCCCAACTTCGCCAACTTCCGCATTCGAATCCTCTTCTATTGCGCCAAGCTAGACATGATGCCCGCCTGATAACAATCACAGCTTTTTGCCAAAAGAACCCTTTTTTTGAAGACGGTTGCTACTATTTCGGTGCGTCCTCGAAGAGCTTGGGCAGGCGGTAGAGGTCGAATTCGGCATCGGGTTCGTCTTCAAGACAGTGGGCCATGCTGGCATCGGATGCCCAGGTTGCGATGACTTGATCCTTGCCATGGATGACGCGAATGACGGCACCACGATACTTGGTTTCGGTTTTGCCGCGCCTTGGGTCCTTGGGGGCGAGGCCATCGAGATCATCGGCCCGGTTGTCGTAGTGGCCTTTAGCTTTGGTTTTGAATTTTAACTGAGTGGCACCGAGGGCACGGAGTTGCACCTTCTCGGCACCTGCAGCCATGAGGTAGTTGAGATGCTTGATTTCTGTATAGCCAAGGAGCCACCACTGGACTGTGAGCTCGGTGGGGTGAGGCGAGATGTTCAAGAGATCGACGGAATAGACCCACAGAGAACCGTTGCGCTTATTGGGCTGCTCAGTGAGGCGGCCTTTGAGAGTGAGATGCGGGGGTTTTAAGGCGGCGTCACCAGCTTTAGCCATTTCCTCCATGAACCTCTTGGTCACGACCTCCTTGGTCTCACCGAGGTTATTGGTCGCGGGCGGATCGGTGAATTTTTTCATCTTATTCCTGCCCTCGATTTCGCTCTCAACAGCGCGTAGCTGCTGCATGAAAGCATTGTCACGAACGGCATCCGCGCCGCCTTTGGCGCGGCTTTTAGAGGGTGCAACAAGTCGCACATTGGAGATCTCTCGTGAGAATCTGGGAGCCATTTCTAAATGCACAATGTATTCAAAGACCGCTTGGGAACCGGCATCCGGCCCTTTGGTGATGGCACCTGTGAACTGATTCTCTGCATTGAAGCAGCCAAGCGCACGCGCCTCCTGCCACATCTGCACTAGGTTCCCTTTCATCATCATGCGTTGTGAGTCGCCAACCTCAGGCTGATATTCGAGCGCCTTACTAACTAACCCGCGTCCGTCAGGCCCACCACCCTCGTTGCTACTCTGCATGGCATTGATGATACGGATGATCTGCCCTCTGACCTGCCCCAGTCCGGCGGGTTCCTCCTTGGCTGTGAGGCCCATGGGTTTCATATGCGGTGCCAGAGCCTTTGCCAGCGGATAGACATCTGCCCTTACAGGGACGCCGAGTGTGCAGGCACTGAAAAGCAGGAGGAAGCGGAAATGGCGTTGCATAAAAAGAGAGTCTGACGGGAAGGATTGGAAACGGCAAGTGTGAACTTGATGCGCGCAGAACCAAGCAGCTGGATGGAATCGGTGCCTCAGTTTTGTGGAGCGTGATTTGATTTGGTTGCTCCACTCAAAGGAGAATCAATCAAAGCCCGGCGGTCTTCGATCTTGTCGCTGCCTTTGATGCCACTGGGGCTGGCGGTGTCGCGTTTGAGGTGAGGGATGCCTTCCTCGTCGAGGTGAGCGACGACGGTGTCCCATGCGATGATGCCCTGCTCGTTCAACTTGAGGCGGAGAAGCCAGCCAGTGCGGCGGGGGCCTTCTTCGAAGCCGTTGAAGACGAAATTGCCTAGACTGAAGAGGATGAGCTTACCCTGGTGATACTCGGCACCTTGAGTGACGTGCGGATGGCCGCCGATGACCATGTCGGCACCAGCCTCGATCATGAGGTGGGCGAGCTTACGCTGGCGGTCATTGGCCGGTTCATACTCCTCGCCCCAATGCATGACGGGGATGACGAGATCAGCTTTGTGAATCGTGCGTGCGGCCTCGATGTCGGAGGTGATCTGCTCGTCCACTGCCCATGCGACGCCGGGCCAATTGGGGCCGGCCTCAAAGCAACGTGGATGGAAGTCATTGTAGCCGAGCAGGGCAATGCGGATCCCTTTGATGACAAGGATGAGCGGCAGACGAGCATCGGCGCAATTTTTACCACCGCCAAAGCGGGCGATCTTGTGCTTATCGAGAAGAGCGAGCTGTTCCAGAAAGGCCTCATGCCCGAAATCGACGGAGTGATTGTTGGCAAGACTGACGATGCCGAAGTGACGAGCGATCACAGGCAGCACCAGCGGACTGGCGCGGAAAGTGTAGGGCTTGTCTGGCTCTGGCCGGCCGCTGGTTGCTACGACGCATTCGAGATTGGCAACGGCGGCATCAGCAGCGTGTAGGATGTCTGCAAATTCGGCAAAGGGGTCCACGCCGCTGGCAATGGCCTTGCCGGGAAGTTCATCGAGCATGACATCGCCGACCATGATGAGCTGAACCTCCTGCGCACATGTGAGCTGAGATGCTGCAAGCAGTGCGGCGGATACGACGGAAAAAAGCGAACGCATCGAAGCCATACGCGGAGGACGGCGCTTCTTTCTCGTGTGGTGCCGCAATACATCGCCAAGGCTAAAATACGCTGATGTGCTGCGGCGAAGTGCCGCTAGGATGCGCCGATGAATCTTCGACTCACCGCCGTCTTTTTTGCCGTCCTATTCTCTTCAACGAGCCTGAGCCAAGCCCAAAGTGCAAAAGGCGGCAGGCTGCTCTTTATTGGCAACAGCATCACCCGGCATGGTCCGTCAGAGAAGATCGGGTGGACGGGAAACTGGGGCATGGCGGCGAGTGCGGAGGCGAAGGACTATGTCCACCTCGTGGTGGATGCCGTGGCAAAGCAACGAGGCGTGAAGCCGGAGTTCCGCGTGGAGAATGTGGCGGACTTTGAGCGGAACTACGCGACTTTTGATGTGGCGGCGAAGCTGAAGGACGTCGTGGCCTTTCAGGCGGACACCGTAGTCGTCGCAATCGGCGAGAATGTGCCCGCGCTGAAGACTGCGGAGGCGAAAACACAGTTCAAAGAGGCTGTGGTGAAACTGCTGACACTTCTAACACAAGACGGAAAAGCAAAGCTCTATGTGCGAAGCTGCTTCTGGGCGGATGCGACCAAGGACGCGATTTTGAAGGAGGCATGTGCCGCCGCGGGCGGAGTGTTTGTGGACATCGGCACGCTAGGCAAGAACGAGGCAAATTTTGCCCGCTCTGAACGCAAGATCGCCCACGAAGGCGTGGCGCGTCATCCGGGTGACCAAGGAATGCAGGCCATCGCAGGCGCGATCTTTGCGGCGATGGATAAGGCGGAAAAGTAAAGTCATCCCAAGAGAATGTTCCGCTCAACGTGATGCCCTGTGACATCACGCGCCATGAACACACCCGATCCTCACCAGCCGCTTTCACCCCCTCCCGTGCCGCCTGGCTGGGAGAGATTTCAAGTCCCCACCATGATGGTGCCGCAGGCAACTGCGGCCGCCATGGTGGTGCCGGAGTCGGAACCACCATCCGTGCAGAAGCCTCAGCCGGCATGGCGGCGCTTTTGGCGGCAAGTCGGCGGAGGGTCACTGACGCTGAGCATCGGCGTGCATGTGGTGTTGCTGCTACTGGCCGGCGCTGTCTATGTGGGGAGTCAGGTGATGGAGGACAGGGATCGATTTATTCCAGCGGGCAAAAACTTGGCAGCGGAACAGGCCTCGCAGGCGTTGGAGCATCAAGTGCAGTTGAGACATCATTCAGCGAATGCGAAGCATGTGCAGAGGATACGAATCGGAGTGGAGGATGGAACTTATTTGCCAGTGCCGGAAACTAATTCCGCAGCATTGCCCGAAGCAATACGAGGAGCGGGCTCCATGGCTACGGGTCTGTCCGCGAGCACCATGATGGTTGGTTTGCGTGGACACAACGGCAATGGGCCTTCGACTTGGCTGCCGAACATGCCGAAGATGATGGTGGCGCGTTGTGCGAGTGCGAGTCGGATGGAAAAACTAC
The DNA here is from genome assembly GCA_031411715.1 of Verrucomicrobiaceae bacterium. Taxonomy (GTDB): domain Bacteria; phylum Verrucomicrobiota; class Verrucomicrobiia; order Verrucomicrobiales; family Verrucomicrobiaceae; genus Prosthecobacter. Next base: position 17,558 of record JANOBP010000163.1, on the reverse strand, counting down.
GTCAAAATGGTGGCACGCCTGAGTGTGAGATGGCGGTGTCAAAATCACTGGAGTGGCTGAGAGGTCAGCAAAGTGCCGACGGCTCATGGGGCCGTGCCAACAAGGCTGCGATGACGGCGCTTTCGCTATTGTGCTTTCTGGGCCGCTGTGAGACACCGGACTCAGCTTTTTATGGTGATCAGGTGCGCAATGGTATGCTCTATTTGATCGAGCTGTCGCGGAAGAATGAGCATGGCATCCTCTCGGAGACTCCCATGGCGAATCAGGCGACGTATGAGCATGGAATCGCCACGTATGCACTGGGGGAGATGTATGCGTTTTATCGGCTGGGCGGCAGCAGCCTGCCGGGACTGCGTGAGACCTTCGAAAAGGGCGTGCGGCTGATCATTGAGCAGCAAAATGAGGTCGGGGCATGGACTTACGGCGGGAAGGAGGCGGGCAAGGCGCATGCGTACAACAAGGATAGCCGTGGCGAGGATTTGTCGGTGACGGGTTGGCAGTTTCAGGCGCTCAAGGCAGCGAAGCATTCTGGATTGAAGTTTGCGGGCTTGGATTTGGCCATCTCGCGCTGCTGTGATTATTTGGAGACGAAACAGACCAAGGACGGCGGCTTTGGAAAAACGAATCGTGATGAGCATTACAACCAATGGAGCCTGACGGGCTGCGGTGTGCTGGGGCTGCAAACACTGGCCACGAACAAGACCGCGAGCGTGAAGAAGGGCATCCGCTTCATGCGTGAGTTCCTGACCGCTGAGCCACTGGACTGGGACCGAAACTGCAATCTCTACTGCTGGTATTACTACACGCAGGCCTTCTTCCAACAGGGCGGTGAGGACTGGAAGTTTTACAACGCACAATTCATGCCGCAGGTGCTGGGCGCGCAGCAGGCGGATGGTTCGTTCAAGCGTGGACGCCCCAACTGGCCAGCGGGCGATGCCGCAGACGCGATTTACCGCCAGTGCCTATGCACACTGCAACTGGAGGTGTACTACCGTTACCTGAAGGTGGCAGATCGTGAGGCGGAATCCGTTTTTGATCGGTGAGTGCCTGGCGGGTGTTGCTGCGGCTCAAGCCAATGGTGTCACCCCCGCTCGACACACGGCCACGCCTTTCATCAGCCGCCATGATTTGAGAACAGCAATCCGCTCGGCAAACAACCCTGCGCCCAGCAAACGTCAAGCCCGTGGGTTCATTTACCCTTTGATCAAAATTTCCTCAATTTGCTTAGCCACTCTCAGTTGTTCTCCTTCAGGATTCAGCGTTGGAACCACAATCGATAACGCGTTCCTCACTGAGTTTCGAACTTCTGGAGTCGGACATTCGAGCGTAAGATCCTAACATCCAGGAGGCATCGAATACCAGTAATCGAACCACCCCGTCACCACTTCGAAAGCTGAAAGACTACTGGCATTCTTTGCTAACTCGTCCCTCAGTCGTTCCAAGATCGCCTCACAAATCGAGTCTCGAACTTCGAATTTCGATCCTTCCCCAAATATGTAGCTATGTGCCATTAGTAAAGAAAACTGGCGTTAGTAGATTCAGTTTCTGCGCAGCCGCTCTGAGCGATGCAGGGGGGGGGATTGGGGGTCACAGGGAATGGGGGCATGCAACTGGCTGACAAATGATTGGTTATGTCTCTATCGATGCATTCTTCTTCATATCATCAAGTGCATGAATGGTCACGAGAGAAGCCGTGGCCCTAGAGTTTGGATTTCATCCACGAGTAAAAGCTGGCGCCGATTTGGTTGTAGCCGGTGGCGTTGGGGTGGACGCCGTTGTTGGTGGGGTAGCCGTCGATGGGGTCGAGATTGAGTTGGGTGGGGACAAGGTGGATGTGCTCAGTTTCACGATTGCTGAACTGCTTGAGCATGCGCTGGACGAGGCGGTGCTGGATGCGCTTCCAGCCCCAGCGCGTGTAGTTGGTTTGATAATTGGCCACAAAGGCCTCCTGACGTGAATTGGGCGGTGTGGTGAGGCCGATGGCGAGGATGGCATTGGGCGCGGCTTTTTGGAATGCGGCGATGAGTTTTTCGGCGTGCGCGAGGACTTCGGTGATTTTCGGGTCGGGTGCGACGGGCTTGGCAGAGAAGCAGTCATTGATGCCGAGGAGGAAGGTGACGATGTCTGGCGGTTGGTTGTCGCAGTGGTCACGGAAATAGCGTGGGAGGTCGAATTGGGCTTTGCCGCTTGGGTTGGCAAAGATGAAGGGGCTGGTGGTTTTGCGGGCGAGAGGACCTGCGGTGACACCATCGGGCTTTGGATCGAACTTGGTGAGAAAGTCGGACCATTTCCAACCACCGTAGCCTTCATGGGCTACTCCTGGACTGGCACCTGCGGGCTTATGGGTGCCGAGCATGGTGAAGGTGGGATTACCCGGTATGGCGAGCAAGCGGGCGATTTCATTGGGGTAGATGGTGCCGTGCGTGAGGCTGTCGCCGAGGATGAGGAGCCGGAGTGGTTTTTTCGAGGCGGATTGGCGCGGGGAGATGTGCAGCGTGGTTTTGGCGCGGGCTAAAACTTTTCCACTGGAGTCTTTGACGCTGACCTCGAGTGGATGATTGCCGACATCTCGGTCGGCGGCAGTCAGTGTCCAACGGCGTGGTTCGGTGGTGCCGAGTTTGCAATTGAAGTCGAAATGATAGGCTTCGGGTGTCTCGGTGAGGACAATGTTGTCGTTGTAGATGCTGATGGGGACATCGGGAACGGCGTAAATGACGGTCGGGAGAGTGAGTTCAAGGTCGGCAGCGTGTGCGGCAGCGGCGATGAAAGTGAGGATGAGTGCTGAGAGAGTGCGCATGAAGTCCATACGCACCAAATGAAGGAAAGTTTTGGCGATTGGAACATCTCGCTTGCCAAAGGGGCGGCACATGGGCTTTGCTTGATTTTAAGTTAATTTTTCACTGCGCAGAACTGATGGCGGATCGCTACAAAATATATGAGAAGCTCGGCGCTGGAGGCGTCGGCGCTGTGTTCCGTGCCTATGACAGCCAATTGAAGCGCTGGGTGGCGGTGAAGCGACTGCTGAGCGCCAACGAAGCGGAACAGGATAAAGGAATCGAAACGGAGCTGAAGCGAGAGGCGGATACGCTGGCCTCGCTGCGCAATCCGAACGTGGTGACGATTTTTGATGTGGCCAGTGATGCCGAGGGCCTTTTCATCGTGATGGAGCTGCTGCAAGGCGAAGATCTGGCGGATGTGGTGGCACGAGGTCCCCTGCCCTATGACGACTTTAAAGAGCTGGCTTCCCAGACTCTGGAGGGACTGCTGGCGGCGCATCAGCACCATATTTTACACCGGGACATCAAGCCAGAGAACATCAAGGTGGAGCGCCTCCCTGGCGGGCGATTGCAGTCGAAGATCATCGACTTCGGACTGGCGCGGGCGGGACTGCGGGCGCGAAAGCAGACGGAGGACCAGGAGGGCACGGTGATGGGTTCCATCTTCTACATGGCACCGGAGCAATTGACGCGTGAGCCTGTGGATGAGCGGACGGATCTGTACTCATTAGGGTGTGTGTTTTATGAAGCGCTGAGTGGCAAGAAGGCGTTTGATGGGGAGTCGATGTCGGCAGTGATCGATAAGCATATCAATCATGACATGATCCCGCTGCATGTGATCGCGCCACATGTGCCAGCATGGCTGGGAGCGTGGTGTGCGCGGCTGATGGCGCAACGTCCTGAGGACCGGCCAACTGGGGCACAGCAGGCGATCGAAGAATTCCGCGCGTGGGAGAAGGTGCCAACGATGGTTCCCTACATGCCATGGATGGGTATGTATCCTGCGTATGCGCCGGTGCAGCCATCGATGACGCAGCCGATGTATATGATGCCAGGGACGGGTGCGGTCCCGGTTCCTGGCACGGGTAGCGTGCCGGTGGGGTCGGGCTATTTCCCAGTGATGGTGCAACAGCCTGCGATGCCAGTTTATGCTGAGCCTGTCGCTTTGGAGGTGATCTTGGAACCGCAGCAGATCGTCGAGATGGCTGCGATCACGAAGCCAGTGGGATCAGGTCCAGTGCGCCCACGGAATCGAACGGGCGCAATAGCACCACAGCGGCCTGCGGCACAAGTTTCGGCCCAAGCGAAGCAGCCAAAGAATGTGAAGAAAATGGCGATGATCGCCGGTGGTGTTTTGGCATTGGTGACTGCTATCATTTTGTTCACTCGTGGTGGTTCTAAAAAGACTGATGGCAGTGATGCTGGCAATGGAGGCTTACTTTCAGCTATCACGGACTCTGGGCCGCAGAAGGTGAGGTTTCAGTTGCCGCAGGAGCGGGTTTTTCCGCCAGCGGATCGGAACATCAGTGTGTTTTTCGTGGGGAATACAGGTGTGCTGAGTTCTCGGAAAGGTGGTGATGGTAAATTGGCAAACGCTAATACCAATGAAGCGCTGCTTGAATGGCACGACCTCGCAGAACGTGGTGCAGACAACATCCTGCGGGCGCATCAAGGCAATACAGCTTATGGCCCAAAGCTGGTGGACTGGCCAACGTCGAAGACCGGCGGCGGACCAAAAGGTGGACTTAAGGCATTGGATTTCAATGCGCGTGACGGGAAGCCGACGTCACTGGTGCTCGCAGACGTGAAGACCTATGCGGACGACATGCCGTTTGGCTCAAAACCTGTTTCTGGAGACAAGGGGATGACATTGCTGGCGGTTTTTCAGGCTGAGGCTTCCAAACTGCCCATGCGGCTTCTGAGCATTTCCAATGATCAGGACAGTGTCGTGGTGCGAATCGACCAGCAAAAAAATCTAACGGCAGAATTCAAACAGGGCAGTGCGAGTGCCAAGATCACCACGAAAGACGTGAATGCCACTACGGCTGGCATTTTGGCGGTTAGCTGGAATGCCAATGGAGACTTGGAAATGCGCGCGCGTGACGCGGATGGAACGATTTTCGCCGGGAAGGCGAAACTACCCCCCCCCTCTGCGCCACTGAAGAATCTGGCCATTGGCCGCGTGAATGAGAGTGATGGCAAGACTTTAGCGTCTAGTGGCGAGCAGTTCCATGGATGGCTCGCTGAACTCATCGTCTATGCCAGCGCACTGAAGGTGGATCAGGCTCAGTTGTTAGAGGGGAGACTCAAGGAATTCTATTTCCAAGCCGCACCTCCCAAGCCGTTGAATGAGCGCATCAAGTCAAAACTGAGCTGGGTGGAGACGCGCAAAGCATGGAAAGTAACCGCCAGCCACAAGCAGGGAGAGGCAGCGAGGGCTCTGGATGATAACCAAGCCACCCGGTGGGCCACTGGAACCCCGATGAGAGGCGGCGAGTGGTTTAGCATTGAACTTCCAGCAGAGACCGACATCGCGGGACTAGCGCTCGACAGTCAAGGGAACCTGCAGGACTACCCACGGAAGTTCAAAGTGGAATTGTCGATGGATGGTAAGACTTGGGGACAAGCAATGCAGGGAGACGGCAAATCGGCTTTGGTCGAAGTCCTTTTTCCAGCACCACAGCGCGCGCGTTTTGTGCGGATCACACAACTCGGCAGCGCTGGTAACAATTGGGGTTTCCAGGAGATTGTACTGCTCAAGCCGTGACCGATTTGCGGCGTCGGCGCAGCAGTAGGAGAGTGCTCAAACCGACGCTCAGTGCACTCCCAGGCTCAGGCACAGGCGCGACATTGAAACTGAAGTCGTCGAAGTAATTCTTGAAGCTCACGGCACTATTGTTGAGCGCGCCGCCACGGAGATCCCAACGGAGATCGGTAAGCGCAGCGGAATCAATGCCGAGGGACCGACTTGCAACGATGCCAGTTGTTGAGGAGTTGAGACCGAGGAGATCGTCGTAAACTCGCACTCCGAAGGTGATCGTATCAGTGTCAGTGTTGAGGGTCAGCGACATCTCAGACCAGCCCTGAGTGCCGACAGTGGAGCCGTCCGACTCCTCAAAAGCTGCCAGGGTAAGCTGAAGCATCCTGCGACAGGAGCTCATGTTTGGCAGTAAAAAGGTGATTTGGGTCCAACGAGGCATGAAAGTTTAATTTGGATAACCTTATCATCCGGAAGTTATAATTATAAATTCAAATATATTTTCTGTAATTTAGGGAATATTGTTAACGCTTTGCTTGCCTTGAGTGAGCCTTTTGACTCATGTGTTGCTGTTCAAACTCAGGTTTTACGCAAATGCCAAGTTTGCGCCTTGAGTGAAGCGCAATGCGGTATTCCCACTTGCGGCATTCTTTGATGGTTTGATAATGGTGGCCCTCTGCTCCACGCTGAGGCCCTTTTTTCGCGATGAGCAAAGCAGTTAGCAAAACAGATGATCTCTCCTTTGAGGACGCCATGTCGCGTCTGGACGAAATCGTAGGTGCGATGGAAACTGACCGCATGCCGCTGGAAGAAATGATCCGCAGCTATGAGGAAGGTATCCGCCTGCTCAAAAACTGCCGCCAAAAAATCGACAATGCACGCCACCGCGTCGAAGTCATTTCCGCCGACCTCGAAAGCGGCAAGGCCAGCACGGCCCCGTTTGATCTCGCCGACGCAGATGATGCGGAAGCGAGTGCAGACGATGAAAAACCTGTCAAAAACACCATGCGTCGTCGCAAGCCTGCTGACGACGCAGAAATCCGTCTCTTCTAGAATACACCTGTGGATACTCAACTCCCCGCCATCCAATCCCCCGCTGATCTCAAAGCTCTCTCCGCCGAGCAACTGCCCGCACTCGCGGAAAAAATCCGCGCCACCCTCATCGAGACCCTCAGCGAGACCGGCGGCCACTTGGGGCCGAATCTCGGTGTCGTCGAGCTGACCTTGGCCATGCACCGCGTCTTTAACACACCCAAAGATCGCTTTGTTTTTGACGTCGCCCATCAAGCCTACGTGCATAAGATGCTCACCGGGCGCTGGGACCGCATTCACACCATCCGCCAATATGAAGGCCTCAACGGCTTCTGCCTGCGCAGTGAAAGTGAGCATGACTGCTACGGCGCCGGCCACGCAGGCACCGCGCTCGGTGCTGCGCTCGGCATGGCCACTGCGCGTGATTTAAACGGCACGGACGAGCACGTCGTCTGCGTCGCAGGCGACGCCGCCTTCACCTGCGGCCCCGTGTTTGAAGCGATGAACAACGTCGCCGCACACACGAAAAAACTCATCATCGTGCTCAACGACAACGAGTGGTCCATCGACCGCAACGTCGGTGCCATCGCCAAATACTTCAACGCCATCGCCACGCACCCGGCGTATGCCAATCTGCATCAAAAAGCTTCCAAGCTCCTCGAGTTCGTGCTCGGCCAGGACGTGCGCCGCATGGCCAAAAAGGCTGAAGACCACGCCAAAGGCATCCTGCTACCGCAGAGCCAGCTCCCCGCCAATCGCAGCCTGCTCTTCGATGAATTTGGCATCCGCTACTATGGCCCCATCGACGGACATAACCTCCCGCTGCTCATCGAGACCTTTGAGTTCCTCAAAACTCAAGACGAGCCCGTCATCCTCCACATCATCACCGAAAAAGGCCGTGGTTATAAGCCCGCACTCGAAGATCCAGGCAAATTCCACGGCCTCGGCAAATACAACATCGAGACCGGCGAGACCGCATCCTCCAGCAAGCCCACCTACTCACAGGTCTATGCCCGCACCGTCACCGACTTCGCCAAAGTCGATCCAAAAATCGTCGCCATCACTGGTGCCATGCCTGGCGGCACTGGACTGAGCGTCTTCAAAAAAGAAATTCCTGAACGCTACTTTGATGTCGGCATCGCCGAGGAGCATGCGGCACTCTTCGCATGCGGCATGGCCACCAGCGGGCTGCGGCCATTCCTCACGATCTATTCCACCTTCATGCAGCGCGCATTCGACATGATCGTGCATGACATGGCCATTCAAAACCTACCCGTGCGCCTTTGCATGGATCGTGGCGGTCTCAGTGGCGACGACGGCCCCACGCATCACGGTTTATTCGACATCGCCTACCTGCGCGGCGTCCCAGGCCTCATTCACATGCAGCCGCGGAATGAAGATGAGTTCGTGGACATGCTCTGGACCATGGCCAATTACGACAAAGGCCCAATCGCCATCCGATACCCGCGCGGAAACGGCCCCGGCGTCATGCCCAAGGACAAACCCGTGTTGCTTGAAATTGGCAAAGCTGAAGTCGTCGCCGATGGTCACGACATCGCCCTCATCGCGCTTGGAGACATGTTCCCAGTCGCAGAAGCCGCCAAGAAGATGCTCGAAGAAAAGGGCCACTCCGTCGCCCTCATCAATCCCCGTTGGATCAAGCCTCTCGACGCCAACTGCATCGAAACCTACGCCAAAAAAGTGAAGGTCGTCTGCACACTGGAAGACCACGTTCTCGTTAACGGCTTTGGCTCTGGTGTCATCGAACTCCTCAGCGACGCGGGCATCAAGACTCCCGTCGTCCGCATCGGTTGGCCGGATCAATTCATCGAGCACGGCACCATTCCCATCCTGCGCACCAAACACGGCCTCACCGCCGAAAACTGCGTCGCCAAGGTTCTCGCCGCTATCGCTTGAGCCACCACCGCGCCTTCAGAAGCGGGGAGCGGTGGCTGGCGCCACGGGCTCGACGATCAGACGATAAAAAGTCTTGCGGACATCCTGCTCGTTCGGCGGGCAAGGCAGCCAGACTTGACGTTTCCCGCCAGAGATCGTGCCGAGCACTGCTTCGACGTCCAAGGTCTTCCAAGTCGTCAAATCGGTCGAAACGGCCAGTTTAAAACGGATATCGGAGACGTTTTCAGGCACACAGAAGAACAGGCCGCCGACGACGGCTGGCGCGGTCGGATGGCGGCCAAAGGCAAGTCTGGGTAACTGCTCCGCTTCTGGCGAGTCTGCGTGCAGGCCCAAGGCGTAGCGCATCAGATTGGGGACACCGTGCCCACCGGGATCAGCCGTCGGTGCAGCGGTGCCTGCAGCGATGGCGACGGCGGCGTGGTGGCCCGTTTGCCAGTGGGTGAACTGCGCGGGGCTGGTGACGGTGAGCGTGGCTGTGGCGCTGGTGGAACTGCCGTGGGCATTGGTCGCGGTCACGCTGTAGCTGCCTGTGGCGGCGGGAGTGGTCTGAGTGAGCGACAGAGTGGGCAGTGTTTCGCCAGGGAGGTCGGTGCTGCCTTTGCTCCATTGGAGGGCAGGTGCGGGGAAGCCGACGGCCTGCACATGGAAGACTGGCCCGGAATACCCAGCAAAGACTTCCTGACTGACGGGGTCCGTGATGAAGCGAGGTGCCGTGTAGGCGCGTAATGCCACGGCCCCCAGATCATTGACAGCGATCTGCACGATGTCGGCGAGGCCCTCTGGCAGCGCGTGGACGGCACCCCATTTCGCGATGGTTCCATCGCTCTGTTGAGCGAGGCCTCCCTGCTCGTGAATGGCAAGGCGCACAGGAGCCCAGAGTGCTGCGGTGGGTATCTGTAGGGCTGCACTGTCATGGCTGGTGTAAACAGGACCCGGCGTGACGCTGCCCACGCCCATGAAGGCAGATAAGTCCCAGATCAAATTGCCGCCGAGGTCTGGCAGATCAAAGATGTTCGGAAAGATGTTCGGTGTGTACCCTATTAAACTGGGCAAATCCAACGTGCTGCCAAGATTCGACGAAGTCGTGATGGTTCCTGTCGAGTTGGTGGCCGAAGTGGTCGCCGTCGTACTGTTGTTGATTGTCGTCAGGCCTTGCAACTGGAGTGTTCCAGAACCCTGAGTGGCGACGGTACCGACGTTCAGCGAGCTGCCACTGATAATCAACGTGCCCGCCGAAGCCGATGTGGTGAGCACCGCTGCATTGGCTCCCGTCGTGCTGAGAGCGATCACTGGTCTAGTGGCAGTCGTGATTTCCGTCGTTCCGGTGCCGAGATTGAGTGTGGTGGAGCCAGCGCCGTTGATGACAAGGCCGGAAGAGTTACTGCCAGTGTTCAAGACGAGGGTTCCGGTTTGAATCGTGCTCACCCCGCTGCCACTGAGACTCAAGGTGCCGCCTGCCGAGTTGGTGAGCACCGTTGCGTTGACACCTGTCGTGCTGAGAGAGATCACCGGGCTCGATGTGCTGATGGTGCTCGCGTTGACCGTCGTTCCCGTGCCGAGATTGAGTGTGTTGGAGCCAGCACTGGTGATGACAAGCCCAGAAGTGTTGTTGCCGCTGTTCAAGGTGAGTGTGCCGCTGCCACTGTGACTCAGCGTGCCGCCTGCCGAGGTGGTAAGCACCGATGCGTTGACCCCTCCCGTGCTGAGAGAGATCAACGGATTCGACGTGCTGATGGTGCTCGCGTTGACCGTCGTTCCCATGCCGAGATTGAGTGTGGTAAAGCCAGCACCATTGATGACAAGCCCGGAAGAGTTGCTGCCGCTGTTCAAGACGAGACTGCCGGATTGAATCATGCCCAGCATGTTGCTACTGAGATTCACAGTGCCCGCCGAGATGGTGAGCACCGATGGACTGACTCCTGTCGTGCTAAGAGTGAGCAATGGACTCAACGTGCTGATGATGCTCGTGCTGAGATTGAGTGCGCTGGAACCCGCACCGGTGATGACAAGCCCGGCAGAGCTGCTGCTGCCGGTGTTCAAGGTGAGGGTGCCAGAATAAACCGTGCCCACCCCGTTGCCCGTTTGGCTACCACTCAGGCTCAAAGTGCTGCCATAGCTGCCGACGAGCTGATATCCGAGCTGCGCAGGGCTTGGGATGTCGAAGACGAGCTTGCTGCCCTCCGGCGCGCCTTGGCCAAGGAAGAAGCTGGTCGCACGATTGCGGAAAGGTCGCATGGCATGCACCACGGCCACTGGCTGTGGCCGCACGACATCCACTGGCGCTGCCCTCCGGCCCCAGCACACCACTTCGCCCGTAGCCTTCACGGCCACACTGGTATCTCCAAACGCTTCCACCATGACCACTCCCGAGAGGCCAGTGGGCGGTGTGGCCTGGCCGGCATCATTTTTTCCCCAGGCCCCCACCGTGCCATCGGCGAACAGCACCACGTTGTGATACGCACCTGCCGCGACGGCCGCTGCGCTGCGTCCCGTCATGAATCCCGCCGGGATGATGAGCTGGCCGTGCGTGTTGGGATTCTTGGTCGTGCTATTGTAGGATGGCGTGCCGACCGTAAGCTCGCATGCCCAGGTGCAGATCCCGCCATCTTCGAGCAGACCGATGTTGTGGTACGCTCCTTGGGCGACGTTGACGATGGGGGCACCCGCTGGGTTCGTGAATTCACAACGACTCTGATTTTGTTCACTGACATAGGCCAGCGGCGTGGGTGAGCTGTAAGGTGATCTCGGGTAACTGGTAGCGGCGAGCCATTCTGTGACGTTCCCAGCCGCGTTGAGCGTGAAGAACCGTCCCTGATCACTGCCGATCTCCACCGACGGCGTCAGTCCCGTGGGCTCAAAGGGAATGCCGAGCACATTCCACCCGCGCACGATACCCTGATCATTCCTGGTCAAGAAACCAAGCTTCTCCGCCGCCACATCCACCGTGTTGCTGAAATTCACCGTCGTCGGCGGTTGGGCGGAGTGATTCCGCAGCCAGTCTTGGCGGAATCCCGCCGGCCCCCAGGCCACTGGCTCGCCTTTGATGCGCAGACGTGCCACTTGGCTGCGCTGGGCACCGGGGATGAGGCTGGTGCCACCAGCGGTCGTGCCATTGATCACCGCTTGATAGTCTCCCACCTCGGCGATGCTCACATTGGCAAACGCCAGCGTCGCCTGCGTGGCTCCAGGCATGATCCGGCCGTTTTTCAGCCATTGGAGGGAAAGCGGCAGCGCCGAATTCGAGGCCGGGGCCGCCACCGTGATGCTGAACTGCGCCGCCGCACCCAGCAGGACGTTTTGGTCGGCAGGCTGCACCGTGATCAGCGGCTCATCGAGTAGCGTGACCAGCGCATCTTGGCTGGTAGCCGTCCCGTAGTCATTGCTGAACACCGCGCGGTACGCTCCCACATCCGCCGCCGAGATCTGCCGCAGAACCAGTTGCGTGGCGGTCGCTTGAGGGATGTTCACGCCATCCTTTTGCCATTGCACCGTGCCTATGCCTTTGACTTCCAGGGTGACTGAGTAACTGAGCCGCGTGGCGATGGAAAGTGGCTGCTGCGTGACGCTAGGCACACGATTCGGCTCGATGACCGCTGGATAAAGGCCCATGGAACCCATCACCTGACCTGGCGACACGCCTGAAGTGATAAAAGAGGGCACTGCTGGCGCAGCCTGGCCCCAACTGATCACGCTGCTGTCCGCCTTGGTCACCATGCAGTAGGTGCTGGCATAGATGCTCACCACATTCGTCAGTCCGGCTGGAATGGTCGTCTGCAGCAGTGTATTATCGCCCCAGGCTACCACCGTGCCGTCCTGCTTCAGCACCAGACTAAAACCCACGCCAGCAGCGATCTCCACCACCCCTGCCAGCCCAGTTGGCACAATGCATTCACCATGCGTGTTGTCGCCCCAGGCCACCACGGCGCCATCGCGCTTCAGTGCCAGGTGATGCGTGCTGGAGCTGCTCAGTGCCGTGACATCCGTCAGGCCGGCCGGTGGCGTGCTCGTTGCTGGCAGCACCGCATCCGTCGTCACCGCCCACTGCACCACTGTGCCATCCGCTTTCACCGCCACCACCTCCTGAGCGTTCATGGAAATATCCAGACATGGACCGAGTCCCGTTGGCACCGTGTAGGCTGTCGTCGTGCCTGGCCACTCCGGACTCCCGCTTGTGCCGATCCAGCCCTTGACCTCACCATCCGTCTCCACGGCAAATGCCTTGGTTTCCGCCGCCGCCAGCGCGATCACCGGCTCCAGCCCAGCGGGCACCCATGTCCTCGATCCCATGCCTGGACCGACCACATACAAAATAGATCTCCTCACTTTGCCACCCTCAAACAAATGTGGATTCTTCAAGCAGCCAGCGACCGTGCCGTTGACATTCACCTCGTAGTTCACAGGACCGCCACCTTTCGCCAGTCGGCTGATGGCACCGTAACTACCATTGAGATCGCCGTAATCCCAGAGCACCAGTTTACCCACCGCCTGACCCACCCGTGCCATGCGGCTCAGCGTGCTGCCATCAGCATCTGTCACCCGCACTTGGTAAATGCCGCGCGTCGTGTGATCCAGCGGCGTGAGCACCAGACTGGCCCCCGTGGCACCAGCGAGGTCCACGCCATTCCGTAGCCACTGATAGCCCAAAGTGCCTTGGCCAGTCGCCACCACATTCAGCGTCACCCCGCTCATCCCCAGCGCGATCACCGGTGACACCGGCTGCTGCGTCACCGTCGGTGCCGCCTGGAGGCCAATCGCCGTCAGCAACAGGGTGCCAGACAGCCAATGCGGAAAGGAAAATCGTGTGATCATAAAATAATATCGAATTGGATCAAAAAAAACCCGCTGGGTCAATCCTGAAATGGTAACTTTTCCATCGTCCCTGCCCAGATCACTTCAGCCCCGCCAAAAACGCGATCACATCCGCCGCTTCCTGCTCGGTCATGCTTTGCAGCAGTCCTTCGGGCATGAGGGACATGGGCTGCACTTTCTGGCTCTTGATTTGGGCGCGTTCAAAAGTCTGCGGCTGGCCGGTGGGGAGCTTGAGGGTCACATCGCCCTGGCCGGGATTCACCAGGAAGCCGGTTTGCAGGCTGTTGTCCTTCAAAGTGATCAACCACGTCTCATAGCCCTTGGCGATGGCTTTGGAGGGCTGTTGCAGGCTTTCGAGAATCTGTTCGCGCGTCAGGCGTGAGCCCACTTTGCTCAAATCCGGGCCAAAATCGCGGCCGGTGCCGTTGAGGATGTGGCAGGCGAGGCAGGCGGCCATTTTGCCGGTCATGCTGACGAGTTCAGCACCGCGTTTGGCATCGCCCTTCACGGCGAGGAGCTTCTTGGCGTCGAAATTCATGCCGAGGGTCTTGAGGCGTTGTTCGGGCGGCAGGAAGCGCTCGAAGTAGCAGGCGATCTCTGGATTGGCGTGCCGGGCGAATGCGGGATCGAATTTGGCTTCGTTTTTTGCGATGGCATTGGCGAGCAGAAGCGCATCGCTCGGCGAATCAGGTGTGATGGGGCGACGAGTCGTCGCCTCTCCCGAAATCCAGTCCCACAGCAGGCGGAAGCCATGTGGATCGACTTCACGCGCTCCGATCATGGGCATGTGTCCATTGCCACTGCGGGCAATGCGCGCGATGAGCACACTCTGCTGCGGCTTGCCGGGTGCAATCACGCGCGCTTCGGTGAGTCCCAATTCACCGCGCACGGGCTTCTCATTCAGCATTATCGTCTCCGCCATGGGTAGATCGGCGTTCACCATGAGTTGCACGCTCCCGCCGCCGTGGCGGCGATGGCAGTGGGCACAGTTCGCATGAAGCCACGCTCTTGCTTGGGATTCGAGGTTGGTTTTGTCATGCAGACGACTTTTGAGGCGCGCCATGAAGTCCTTATCAAGCACTTCCTCGGGCTTCTTGCCGCTGATGCTGACGAGCTGATCCGGCTGGAAGCCGAGCGCGAAGCCGCTCCAGTTGGTGTGGCAGCGGGCACACTCGGCGCGGCCGTGGATGCGCCAGGGCTGCTTTTCGACGATGAATTCCTCACCGTCAGCGCCAACGAGTTCAGCGTCTGTTTGCTCGTCATTCCAGCGGTAGGAGTAGCCGTTCCAGGTTTCACCATCGAAGTGGAGCACCTGGGTTTCGACTTTCTTCTTCAACGTGATCGTGCGGGCCAGGACAGACTCCGCAGGCCATTCGACTTGGTAGGTCGGCTTGTCGGGTTTGCCGCTGACGGTGGTCTTGATGCTTTTTCCTTCGGGAAGAGCCACGAAACGGCTTGCGCTGGCTCCATCCTGCCACATCGGCTCAGCGATCTCAAAGGGCAAAACGCCTGCGGCGGGTGTTTGAGCTGCCGTATCGGTAAAGAGGCCGGTTTGGCTGAGTTTGCGCGGAAATTGGCTCGGTTTGCCGACGGCGAGGTTTTTGCTCAGGCGGTAGATGCGCGTGTTTTTTTGCCAATCCATCCAGTACAGCTCGCCGTCCTCACTTTGACCAAAGCTGACGACTTTATGAGGTGTATCGGCGATTTCATCACGCCGCGTGACTTGCTTGCCATCATGCCAGAGCGCCCAGATTTTGCCGGTTTCGTAGTCGCCGTAGATGTAGGCGTCGCGCAGCTCGGGAAAGCGGCTGCCGTGATAGACATAGCCGCCGGTGATGCTGGCGGCCTCGGTGTGCGGATGCGCGGCGACGGGCGGGATGATGTCGCCGGGGCCCTTGGTTTCCGGCATGATGGGCTGACTGGCCTCCATGGCGCTCCAGCCGTGATTACCGCCTTTTGGGACGAGGTGAATCATCTCCCACAGCTCCCAGCCGACATCGCCGCACCACAGGCGGCCTTTTGGATCAAAGCTAATCTTCCACGGATTGCGGAAGCCGAAGGCCCAGATCTCTGGCATGGCCTTCGGCGTCTTGAGAAAGGGATTGTCCTTCGGAATGGCATACGCCTTGCCGTTCTCCTCATGATCCACGTCGATTCGCAAGATGGAAGAAAGTAGATCACTCAAATCCTGACCCGTCTTCAGTGAATCCGGTGGTGAGGGCGCAGTGGCATCGCCAGTGGAGATGTAAAGCATGCCATCGGGACCGAACTGAATCGAAGCGCCGTTGTGACCGCCGCTTTGCCAAGTCAGTAGGACGGTTTCCGATTTGGGATCAAGCACTGGCGGCTCCTGCTGCGTGAGCTTGAAGCGCGAGAGCTTGCTGCCATCGGGCACTTTGTCGCCATAGACATAAGTGATGAAGACGAGGCCGTTTTCCCGCCACTTCGGGTGAAACGCGATGCCATAGGCATAATTCAGCGCGGGATGATCCGGCTTGAGGTCGATGAGCAGATCCTTCGATGCCGCGTCCGGGCTGTCCTTGAAGCTCCAGATCTTCCCATCCTTCTCCACAGCGACAAAACGATGCGCTCCCGGCACGGCGATCATCTCCAGTGCGTCATTCAGTGTGATCTGCGTGAAGACCTGCTCTGGCACATAAGGCTTCGGTGCCTCAGGCGAACCATGAATGCGTGACGTGCTCCATTGAGCATGAAGCGTAGCGGCGGCGGCTAATAAAAAGAAAAAGGCACGGTGCATGCCCGCATGATGCCGTGAAATCTCCCGATAAGGCAACCAAGAAATGGAAAGCCCACGCTACTCGCGCAGCAGCCCTAGCAGCTCCCGCATGCGCAGTTCGATGTTCAAGAGGCTTGCCTGAATGCCGGCCAGCCACTCCATGTCGGCTCCGGCGGGGTTTTGCTGCACCAGTTTGTCCGTCGCATTCAGCGCTGCGGCAAAGAGCGGCAGGCTTTGCTCCAAATCCGTGACTAGAAACTGCCACTGTGGCTGACTGGCCTCTACAAATTGGCGCAGCACATGCACGAGATGTGCCGCGAGATCCGCCACAGTGCTCAGCAGCCGTAGCACGGCAGGACGCGTGCGTATTTCATCATTGAAGACAAGCAGTCCTTGGAATCGGCGCAACTCGCTGGCCAGTGCTTCTGAGCGCGCCGCAGGATCACCGAGGGGCTTTTCGGCCGTGCTAGCTTTGGCTTGGGACTTGGCTGGCGGTTTGCGACTGCTCGGAGCTTGGAAGGGATCAAAGCTGGCATCTTTCGGCTGAAATGGGTCATCGATTCCCGGGCTTTGCAACGATTCAGAGCGAGCCGCACGTCCAGGGCGCTTGCTGCGTTCACCGAGCAGGAAGTGCTTCCGGCGTGCGCGGTTTTGCCTCAACAGCGCGGATTCTTCCTCCTTACCAAGCTGCCAAACTGGTGCCGAGACGCGAATTTGCAGATGCCAGGATTGAATGAGCACGCGCTGTCCATCCTGATTGAACCATTCGAAAAAGAGGAGGTTTTTCAGCCCGGGTGGAACGGGAAAGGCCGAGGCCGTTTTGCCTCCACGCCGCCGCGGGATCTTGGCCACGCGGTAGGAAGCCGTCATCAAACCTGTGTAGCCGTTTTGGAGCGGCGATACGGCATCCACATGAGCTTCATTCATCTCAGGCAGCGGATTGTGGAACTCGACTCGGCACCCGGCGATATCGCGGAGAAAATTGCCAATCAGCTCGATTCTCACTGGCTTGCTCTGTCCGGTTAGGTGCAGCATACCTGTGACAAGACCAGGCACCTCGTTGCTGAGGTAGCCGCCGAGGACTGAGGATTCGAGGCAAATAATCATGAATAGGTGGGTACACTAGAAGCACTCCATCAAGCGCGCAAGCCGTGGAGGCATTTCTGAGCCGAATGTGGCAGGATTTTTGCTTGAATGCCTCAAGCGCCCAGCTTAACGCCACCACCCCCAAACCCAAAACCCCAAAAAAACCCATGAAAACACTCGTAACTCTAAGTCGTGCCTTTGTCGAATTTGGACCTTTCACCAAAGCTGAAATCCTCGACTTCAACAAGCGCGGCCTCCTCCAAGACACCGATTACCTCCGTGATGCAGACACCGAGACGTGGTTGCACTTCTCCGAATGGCTCCCGACTGCCACGCCCGTGAAAAAACTCACGCTGGTGAAAGCACCCAAAGTTGCAGCTCCAAAGGCCGCCGCCGCCCCAAAGAAAGCGAAGAAAGCAGCCTGAGCCTAGCTCACGTCTGA
>JANOBP010000162.1:0-9650 GCA_031411715.1 Verrucomicrobiaceae bacterium | reverse complement strand
AGCCATCGTCACTATTGATGCCATGGGCGGCCACCCAAGCATCGCCCGCCTCATCCAGGATGCCGGGGCCGACTACATCCTCGCCCTCAAAGCCAACGAAAAAGAAGCGCACCAAACCGTCGCCACCCACTTTGAGAGCCTGCGCCCAGCGCAAGGGGCAGAGTCAGGTGAAAAAGGCTGGGCAGCGAGCTGCGAAGTAAGCACCACGCGCGAGCAAAACCGTGGCCGCTACGAGCAACGCGAAGTCGTCGTGCTACGCGATCTGACTTGGTGGCCCAAGTCCTGGATATGGGCAGGGCTGCAAAGCGTCATCTGCGTGAGGCGCGAGTCCATGCGCCAGCGCCACGCAACGGAGAACCCCACCGTGGAGACCCACTACTACCTCAGCAGCAGCCAAGCGGACCCCGCCGAGTTGGGGCGACTCATCCGCAACCATTGGTCGGTAGAGAATCAATGCCATCATCTGCTGGATGTCACTTACCACGAAGACCACTGCCAAGTGCGTGACAAATCTGCCGCGCACAACCTCACGCTGCTGCGTGAACTATCCACCAAAGTGCTCAAGACCAGCCCGGTCAAAGGCTCCATCCGCAGCAAACGTAAGCGCTGCTCCCTCGACCCCGCTTTCAGGACGGCATCCACCCAACACATTTTCCATGGTTTTGATGCGTAAGCCCTGGCTGCGGGCGACTGCCGCAACAAACGCTCTCGACCACGAGGCGGACATCGCGAAGGTGCAGGAGTGGCTGGGACATGCGAGCATCTCAACCACGCGCCTGTATGACAGACGGAAATCAAAGCCGGAAGACTCCCCGACTTTCAAAGTGAGCTACTGAGAGTCTGATGGTGGCTTGCGCTTGCGGCTCTTCTTCGGTCGTGGCGCAGTAAGACAATCTGCCTGGTATTCTTCAAAGCTGCGGTAGCTGCGGATGCCTTCGCGCTTGTTCCGATTGCCAGCTCGCGTGTCATTGTCGATGAGGCCTTGAAGATACTCTGCGAGCTTGTTGAAGAGGTCGAGTGAGATGTGGTCGATCTTCTTCCCAAAATCACGAAGAATCAGTCCGTGCAGAACGGTGTAGTTGTAATCGGTGCGGTCGTGGCGAGCAAACTCATGGTAGCGTTTCACCAAATACATGATGTATCCGCGCTTGTCGGAGTTGCCTGCAATGACTCCTTCAGGGATGATTTTCGGAGAGCGGTTTCTGGGAAACACTACCTTCTGCGGTTTGTGGATAATCACATCTTTGTAGGCCTCGATGTAAACGAGACGATAGTTTTCAAGCAGGTGCTCCGGTGTGCTCCGGTGTCTGCTCGGAAATTCGATCCAGCCCTCACGCTCGTGGATATTCTTCCTCTCATGAAGCCACTCAACAGTGTAAAGCTTCGGGTCGGTGTCGATGATCTTGGAATGCCGAGAGCACATCAGAACGAGGTTCGAGAACGAATGTCGGTCTTCCTCAGATTGCTTGGCATCGTAGCGAGGCCCGCCTTTGCTTCGCGCTTTGATGTGGCAGATGATGCCGGTGATGGTGCCCGAGTCCTCGGCAATGGGAAGGTCGCACTTTGAAAAGGCACACTGGTTGTACGACTTGGCGAACAACCGCTTCAGTGTGGCAAGAGTGGGTTCCTTCATTGGCCCAATCAATACGGGTGGATTTCCTGCGTCAACAATTGTCGGACGGGCCGGAACAATGTATCTTGGCGGAAATGGACAAGGTCACATACACGCCCGCTGAGTTCGCTGCTGTTTTTGGCAAGGAGCGCACCTGGGCATATCGGCAGCTCTACGCCGGAAAAGTGAAGGCCATTACGAAGCTCGGCCAAACGCAAATCCCGCACTCCGAAGTGGAAAAACTGCTGAATGGCGCGGAGCGCTATCGTGGCGCTCCGTCGCATACAAAACGGGTTGCCAAGCGGAAGGCGAAGAATAAAACGCCTGTGTCCAAGGGAGCGAAGAAATGGACTGCGGCGATCAAGCAGCGAAAGAAACACGCCCCGCCGCAGCAATCGAGTGCTCGTTCCGAAGGTGTCCATACACCTTCATTGCCAGAACCCCGCCGTCCCGATGACCAAGCCAACGCGAGACGGTTGGCACATCAACGCCTGACTCGATACAAATCGTCGCAAAAAGATGGCGAAGGTCGTGATGAGTGATGGGAGCCATTTCAATGCTTTCAGCCGCCCGCTTCATGGCTGCATAGGCTGATTTGATATGCATCACCGGCTCTTTGAGAGAGGCTGGCTCATTTTCCGAGCGCAGGCGCTCCAGCAATTTTCTTGCTGCCGGAATCATCGGGATACGGCGGAAAGAGCCGTTCTTCGTGCCCTCTTCGGGAGTGCCTATGACAAGGATTTCGCCCTTCTCGAAATCGCAGTGCTGCCAAAGCACATAATTGGATTCACCCAGCCGCATCCCGGTATAGGCGAGAAGTTCCACCAGATCAGCGCAGTGATTTGATGAACGACCGCCTGCATTGCGTAGCGCCGCCACCCACTGGCTAAAGCGGGCCTTGCCCGGCAACTTGCCGGAAAGGTCTTTGCGGCGCACCTTGGCCCGCTTGATGGCATGGGCTGGGTTGGTGCGGCGCACGCCGCGCTTGACGGCGATTCTGAACAGGGATTTAAGCACCAGCAACGAGTTATTGAAGCGCATGGGCGACATGGCTTTGACGGACTTGCCCGCCCAGTCTTCGCATTGTTCAAGAGTCACGCGGCGAAGCTCCGTGGTAAGCAGGGACGGCCAGCTTTTCCTGAAGGCTGCAATGATCGTCTTCCAATAGCGCTTGGTGCCCTTCTTGGTGGACGGGTCGTTTTGCAGTTTGCTTTCATGCAGGGTCAGGGCTTCCAAGCCGGTCATTTTTTCGGTGACGGCGGTATCCTGGCTGAGTTCATCGCGGTAAGCGTTGTCCTGCAAAAGCTCGGCGAGCTGCGGTTTGGCAACGCTGAGAACTTTGGTTTTGAGGCTGCGGAAGGTGGGCCTTCCGCCAACAGCAAGGCGGGCGTAATACGTTCCGTTGCTGTGTCTGTAAAGTTGGGGGACCGAAGTGTGAATCCAGGTTTTGTCAGTGCTCATGGAAGGCCGCTGTGACCCAAAGCGGGGGCGGTAGCAGCAGTATAAATCAACTGTATAAAATGCAACTGAATAGTGTTCAAAAGGTCAATTTACTTGGTGATTTTGGTGTGAATTACCACATACGGTAGTGGACCGCACAGTCCCCTGTGCGGTGCTCTGTAACGCCACAGCGTCCCGTATATTCCCAAAGCTATCTGTGTGCGACGCGACAACTCTGTAAATTAAATCAGGAGCCTTCCACTTCACCACCCATTCTGATCCGCAGGCCGCACCGGACGAAGTCCGTCCGCCATGCTCATCGCTTCTGAATTGAGACTCACCACCGAATTTGGCAGATCCGCGAGCGAACCATCGATGAACGTGTGATGCCAAAGCTGCGTCGCCACGACCGCCGCGAGTCCCATCTCGACTGAGAGCCGAGGAAGAGAGCCGACGCGCAATTCACGAAACGCTTTCCGCCAATGCCGCACCTGAGCGACATCGAAGTAGCCGGTGCGACGTAGCGATTCTTCACTCAGCAATTCGCCAACGAATTTTGGCTCAGGATCAATGTGGAAGCTGTCCAGCGGGGCGCGGAAGATGACCTTGTGCCGCCGTGCGATCGCTTTGGGTAGCCAACGCTCGGCGACGAGACGCAGCAGATGTTTGTCACGAAAGCCATTCAGCTTCCATCGCGGATGCAGCTTCGCGGTGAAGTCGAAGACGTCTTCATCGAGAAACGGATAGCGCACCTCGACCGAGGAGTGCATCGCCACACGATCCCCCTTCGCTTGTAGCAAATGCCCGGCCAGCGTGACCCGCGCACCGACCCACAGACTGCGGTTCAGTGGACTCCAATGCTTCGCGCGTTCCAGATTCATTCCGAGATCTTCCCAAGGTCGTGCTTCAGCCAGGATCTCGCGCATCGGCTCGCCGTAGAAGCGCAGCTTGGATAGAGCCAACACGCCATAGCTGTCGATCCACGCATTCGGGCCACCGACTGCGTCTTCCCACCTTTTCCGGCTCGATGCGGGGTAATGCGGAACTTTGTTCAGCCGCAGAAAACCACGCCGCGCCATATCGCTCAATCGCAGTCCAGGAATGACATCCATGGCAGTGAAGATCTTCGCGATTTTATACCACGGATACCCCGCCAACCATTCGTCTGCGCCTTCGCCGGTGAGCACCACTTTTTGGCCATTGGCATGAACCCTCTGCGCCAGCATAAGCAACGCCGCGCATGAGGTGTCAATCACCGGTGCCTCAGCGGCCTGGATGAGCTGCGGATACATGTCCAGTGCATCGCTGGTGCGAAATTCCTGTACGATGGGTGCCTTCGTGCCGATGTATTTGGCCGTGCTATTCGCGGCGCTGAGCTCATCGAGCTTCGGATCGTCCACGCGTATCGTGTAAGTGTTGATGGCTGTGCCTTTGAGCTTGCAGGCCATCGCCACGATCATGCTGGAGTCTAGTCCGCCCGAAAGATAAGCCCCCACCGGCACATCAGCACGCAGGCGCTTGTCCACGGCCTTTAGCAGCACATCTTCAAACTCATCCACCAGCTTGCGCGGATCAGTTTGCGGGTCTTCATCGCCCTCATTCGGGAAATCCATCGTCCAGTAGGCACGCTCTTGGATCGGCTCCTCATTTCCAGGCGTGATCTGCAAATAATGCCCCGCAGGCAGAAGCCGGATGCCTTCAAAACACGTCGTCGGCCCTGGCATCGCACCAAAGGTGAAGATGTGATCAATGCCACGCAGATTAGCCTTTGCCGTGACCATGCCCGAAGCGAGCAATCCCTTGATCTCTGAGGCAAAGAGCAGCCAGTCGCCCTGTCGTGTCCAATAAAGCGGCGTGATGCCAAAACGATCCCGACCCAGCGTGAGCTGATGCCGATGCACATCATAGAGTGCCACCGCGAACTGCCCGCGCATCCGCTCAAACATGCCTTCATGACTCTCCTCCCACAGATGAGGAATGATCTCCGTGTCGCAGTGTGTGTGCAGATGATGCCCGCGTCCGACCAACTCCGCTCGCTTCTCGGGGAAATCAAAGAACTCGCCATTGAAAACCGTGAACGCACTCTGGTCCTCATTGCACATCGGTTGCTGCCCATCCGCCAGTCCCACGATGCTCAGCCGACGCGAAGCCAGCGCTACACCAGGTCGATGCAGAAAGCCTTCTTCGTCTGGCCCTCGATGAATGAGAGCCCGTGCCATCAGTTCGACCACACCTTCGGACACCGTTCGCCTACCGGCCAGGTCCATCACGCCAGCAATTCCACACATAGGTGCCTGCTATCGCTCAGCCATGGCATGAAAGGCAATGCTTATCTCCCAAGGTAGGGTTAGACCCCATCACGATGCTTCTGCATTCGGAAGTGCATCCGGCCTCATTCATGCCACGCGAGAAGTCGCAGAGCGTTTAAGACGACCACGATGGTACTGCCTTCATGCAGGACCACCGCGACGCTCAAGGGGATGACACCGAAGCCTGAAGCAATGAGCAGAAGGCCGATCACACCGAGCGCGATCACGAGATTCTGGCGGATGATGCGGGCGCTGGCTCGGCTCAGGCCGATAGCAAAGGGCAGCTTGCCGAGATCATCGCCCATCAGGACGACATCGGCAGTTTCCAGTGCGACGGCGGTGCCGCCTGCGCCCATCGCCACACCGACACTGGCTGCGGCCAGTGCTGGGGCATCGTTCACGCCATCGCCGATCATCGCGATGACGCCGTGGCCCTGCTGAAGCTCGCGGATCAAGGTCAGCTTGTTTCCCGGCAGCAACTCCGCGCGGACATCGGTGATGCCGATTTGTTCGGCGACACGATGAGCCACGGAGGCGTTGTCGCCCGTGAGCATCACCAAGCGCTCGATGCCCTGCGCTCGCAGCCGTTGCATCACTTCTTTGACCATCGCGCGTGGCTCGTCAGCCAGAGCAATGACGCCAATGAACTTGCCCGCACGTCGAATGATCACCGTGGTTTGGCCGTCGCCTTCGAGCTTTGCAATCGTGTCGGCAAGCGGCTGGCCTTTTTCCGCCCCAGGATCGCCCGCAAAGGCCCGCATGGCTCCGACGAGGACTTCCGTGCCTTCGACCTGCGCCTGGATGCCTTTGCCCGCAAGGTTTTCGATCTCGGTGGCTGTGGGGAAGGTGATGTTCCGCTCTTTGGTTGTCTTTACGATGGCCTTGGCCAGCGGATGACTGGATTGTTCTTCGACCGCAGCGGCGATGCGCAGCACCTCGTCTTCTGGCGTGCCGTCAAAGCCAATCACTTTCGTCACAGCGAAGCGACCGGTGGTGAGTGTGCCGGTCTTGTCGAGCGCCACGGTCTTCAGATGTCCGAGGTTTTCCAAATGGACACCGCCTTTGATCAGCACTCCGCGACGTGCCGCCTGCGCGATGCCCGCGAGCACGGCAGCAGGCGTGCCGATGGCCAGCGCACACGGCGAAGCAGCCACGAGTAGCAACATGCCGCGATAAAAACTCGCGCTCCACGTCCATCCAAACACCAGCGGCAGAAGCACGATGACCAGCAGCGTGCCGATGAGCACCGCTGGTACAAAACGTCGCGCAAACGTCTCCGTGAAGCGCTGCGTCGGGCTCTTTTGCTCCTGCGCCTCGGCGACGAGCTGCATCACGCGGGCGAGCGTGTTGTCGCGGGCCAGCCGGGTCATACGCACGTCGAGCGCGTTGTCTTGATTGATCGTTCCCGCAAACACCTCGTCGCCGGGCTTGCGCTCGACTGGCACGCTCTCACCCGTGATCGCGCTTTGATCGATGCTGCTCTCACCTGCGGTGATCACGCCATCCACTGGCACGCGTTCGCCGGGTTTCACGACGACGACTTCATCGACCGCGAGTTGTTCCACCGGCACTTCTTCGAGTCGGTCGCCACGTTTGGTGAAGGCCGTGCGGGGCATGAGTTTGCCAAGCACGCCGACGGCATTGCGTGCGCGATCCATTGCATAATGCTCACCCGCATGGCCGAGCGAGAATAGAAACAGCAGGAACGCGCCCTCGGCCCATTCGCCAAGCAAGGCTGCGCCTGCCGCTGCCGCAATCATGAGCAGGTCGATGTCGAACTTGCCACGAAACAGCGCGGGCAAGGCGGCACGCGCCACATCGTAGCCACCTGCCAGATAGGACAAAAGGTAAAACCCAAGCGCTACCGATGCGGGCAGGCCCAGGAACTTCTCGCCGAAGAATCCGATCATGAGAGCAAGCCCGGCGACAGTGACTGTCAACGCAGCCCAGCGCTCCTGCATCCAGTGAGGAAGAAACTGCGGGGCAAAGCCGTGATCGTGATCGGGTTCGGTCTTCATGTGGGTGGATTCAATGGGTGCGTCTCGCCTAGCTGAGTCGTCGGCAATTGCTCGGGCACGTCGATGCGTGCCACGCCGATGCGGCTATCGGCCATGCCGTAGTAGATGTCGAAGCGATCCGGCTGACCGAGATCATCACGACGGTCGATGCCGGTGGGGAAGACGACGTTCGGTACGATGCCGTGGCGTTCATCGTGCAGCAGCGGCGTGAGTACAGGCTCGGCTGAGCGATAGCGGATGAGGTGAGGCTGCTCTTTGGAGAGGATCATGACGCCGGCGGAGTAGCACAGCGGATGCTTGGGGCCTCCCGGCACATCCACTTCATGCACGCCGTGGTAAATGATCATCCAGCCATGGCGCGTGAGCATGGGCGGTGTTCCGCCACCGATTTTCAGCATCTCCCACGGATACGTAGGCGTGGCCAGTCGATGATGCGAATTGAAGAGGCCCGGATGCTGCGGATCACAACTGCCATCGGGCATCGGGCAATATGAAATCCAGATGCTTTCGTGATCCAGATCGAGGTCCAGGTCATCCGTCCTGCCCAGGGTTTCCTCAGGCCTTGTTCCAGGAAAGAGCGGCCGGTGCAAGAGCGCCATTTGCATCTTCCCGGCATGATTCGGGATGGCGACGGGAAAGAAGCTCGCGTCCTTGTTGTCCACATGATCGAAGTCGATACCGCGATACGGCTCGAACTTCACCAACCCCATTCGCTGCCAGTGAAATAGATCTGCAGACACTGCCACTGCGATGCGAGGGCCCAGCGCAGTGCGTGCCGTGTAGGTCATGACATAGCGCTGGATCAGCTCGATGAATGTAATGCGCGGATCCTCGCATCCGCCACCTCCGTGCGGCAGCAGTTCATAGTCCGTCTCAGGTTCCAGGGCGATGCCGAGCCGCTCGACTCCAGTCGGATCACCAGCCTCGTTAAAAATGACACGCGCAATGCCGATGCGTGAATAGTTCCCCGCCGCGACCAGCCTTGGAAACAAATAGAGCTGCCCATCTGGACCACGCACAGCAGCAGGATTCAGCACGCCTTCGACCTCATGCTCGTTGCCAGCCTCGGGCTCCATGACCACACCCAACCGCTGCATCGTAAAGGGGGGCATGCGTGGTTTAGTTCATGGTTTGGTTATTGAGAAGTCTTCGCCGGTCAGGGTGATCGTGAAGAATGGCACTCAGGTGCCATCTGTGGCTTGAATCAATTCTGCACCGTTAACACCACCGGGGACCAACCCGAGGCTACGCTCAGGAATATTGATCGAAATGGGGTGTAACCCTACCAGGGCGACCAGCATGCGGAAATCACAGCTTCACTCGTCTTAGTCGAAGCGCATTAGTGATGACGGAAACGGAACTCAGGCTCATGGCGGCACCGGCAATGATGGGGCTTAGGAGCAGTCCAAAGAACGGGTAGAGCACGCCGGCGGCGATGGGGATGCCGAGGGCGTTGTAGAGGAAGGCGAAGACGAGATTCTGGCGGATATTGCTCATCGTCGCGCGGCTGAGGCGGATGGCTTGTGCGATGCCACGCAGATCGCCTTTCACAAGCGTGATGCCCGCGCTTTGCATGGCCACGTCGGTGCCGGTGCCCATGGCGATGCCGACTTCGGCTTCACTGAGAGCGGGGGCGTCATTGATGCCGTCTCCGGCCATGGCGACGTGTTTGCCTTCCTCGCGCAGCTTTTTGATGTGTGCGACTTTCCCGGCGGGCTCGATCTCTGCTTCCAC
Organism: Verrucomicrobiaceae bacterium; assembly: GCA_031411715.1. Classification (GTDB taxonomy): domain Bacteria; phylum Verrucomicrobiota; class Verrucomicrobiia; order Verrucomicrobiales; family Verrucomicrobiaceae; genus Prosthecobacter. Next base: position 537 of record JANOBP010000162.1, on the reverse strand, counting down.
TGAATCAAGGCCGAGCTGTTTGGCCACGGCAGCGGCGGTGCGGCGGTTGTCGCCGGTGAGCATGACGAGTTTCAAGCCGAGCGTGTGAAGATCCTTGATGGCCTCGGCGGTGGTTGCTTTGATCGGGTCAGCAACGGCGAGGATGCCGGCCGGTTTGCCGTCGATGGCGACGAACATCGCGGTCTTGCCGTCCTCCTGGAGTTTTGCCGCCGTGGCCTCGAGTTTCTCCAAGCCAGTGACCTTTTCGTTCCGTAGGAAATCCGGTTTGCCCACCATCACCACGCGCCCCTTGACGCTTCCGACGACACCACCGGCTGTCACGGAGCGGAAGTCCTTTACCTCGTCGAGCGTGAGTTTTTGATCTTTCGCGCCAATCACAATCGCGGCGGCGAGCGGGTGCTCGCTGTTCTGCTCCAGGGAAGCGGCGAGGCTCAAAAAATCCTTCGCATCGAATCCATCGCTGGGCAGCACATCAACGAGCTTGGGTTTGCCTTCGGTGAGCGTGCCTGTCTTATCCACGACGAGCGTGGTGACTTT
>JANOBP010000161.1:0-9702 GCA_031411715.1 Verrucomicrobiaceae bacterium | reverse complement strand
GGCTGCGGTCATCGAAACGTGACTCCCAATCTTCGGGCAGCAGCAGCTTTGGCCGGCGGATGCCGACCATGGCCGGTGTGGTGCCTGCGGGCATGAGGAGGATCTGTGGCGCTGAAATGCTGAGAAGTGAAGTGAGTCGTGAAAGGAGAGAACTGAGATGCGAATCGTCCACGCGAGGACGCATGCGGAGGAATGACTCGAAACGACGCTGGCGGATGAGTGCACCTACTAGAACGGCGATGGCTCCGACGATCCAGAGAGTGAGAAGGGCTTGCGGAAGGATGGAGCTCGAGTGTGTCGGCAGACCACTCGCCTTTTTTGCGAAGGCGATGGGAGCGATGGTGGGTGATTCGACACGCTGAGCGCTGGGAAGATCAGGCGAGTAGGCTAAAGCCATACTCGCGCTCCGTGTCTCGTGGGCTTCAGCGGAAAACCAACCACCGAGGCCGAAGCCTGCTGGAATAAAGGCGGGAAGCATGAGCTTCATGCCGACGAGCATCCACAAGCCGATGCGCCACGCGGGACTAAGCCGTGTGCCGAGCATGAGGCGCAGTCCAAGCACCGCGAGGATAAGCACGCTGGCCTCGATGGAGGTGCGCAGGAGCCAGTGGAGGAGGGCGTCGGTATTCATGGCGGGCTATTTTTTGAGCTTCTTCTCGGCTTGGTTGAGCATTTCACGAAGTGCGGCGAGGTCATCTTTCGAGACATCATCACGCTCCATCATTCCGGCGACGAAAGGCGTGAGGCGGCCATTGAAGACTCGGTCGAGGAAGCTACGGCTTTCCTCATGCTGGCATTGATCCTGAGCCACGGCGGGCGAGTAGCGGAATTCACGACCGATAGCCTCCACAGCGAGCGCTCCTTTGTCGGAGAGCCGGCGGATTAATGACTGAACGGTGCGCGGCTTCCAGTGTAGGCGGCCTTCGAGGTCCTTCACAACCTCAGCCAGCGTGCTGCTGCCACGCTCCCATAGAACCTTCATCACCGTCCATTCGGCGTCGGATATTTTGGGAGCAGGCGGAGTTTTTGGAGTGCGTGACATGACTTGGATTACAAATGTGATCCTCGGATTACGCATGTAATCCTGATGTGCAACATTTTATTTATCGAATTCATATTACTTGCTCATCAGGCCTGTCAGGAGCAGTGCCCGGGACCCATTCTGCGTGAATAAACAAGCCGTCATCGATCAAATCATCTCCGTTTTAAATGCGGAACTCGTCGCGCTCACACGAGCAGCAAGTGGTGCCTTTGCCGCAGCGACGGACCCAGACAGCAAGGCGGAGAACAAATATGACACACGCAATCTTGAGGCGTCTTATGTTGCGCGTGGCCAAGCCAAGCGTGTGACGGAGCTTCAGGAGGCGGTGCGCGCCTTTGGCGGGCTTCCTGGTCTTGAATTGAAGGAAGACGCTGCTGTCACAATGGGTGCGCTGGTGAGCTTGGAAACTCCTGAAGGCCTCAGTCATTTCTTCATCGGCCCCTTTGCTGGTGGGACTGAGATCCAGCATGAGGGGCAAGAGATCATCGTTATCACCAACGCATCGGCCCTGGGGCAAAAGCTCATTACTAAAAAGGCAGGCGATCCAGTTTTGCTGCGCCCCGGTGTTTCAGCCAAGATTGTTGCCGTGAAGTGATCGACAAACTCAGCGCTCCCGACGCATCTCGACAATCCAGTCCGGTGCCAATCCCTGACCTGGTACCGAGCTGTCTGGCTGACGGCGTAGGCCAATGCTGTGCAGCAAGAGCCACTCCAGAACGACCCAGAAATGCAGCCAATCGAGCAGTGGGTTCAAAACATTGGTGACGGGGCAGTAGTGCACGTCTTTCGGGTTAGTGTGATGGATGGCGTGATGGTGCGGAGTCTGCAGGATGCGCAAGTCCTGCAACCAGCTGATGAGCCGACCATTTTCACGGCGTGTTCGGTGCGACCACTTGTGCACCTCGTTGGCATTACTACCGACCAGGGCGAAAAGCCACACGTGCCAGGTCAGACAGCCAAGAAGTGCAGCGACGGCCACCATGAGTCCCATGGCCAGCAGGAGTTCCCGATTGCTCTGCCACCATGTGTTGCGCGCCATACGACGCGGCAGGTGATGATGCACCACGTTCGGACGTCCGATCCAAGATCCGAGAAGCGGCGTATCCTCTCGGATATAGGCATCCTCAGCCCAATGGACAATACCAGCAACGAAATCGACAGCGAGAACCACGCCGAAGGATTCAAGGGAAAGTGTGATGTAGTCGTTCATGACCCCACACCACTTGCCCAACAAGCGACGGATCATGGCATTGATACTCTCGACGATTGTATCGATTCCATCAATGGACGATCAAGAACCGACGGCAAATTTTGGGAGTCTAATTGCACTTCATATCGAAGCGAAAGCGACACCTACTTCTTTGTCACACACTGAAGACAAAGTTCCATAAACCGCCGAGTAGCGGCATTCCACGAATGCTGCGTTCTCACCTTTTGACGTGCATTCACTGCTATTGTTTTTCTCTTAACAGGATCTTCAGCCAGACTAACGATCGCATTGGCAAAGTCAGCAGAGGTATCCGCGATGACAATATCCTCACCATGCTGAACAGCCAAGCCCTCGGCCCCAATGGATGTGGATACAACAGGAACCCCCATGGCCATTGCCTCGTAAATCTTGATTCGCGTGCCACCGCCGGCTTTGAGTGGGACGACAATCACATCACAATCATGAACGTGCGGTTGGATACTATCGACCGTCCCGGTCACTTCGAGTAGCGGGTCCTTGATAGCCAGTTCTTTGATTTTGGCAGACGGGCTGCGCCCGATTACTTTAAACCTGCTTTCAGGCCATTTGGCGCGGACGCTTGGAAGGATTTCCTCATTGAAATACAACACGGCGTCAATGTTTGGCATCCAATCCATCGAGCCGAGGAATCCGATCGTAAAAGAGCGCTTGGAGTTTGCTGGAGGTGCCGGAGAAAATTCTTCAACATCAACACCCGTTGGCACATGCCCGAGAACATTCGGTAGATTGTAGTGAGACCGCGCAAGTTCCGTGTCTTCCGGCGAGACCGTAATGACTCCATCAAACACGGCAGACAATCGAGCCTCCCACTGATGCATCCGGCGATGTTGCAAGCCCAGATACCAACGCTTCAATGCAGAGGACTGGCTCGCGGCGAGGCGTTGCCAAATTTGAGCTTCAATATTGTGCTGAAAAAGCACTGTGGGACATTTGAAGTCGAGACCGAGAAAGTTTAGTGCTGGTGCCAGAAAATCGCAGATCACGAGATCAAAGTCATTCCGCCGAGAGAACTCATGGAGTTTCTTCCGCAAAGGTGCGGCATCATACTTATGCAGCGCATAGGGTTGAGAGCTGATGAGTGAGTTCCACGCAAGATCCACCCAGAATAGAGGGCTCCGCTTGGCAGGGATACTCACTTTGACCCAGATTTTCTGAGATGCGTAAGGATCTGCTTCCTCACGGGGATCCAAGACCGAGCCCTCCGGCAGCAGAGAAAGATAGGTCACCTCGTGATCCTTACTGATCTCAGTCAGCATGGCGTGAGTGCGCCGCTTTCCTCCAGTGTCTAGAGGCAATAGGGGACCAGTTTTTACCCAGAGGATACGCATGTAGTGTCAAAGAGAGTCGGTGTGAGGGCCACACACAGTGGCCAGATATCTATGCTCACTTACACACCTGATTCAACATGCCGCTGGGATTTCAGTGACGAAGAAGTGATTTCGTTTTTGCTAATCAACCTCGCGAAACTTCGAGTTCAACCTGCAGACCACTTGTGGCATTTGGCGGACCGTCGAAGGTGCCGGTGATGGGAGCGGCGTCGGCGTAGTCGCGGCCGGTGGCGATTTTGGCGTGGCGTTCATCGGCGAGGGTGTTGTTGGTGGGATCGAGGCCGAACCAGCCACGCCCAGGAATGAAGACCTCACACCAGGCGTGAGATGCCTGTGCGCCTCGAAGTGTGTCCGTTGCGCCATTGTAGAGGTAACCGCTGACGTACCGCGTCGGGATGCCCAAGGCACGACAGAAACCTGTCATGACATGCGCGAAGTCTTGGCAGACCCCCTGACGGTTCGTCATGACCTCACGCATATGGGTAGCGGAATGCGTGACCCCTGGCATGTAGCTCCAATGCTTGTAAACATGCTGCATGATGGCCTCCACGGTCTCAAAAATGCCCTTACGACCATCACGGACATCCATCGCTTCCTTCCAGAGGTCCACATTATTTTCAATGTAGGTGCTGTCTTTGGAAAAAGGCCGAAGCAAATCGTCACGCAGCTCTCCCAGAGCCGCGAAAGGCACTTTCTCTGGCACTCCTGCAGCGTACTGATCAGAGGTGTTCAGCTTAATCTGCGCCTCGATGCACAGCTCTGTATGCGGCTCGTTGATGTCGAACCAATGCACATAATTGAACCATGGATCGCGAAAATGCCGCAGACGAACGACCGGCTGGATATTGAGCAGAAAAAACTCCAGACGCGCGGCGTCATCCGTGGCGGGATGCAGGCGCACCTCATTGTGGCTGTCGCGAATGGCGGAACGATATTGATAGCGCGTGCGGTGAAAGATGCGGAGACGCATTTGTGGAGCTGCTAATGCGACTTGCTACTACTGCTGCTGTTGTTGCTGGATTTGCAAGTTGGCGTCCGCAGCCTGATGCCAGGCTCCCGGGGCAGGTGCCATGGGCGGTGTGTCTGTGAACATCACAAAGGAGACATAGATGCTCCCACCAATGTCGTTGAGCCTCAATTGCAGGCGGTCGATGTATTCGTGCAGACCTTCTTTGAGCACCTCCTCCATGGTGATGTAAGCGATCTCAGCGCGTAGTCGGCCTGCGGCTCGAATGGGCGTCTTCATTTCCTCCAAACGACCACTACCACAAAGGGCTGTAAGCGCCGTGTGAAGTGCCTCAACGCACCAAGCAACAGAGCGCGGGAATGTTTCATCAAGGAGGAGGTACTCGATGATTTTGACCGGATCGATCTTATTGCTGCTGTAAGCTTGAAACGCGTGCCAGGCAGAGCAGGAGCGCAGCAAGGCGGCCCAACGCAGAGGGCGCGCTTCCGGGCTTGGCGGCATATCCAGTGAGATGGCTGAGCATGTGTCGATAAGGCGACTTGTTTTATCTGCGCGCTCAATGCAGAGGCCAAGGCGCAGGAAGTGCCAACTTTCATCACGGGGTGTGGTACACGCTGCGATGCCCTGAAACTGGTATGAGGCCTGAAGCACCTTCTCATAGAATGCGGCACGCTGATTTTGATGCATGTTCAACGCTTCCGGTGACTCCAGGAAGAGACGCAGGCTATTGATGCACTCCCACATCTCGTCAGAAATCTGATCGCGAATGGTGCGTGCGTTCTCACGGGCAGAGCGGGCGCAGTTGAGGATGCAGTTTGGGTTTTTCGGGCTGAGAGCCAAAAAATACGCGATCGTTTCGCCATCGATCTCCGCGTGCTTGTCTTTATAGACTTCCTCGTCTCCGGTGGCCATGAGCAGTGGCCCCCAGAACTGGGATTCATCGGCCGCCTCCTCACCTGCATCGAGCAGCAGGTCCTGCGTGGAGAGAAGCAGGCGTGCGAGGTTTTCTGCCCGCTCCATGTAGCGGGCCATCCAGTAAATGCTGTCTGCGACGCGGCTTAACATGACAATGAGAGAGTGAAGTTGTGGAGGGTTGTGAGACTGGAGGTCATCGAAGTTTCGGAGTTTGGCATTCTTTCATCACTACTCTTCATCATCCCATAACACCCAAGTATCCTTACTGCCGCCACCTTGGGATGAATTGACCACCAAGGAACCCTTCTTCAGTGCCACTCGCGTGAGCCCACCAGGAACGACGCGAATGCGGTCACCATAGAGCACATAGGGGCGCAAATCGATGTGACGACCTTCAAAATGATCTCCTTGGAACACGGGATGTCGTGAGAGTTGCAGCACGGGTTGGGCGATGTAGTTGCGCGGATTTGCCGCGATACGTTTGGCGAACTCAGCCTGTTCCTCCTTGGTCGAGTGTGGCCCCATGAGCATGCCGTAACCGCCGGATTCGTTCACGGCCTTCACGACGAGATTTGGCAAGTTGTTGAGGATGTAATCACACTCCTTGGGATCAACACCAAGGAATGTCTGCACGTTGGGCAGGATGGGGTCTTGATCGAGGTAGTATTTGATCATCTTGGGCACCAGCGCATAGACCGCCTTGTCGTCTGCCACGCCTGTGCCGATGGAGTTTGCCAGAGCCACATTTCCTTGCTGGTAGGCACTCACGAGGCCGGGGACCCCGAGCAGCGAGTCTTTGCGGAACACCAGCGGGTCAAGGAAGTCATCGTCAATGCGGCGGTAGATCACATGCACCTGCTGCAGGCCGTGAGTGGTGCGCATGAAGACGCGTCCGTTGTGCAGAACCAAATCACGGCCCTCGACGATGGGTACGCCCATTTGTTTCGCCAAATAGCAATGCTCGAAGTAAGCGCTGTTGAACACACCCGGTGTGAGCACAACGATGTTTGGGTCGATGACATTCGGAGGTGCCAGATGGGCCAGCGTTTCACGCAACAAGGAGCCATAAGCATCCACAGGGCGCACCGGCAGGCTTTGGAGCAGTCCTGGGAAGGTGCGCTTCATGGCATTGCGATTCTCCAACATGTAACTCGCGCCGGAAGGGCAGCGGCCATTGTCTTCGAGCACGAAATACTCGCCCTTGTCATCACGCACCAGATCCGTGCCGCAAATGTGGATGTAAATGCCGTGCGGCACCTTCACGCCTTTGAATTCAGGCCGGAAATGGGAAGCTGACTCGACCAACTCACGCGGCACGACGCCGTCGTTGATGATTTGCTGCCCATGGTACACATCATTCAGGAAAAGGTTCAGTGCCGTGATGCGCTGAATCAATCCAGCCTCCACACGCTCCCACTCACGATGTGGAATGATCCGCGGCATCAGATCGAAAGGGAAAATGCGCTCCGTCCCCTGATCATCTCCATACACCGTGAAAGTGACTCCCTGTCGGAGGAAGACAGCATCCGCCGTGCGCTGCCGCGAGGCATATTCAGCGGGCGTGAGCGTGCCAATGCTACCGGTGATACCGGAGTAGTGTTCACGAGCCTGTGAAGGCTGGGAGAACATTTCATCAAAAAAGCTACCTGGTTGGTAGTCGTCGAACAACGAGGACATACCTTACACTTAGCAGGGGGCGTGCCATGATGCAAAGAGCCTCACGATTCATCCAACGGCTCCACATCCACGCCGACGCTGACGCTGTGCTTGCCCCCACCGGTAATGATGCCGCGCACGGGGCTGACATCGGAAAAATCACGGCCAATGGCAACGGTGATGTGATCCAGCGAGGTGAAGCAGTCGTTGGTGGGATCGATGTCCACCCAACCAAAGCCAGGAACGAAACAGGAGACCCAGGCGTGGGAGGCATCGACACCCACGAGTCGCGGTTTGCCCGCAGGCGGGTGGGTGCGGAGGTAGCCGCTGATGTAGCGCGCGGGCAGGCCCATGGCACGCAAACTGGCGATGGCTAGATGAGCGAAGTCCTGGCAGACGCCGCGTTTTTTGGCCAAAACCTCGGCCAAAGGCGTGCTGATCGTCGTGGCCTTGGGATCAAACACAAACTCGCGGTGAATGCGCGCGCAGAGATCCGCTGCTGCTGCGAGAATAGGTCTGTCTTTTTTGAAACTAGGCTGAGCAAATTCACGCAGTGGCATTTCATGGACCAGAAGAGGGCTGCGGAAAACGAATTGGCAGGGATCAAGCAAATCGGCTGGCACAGGATCGCGAAACATGGCGGCGACGGCTTCCCAGGGCGGCGTTTGAGCTGGTTCTGGCTGCAAAACGCGCGCGAGCGTCACAAGGCTGCGTGAGGTGACCTCAAAGCGCGCATGCAGCTTTTGGATCGAGAAGCAGGAAACTAGATTGCCGAAGGAGTCGGTGTGCTCGGTGAAGTGATCGGGCTCGGGATCAAAGCTGAGCGTGAATTCTTTGCACTTCTGCGTGTCAGTGTCACGTGGACGCAGACGCGCCGCATGGTGAGAGACAGCGACCGACTCACTGTAGGCATATGTGGTGCGGTGAGTGATGCGGTAGTTCATCGCGTCGGTGCGTTGGGTTCAGCGGCAGACTCAGAGTCACTGCTGCTGATAGTGGAGTGCGCGAAGTAGCCGGCAGTTAGTGCGTCGTTGAGCACGGGCATGGCATTGATGAGTTGCCGGAGCAGCTTGGCCACCTGCGACTGCGCCCAAGTGCCGGATTCCACGCGCGCGAGTTCGGTGGGATCGCACAGTTGGAGGTCTGTGCTGTTTTCCAAAAGCACGCGCATGGCTGGAGTAAGCAATGCGGAGTTCTGCTCACGCGAGAGGTGCTCAAAGCACTGCTCGATGCGCTCAAACTGGAAGCGTAGGCCGCGCGGGTTGAGTTCGTCGAGCATGAGCAAGTCATACACCGCCGCGAGTTGCGGAAGCAAGCTGTAACGGTTGCGGTAGGTGATGGTGCTGTCGCCGACCTCGAGGATGGCCTCCAGCAGGCTGGGATTCTCCGCGTCAGCGCTGTGAAGCCCCGCCAGCAGGAGTTCACAAATATAAACGGTGCGCTCGATGCGGTGTCCCATGTCGAGGAACATCCAACCCTGCGCGCGCGTCATGTTTTCCTTGGCCAAGCCGTGGAAGGAGGCGAGCTCGAGGATGATGCGTGTCAGCACATTGAGCGCATCAGCCATCGGTGTGAGGCTTGGCGTTTGATCAAAGGTGTCAAGAGCATCGCTAAGCTGGCTAATGACTCTCCAAGTATCCACAGAGATGCGATCTCGCAGCAGAATGCCGATACGCTGAATATTCTCGACGCTGGAACGGATGCTGGCGGGATGCTTGGCATCAAAAATGGCCTCCAGGAGCCTGGCCTCGATCTGCTCCTGCTGTGAGGCTAAAACGGCCGCATCTGGCACATGATCGATCACGCCGAGGTTTTTCAATGCCTCCAATAATGGCAGCAACAGCGGCGTTTCGCTCATGCCGCTCTCAGGTGAGCAACGCAGCAGCGTGGAGCGCAGCAGACGTGCGCTGGACTCCGCACGCTCGGCATAACGTCCGAGCCAGAAAAGATGATTCGCCACGCGGCTTCCGAGATTGTGGCCGACGCGGCGCAGTTCCACCGGTGTGCGCGTGGTGGAGAGCAGGGTGACGTTTTCCACCGGGCCTTCACTCAGCACCCAAGTGTCTTTGCTGCTGCCTCCTTTTTGCATGGAAACCAGCGGTGAATCCATACTGGCCGCCACGCGTGTCAGTGCTCCAGGCATGACCATATAGCCGTCCGCCGTCGCCACGAGATAGACCCGCACGCTCAGCGGTTTAGGCACGAGACGACCATCCTCCCAAGTCGGCGCTGTGGAGAAGGTCATTTTCTCCTGAGCCGCCCAGCGGTCAGGCGCAAAGCGCATGCGCTCGATGAGTGCTGCTCGTTGGGTTGCCGAAAGGGACTCGCCAAAATTCACCTCGCGGCCAGGAACGCGGAAGGCACTCTTGATGACGAGACGCTCGAGATTTTTCTCCACTTCGCCGCGTGGACGCTCCTGCCCGCACCACCATGTGGCCACGGAGGGCATGAGTAAGTTTTCGCCGAGTAGTTTGCGACATAAACCTGGCAAAAACGCCATCATCGCCGGTGCCTCAGCCAATCCGGAGCCGAGCGCGTTGCCAAG
>JANOBP010000160.1:0-1534 GCA_031411715.1 Verrucomicrobiaceae bacterium | reverse complement strand
GAAACAGGTGGCGGGATCGGTGCCGGAGGGTAGCAAGCTGACGCTGGCGCAGTTCTCGGATGATGTGGAGACCATCGCGGATGCAGACAAGTGGTCGCAGCGCGCGGGGGCTCCGACGGACCTCACGCGGGCGATGAGTTGGGCGCTGGATCGGCTGGGTGGGGCGGGGACGAATCGTGTGGCGAAGGTGGTGTTGATTGCGCATCTTGCGGCGGGTGATCTGCCGTCATCGCCGCCGCGTGTGTGGCCGCCGAGTGTGATGTTGGAGGTTCATGATCTCGCTCCGCCGTCCCTGGCGAATGCGGCGGTGCAGCATGTCTCGTTGCTCACGCCGTATGTGGCGGAGCACATGGAGATCGAGGCTTCGGTCTTGTTGCCAGCGGGCGTGGATCGCACGGTGACGCTGAGGGCGGAAGGTGTGCTGGCAACGCAAAAAATGCCGGAGGGCGCGGACAGGAGCATCTTCAAAATCAATCCGCCGCGTGAAGAAGTGCGCGGCACGATCTCTGTTGCCAGTGGCGATGCGTGGCCTGCGGATGATACGCGGGCCTTCGCGGTCCGTTGGGTAAAGCCGCGTCGTGTGCTCTTAGTGGATAGCAATCCTGGCAGCACGCCATTCGAAGGGCAGGGCTACTTTGTCGAGAAGGCGCTCACGGCTTCGGGCGCGGTGCATGGGAAGACACAGTTTCAGCCGGAGGTTGTGTTTGGTTTGTCGGGGCGAAAAGGCTCGGCGGATCTGTCAGGCGTGGGCGCGGTGGCCTTGTGTGGGGTGCCGGACCTGTCCAATGCCGATGCGCGGTTGTTGGTGAAGCATGTGGAGTCGGGCGGTGGTTTGGTGGTGATGCTGGATGCTCATCTCACTCGTGGAGCGGCGTCGGTGCTGGAGTCGGTGGGCTTGTTGCCGCCGGGCATTCGCTTGTTGATCGGTGACTCATCGGAGGGCGCTGTGCGTGCGATAACGGAGTGGGATCAAGGGCATCCAATCCTCGCATCGTTCGATGGTAAGGAAGGCGGTGACCTGCGTGATGCTGAGTGGCGGGATGGCTTTGATTTGCCTGTCGGTGACGGATGGAAGGCGCTCGCGAAGCTGGATGGTGGACATGCGTTGATGCTGGAGAAGACCGGGCAAAAAGGGCGCGTCATCGTGATGGCGCACTCGTTGACGCGTGAGTGGTCCGACTTGCCTCGTGAGCCTCTGTTTGTGCCGTTAGTGAAGAGCCTGTTCGGCTATGTGTCGAATGCGGAGAGCGCGATTCCTGAGTTGAAGCCCGTGCATCCGGGACTTCATGAGAAACGCTCACCGGGTGTGTATGCGAGCGCTTCAGGTGCGACGGAAATTGTCGCTGCGGCGGCGAGCGAATCCTTGGTGACGAGTGCGACGAGCGAGAGTCTGCGCGCTGCATTCGGTGTGCCGGATGCGCCCGCGCAAGGTGCAACGACCAAGGATGATCCTGCGCTCGCATCGGCCTCGGTGCCCTGGCGCTATGAGCTTTGGCCTTGGTTCGCTTTGGCCTTGATGGTGCTGCTGATCATC
>JANOBP010000159.1:0-20321 GCA_031411715.1 Verrucomicrobiaceae bacterium | reverse complement strand
AATACGACTTACGACCTCTGGTCTTATGCTGATGATGAGGTGAACATCGCCAGGAAATCAAAGGACGCGAAAGAGAATCCAACGATCGCGGCCAAATGGATCAAAAACTGGAACTAACTCACTTCAAGAACTCGGTTCCACATGATAAACAATGCCTATCGGTCTATCCATCGCCTCAATTTTAGCACTCTTCGTAAGTTTTTGGGCACTAAACGTCGCCCGTGAGCCTCGAGTATGGAGACTTTGGTGGATGGACCTCCTTGGCGTCTTGGATGTTGAAACCGATCGTGAGATTCGCCGTGTCCAAGAGAAGCACATGTCTTTCATGTGCTACTTGCTGTTCATTCTATTCATGGCGACAAGTTTTAGCGGCTTTTTTTGGACCGTTGACCTCGTAAGGGAGTATAAGCGTGAAAAGACTCGCTTTGAACGAGAGGTGGACCTGAATGCTAGTGAAATCGAAAAAGTACAGGGTAAACCGCAGAGCTTGAAACGCTGATGCAAGATTAGTCAGCCTTTCGATAAGCGACAATGCCTTGGGCAATTCCCTCAGCTATGCGGGCACGAAACTCTCCAGTAAGCATTCGAGCCCTCTCGCTGGGATTACTGACAAAACCACACTCAACAAGGACAGCCGGATTCTTTGTGGTCGATCGAATGACATGAAAATTGGCGCTCTTGACACCACGGTTTGTCATTTTGGTGCGTTGGACCAAGTACGCTTGGATATACGCAGCTAAAGTGTAACTCGAAGAGAAGTGATAATAAGTTTCGGCTCCTGCTCCGCTACCACCACGGTTGTAGTTGTAGTGAATGCTGACGAAAATGGCATTATTGATCCTATTTCCAGATGCAGAACGGTCTTGTAGTGGGATGAAAACATCCCGGCTGCGAGTCATGATGACCTTGAGTCCCTCTTTTTTTAGCAACTGCTCCACCCGACGAGCGGTATCAAGGGCGAGGTGCTTTTCGTACACATAGCCGATCGCAGCTCCTCGATCATGAGCACCATGACCCGGATCGAGAATCACTGTGTCGAATCCCATAACAAATGAGTTAGCGACAAGCATACTGAATATAATCAGGAAACGGCATGCCAAATGTCCGGTGAAGCGCTTGGATGCAGGTTGATGATAATACATAAGGAAAGGATTTCTTGTTGATGCTAGTGCCGACTACCCGCTGATGATTCATCATAGACAGACATCAAGCGGAAAAGCTCGAATAGGGGAAAGAATGTCGTTAACCCTGTGTCGAAGCATAAGTTACCTGAACTAAATGAACAGTCTGCCATATCGCCTTTGAGCATGCCTAGCCCTGGAATGATCAAGACGCTTGCAATTGACTGACTTTTCTGCGCACATTTGCTGCATGAAGACCATTTTGCCCTTTTTGCTGCTAAGCGCACTGAGCTTTGCTGAAACCGTCAAAGATCGCGAAGGCGCTGTCCGTAATGACAAGGCAACGCTCGAAGTTGATACACGCTGGAACTACAACGACATTGATGCTGGTTTCCGCTTGGCCAAGACCACCGGTAAACCATTGCTCGTTATTCTGCGTTGTGTGCCTTGTGTCTCCTGCGCAGGCATCGACGCCAGCGTGTTACAGGAGAAGGAGCTTATACCTCTGCTGGATCAGTTCGTCTGCGTGCGCGTCATCAATGCTAACGCGCTCGATTTGACCAAATTCCAGTTCGATTACGACCTCTCATTCTCCGCGCTCATTTTCAATGGTGATGGCACCACTTATGGCCGCTACGGCTCATGGTTGCATCAAAAGGACCCGCTCAACAAGACCACTGCCAGTTTCAAGAAGGCCCTGGATGCCGCGCTGCGCATCCACAGCGGTTATCCGGCCAACAAGAACAATCTCACAGGCAAACAAGGCACCCCGACGCCCTACAAGACCCCGGTGGAGTTCCCCACTCTGGCTGGCAAATACCAGAGCAAGCTCGATTGGGACGGCAAAGTCGTCCAAAGCTGCGTGCATTGTCATATGGTCGGCGACGCCTATCGCGCTCACTACCGCAGCCAAAACAAGCCACTGCCAGTCGAGTTGATTTATCCTCAACCGTCCATCGAGACTCTTGGCATCACGCTCGCTACTGATGACATCGCTAAAGTGGCGGCTGTTGCGCCAGAGTCACCGGCAGCCCTTGCGGGCATTCATGCTGGTGATTCTATCTCTACTTTGAACGACCAGCCTCTCATCTCCATTGCCGATGTGAGTTGGGTCCTGCATCGCGCGCCAGCCAGCGGCACGATCTCGGCTAAAATCCAGCGCGGCGGCGAGTTGCAGGAACTCCGCATCACACTGCCTGCAGCGTGGCGCATGAAGTCCGACATCGGCAAGCGCGCAGGCACTTGGCCAATGCGCGCCATGGCCTTTGGCGGCATGAAAATGGATGACATCGACGATGCGGGCCGTGCGGAACTTGGCCTGAGCAAAGAACAGATGGCCCTGCGCATCTTCCATGTCGGTCAATATGGCGAACACGCAGCTGCTAAGAAGGCAGGCTTCCTAAAAGACGATGTACTGCTACAGGTCGAAGACCTCACGACACGTATGTCTGAAAGCCAAATCATTGGTCATCTCCTGATCAGCCATCTGCCTGGTGAGAAGTTACCGGCAACGGTGCTGCGTGGCGGCAAGCGCGTTGAACTTGAACTGCCGCAGCAGTAAATGCTACACGCTCTTTTTCACGCTGCCCATCACGCTGACCCACTTCCCCTTGCGGATGATCTTCTGCGGCAAAAATCCCGCTTTCTTGCCTGCGGCAATGCATGAGGCCGCCTGAGTGTGTAGAATGCCGGAAAGCATCAAAACACCGCCAGGAGCAACCGCGCGAATGATTTGAGGAAAGGCTCCTTCGAGCACGTCATGGAAAATATTGGCTGCAACGATGTCCCAAGTCTCTTTGGGTTGCCAGGTGAGCACATCAAGCTTGGTGAAGCGAATTTTGGGCGTCTCATTACGCAGGGCATTCTCTTTCGAAATGCGCACAGCTTGCGGATCATAATCACAGCCCCAAACACGCGTAGCGCCGAGCTTTGCTGCTGCGATGGCCAAGATTCCACTTCCGCAGCCTAGATCGGCCATGCTCCACTTGGTGCGCGTCTTCGCCGCATCAACCAGAAGGCGTAGCACAGTCGCCGTCGTCGCATGGTGTCCCGTGCCGAATGCCATATCGGCAGGCACAGCAATGATTTGGCGTTTTGGATGGGCACGCCGGGCTTTGACGATCTCCGCCTCATTACGTGCGGTGCAAACAACGAAAGTCTCACGCACCTTGACGGGTGGCGTGGCTTTGGAGGCCATGGCTGCCCAGTTTTGCTGCTTTAACTCGCGAACGGTGCCTCCCCACATTTTGTGAATGGCCTGCACACGCTTCTTGCTGGCGCAGAACATCTCAACACGGATCGTTTTGCGACCAGGAACAGTGGTGACGACCAGCGTGGCATCCGCAGCACCAGAGAAGCGTTCTTCCCACGCATCCTCCCACTTTGAAGAGGAGAGCTTAGACCAGACGAACATGGATATTTCAGGGAGATCGGGTCAACCACTTCTCTGAGAGAAATGGAGCGGGTGACGCGATTCGAACGCGCGACATTCTCCTTGGCAAGGAGATGCTCTACCACTGAGCTACACCCGCAAATTTTTGCGTGGGCGGATAGTGGCGTGGCCCTGAATCCGTGCAAGCTTAAAGTTTAACAGAAACACAAAACAATGGATTCTTTTAGCGGCGGAAGAGCTCTTTGAAGAAGCCCTTGGTTTCCTTGCGTGCACCATCGGTCCAGTCCCAAGCACGGCGGGCCGTTTCTTTGACTTGCTGGGCTGCGCGCTCCCCTTTGTCTCCACCTTCATCGCTACGGGAACCGAAGAAGCCGCCACTCGCAGCAGAAGGGGCATTTGACCACTGTTGCATGCTGATGACGCCAGTCTCAGCTGAGATCAGCAGGAAACCGACTTCATTGCCGGCTTTGTCGAGCAGTGCGAGTCCCCAGTCAGGTGAGCCATTTGGACTATTGACGGCAAGCTGGTACTCAATGGTCGCAAAAGTCGTCTTTGCCTCCACCGCTGCACGTGCAGCGATTTCACGCACGCTGCTGGACCTAAATTTCACACGGCTGAAAGCGATCACTGCTGGCGGCGTGGCGCGCAGTAGGTCATCCCCAGCACCATTGGGCTTAGCCACCCAGCTACGCCCCTGCTGGCTCAGTTCTGCACGCACCAGATCTCCTTGGCGGAAAGGATCTTGAGCATAGACGGTCCATTGCACAGGCTCAGCCGCACTAGGGGCCGACTGAAGAAGCAAAATACCGTCGGATGTAGCGGCTCCGTACTCTTGGGCAATGATGTTGGCGATTTCAGGATTGCCAAAAGCAACCGAGGAGAGTGCGAGGAGTGAGATGAGTGTTGTTTTCATGGTAATCAATTTGGAGGTTTGAAAGGAGGCTAATCCCGGCTGCGCAATTTGGAAAGAAGCCGGAGAATTTCGAGATACAGCCACACCAGCGTTACGAGCAACCCAAAGGCTGCATACCATTCCATGTGTTTCGGTGCACCAGATGCGCAACCGTTCTCAATGAAGTCAAAATCCAGCACCAAATTCAAGGCGGCGATGACAACTACGAAGCCGGAGAACGCAATGCTGATCCAACCATTGCCAAACAGACCTGGAATCTGAATGCCAAACATCGACAGCACCCAAGTGGCCAGATAGAAAAGAAAAATACCACCCGTCGCTGCGAAGATGCCTAGCTTAAAGTTCTCACTCGGCTTGATCACTCCTGTCATATAAGCCGCCAGCAGCGCAAAAAGGATGCCACACGTCAGCAGCACAGCCGTGAGCACGATGCCATCATACATCCCTTCAAAGAGGGCCGAAATCACTCCCACAATGAGGCCCTTGGTGATCGCATAAAGCGGTGCCAAGGCCGGTGCCGAGCGCGGCATGAATGAAATGATCAACGCCAACCCCATGGGGACGATCCAACCGAACTTCAATGCCGGGCCAAACCATGAAGGCACCACCGCATCTCCACCGACCAGTTTCCAAGACCAGCTTGCCGCCGTAACCAGCAGCAAGGTGAGAATGCCCGTTTTAAGCACGGTGCCATTCAACGTCATGACTCCATCGCCAGCCAGACCAGTGCGGGAACGTTCGAACAAAGTATCATTGAGAGTCGGATTGGAAGTGCGCATAGTGAGCGAGATTACGAAACAGACTCGAAGCGGTCAATAGCTAGAATTGCACAGATCTTCAAAGCCCGTAGCATTACGCAGCGATGACAGCCTCTTCACGCTTGTTCTTCATGAAACGAATGTCTTCCGCACGATCAATGAACACAGTGTCCTCGCAGATGTTCTTGGCATGATCTCCAACGCGCTCCAAAAACCGGGCAATGAAGATGAGGTGAATGTAACCTTCCAACTCGGCTTTGCGGGATTCCATCACATCGATGATCTCACGATCAAAGGCTTTCTCGGCCGCATCGAGTTCTTTGTCCAAGAGGCGTGCGGCAGCGGCTTGCTCTGAGTTTTCATCGATGAAGGCCTGCATGCTGGCTTCCAGATTCCGTGCACAGAGATTGTAAACTGGCTGCAGCAGTTTCACCTCAGGGATCTCGGGCAGGTTGTTGATGAGGCGGGCGCGCTTGGCAATGCTGGAGGCTTGGTCGGCAATGCGCTCCAGATTGTTGGCCACGCGGATAGTGCCCATCACAGCGCGCAGGTCGTGTGCGGTCGGCTGAAACTTGACCAGCACCTGCATGCCTAGCTTATCGACGGCTTTTTCGAGCTCATTCACATCCTGGTCCGCCGCGATGGCGCTGTTGCAGAGATCCGTGTCACGCTCCAGCAGGCCACGAATCGCGCATGCGAGGTTTTTTTGCGCCATGCTGGACATCGCCAGCACATCTTGGCGCAGACGGTCGAGGGCGGCGTTGAAGCTGGTGAGGATGTGTTCTTGCATGTCTAAAGGATCAAAGTGGACGATTCGCATGGCCTTTAGCTTGGAATTTGGAAAGATTCGAGGGGAAATGTGTGCTGATCTTTAACCTCAACGCCTTGAGCGGCCCCTTTGGGCTCACGGTTCGTCCGACGGCAGAATTCGGTGTAATTGATGACTTCAAAGCTACCATCATAGTGCTCCAAGATGGCCGTGAGTGACTCCAGCCAGTCCCCAGAGTTCAAATAATGCGTCGTTCCGATCATCTTGTTCGCTGGTTGATGAATGTGTCCGCAGATGATGCCAACGCAGTTCCTCCATTTGGCCAGGGACTGCAGTTGCTCCTCATAGCGACCCACGAAGTTCACGGCGCTCTTGACCTTATGCTTCACCCATTGGCTGAGGGAGAAATTCTCCTTTCCCATCATTTGTCTAACCGCGTTGAACAACCGGTTCGTGCGCAGCAGCGCGTTATAGCCGAAACCACCCAACTTCGCCAGCCAGGGGTGATTCGTCGTCACGGCGTCAAATCCATCGCCATGCACCACCAGATAGTCTCCACGGGCCGTGCTGTGGATGTATTCATCCGTGATGATGAAGTTCTCCAGTTTGATGGGGATAAAACGGTCCAGAATGTCATCATGGTTCCCGCGCAGGTAAAGCACCTGAGTGTCGCCCTTCTCCAGCTTCTTTAAAATCGTACGAACAAAGTGCGTATGGCCTTTATTCCAGCCACCCAGCCGCTTGAGATGCCATGCGTCGATGATGTCTCCATTCATCACCAGTTTCTCGCACTCGCTATTGCGGATGAAGTGCGAGACCTGGGCCGATTTGCAGTCTGGCATGCCCAGATGCACATCCGAGATGAAGATGGTTTTACAGCGCAGCTTGGTTTTACCGTTGGGTATCGTTTCGCTCATAATCTTGTGCTTTCGGCCACTTGCTTGCGTGCCGTGGACAGTTCCGACTCAAATTGCTCAATCACACGCGCCCAGCCAAAATCATGAGCCGCCTGCCGCGCAGCTTGTCGAAGCAGCTTATCATCCCAAGCGTCCGCAGCAGCCCTCGTCCGGCTCAGGAAAGCTTTTTCATCATCAAAAGCCGCCAGCCATCCATTGCCACCATCGCTGATTAAAAGACGAGGCGCCGCATAATCGTAGGCCACCACTCCCAATCCACTCGCCATCGCCTCCAGCACCACATTGCCAAAGGTTTCAGTGATGCTCGGGAACAAAAACACATCACCGCTGGCATAATGCGCTGCCAAGTCCTCACCCATCCGCGCACCGGCATAGATGAACTCTGGGCGCTCCTCCCGCAACGCCGCCAGCCGCGGCCCATCACCCACAAACACCATTTTGGCAGACGGTTGCACGTCGCGGAACACATCAAATGCCTTCAACACGAGCGGCAGGTTTTTTTCCGCTGCGATTCTTCCCACATAGATAGCCAGAGGCGTCGCCTCATCCGCACCCCAGCCCACGCGCAGTTCCTGACTGCGTCGCACAGGATCAAAAAGCTCCGTATCGACACCTCGCCCCAAAACGCCCACATTTTTCACGCCCCATCGCTCCAGCATCGCCGCAGAGTCCGCAGAAGGCGTCAGCGTGCGCGCGGTGTTGTTGTGAATGGCACGCAGGATGCCTTGCGCAAACATCTCCATTCCCGGCAGGTGGTAATCCTCCAGATACGATTGAAAATTGGTGTGAAAGCCACTCACCACGGCGATCCCTCGCTTTCCAGCTGCGCGGATGGCCGCCACGCCCAGCGGCGTCTCAGTCGCCACGTAGAGCACATCGGGATGGAAATCATCAAACAGCTCCAGCATCTGCCTTGCCGAGGCAAAACCGATCCGTAGCCCAGGATACCCAGGCAGAGGCACCGATGTCATGACGTGACGCGGCAGCGCATCATCTCCATGCAGCGTCGTTACCACCTGCACATCGTGCCCACGTTTTGTCAGCCCGTGCCCCAACGTGTGGAGGGTGCGGGCGACACCATTGATGTCTGGAGGAAAAGTATCCGTGACGATGAAAATCCGCATGAGGGCTTGAATGGGGTTAGAAAAGCACTGCCATCATCCTTCTACCAAGCACCTTCTGCAACGAAACCGTCACACCACCAAGCTCCGCCCTTGCCATGTGACACCTTCGTCACCATCATACATTTGCCGCCTGACACATTGAGTCGCATTGGCCTCATCCATGAGCAAAATAATGATCGTTGAAGATGAATCGGACATTTCCGAGATGATCGCCCTCCACCTCGCTCGTGAAGGGCACGAGAGCATCTGCATTACCAATGGCCTCCAGGCCGTCCCATCCGCCATTCAGCATTCACCCGAGATCATCGTCCTCGATGTCATGCTGCCAGGCATCGACGGCTTCAGTGTTTACAAGCGCCTCCGCGCCGATACCCGCACGGCCAGCATTCCCGTCATCATCTTGACCGCCAAGGCCCAGGTCACTGATAAAATCGCCGGACTGGAGCTTGGTGTGGACGACTACCTCACCAAGCCCTTCTCCCCGCGTGAGCTCTTCCTCCGCATCAGCGCCATCCTGCGCCGCACCAAAAAAGTCACCCACGTCTCCGAACTGAGCCGCGGCCCGTTCACCCTGGACCGCAAGAACATGAAGCTCTTTCTCAATGGTGACCCACTTGATCTCACCACCACCGAGTTCAAGCTTCTCACCACGCTCATGGAAAACGACACCGCCATCCACACACGTGCCGATCTCCTGCGCGAGGTCTGGGGCTATAGCGGTGACATTGCCACACGCACACTCGACACCCACATCAAGAGACTGCGTGAAAAACTAGGCTCTGCTGGCAAATGCATCACCACGGTGCGAGGCACCGGCTTCCAATTCTCCGCCGACGCGGAAAGTTCGCCAGCATGACCATCCTCTGCGTCATCCTCACACTCCTACTCGCCACCAGCATCCTATTGCATTGGCAATCCGCCAAGCGCTCACAAGATCAATGGCAGAAACTTGCCATCGAACTCGGTCTGAAGTTCTCCAGCCCAGAAGCTATTGCAGAGCATGCCACCAGCATTCGCCTCGCCGCCGACCTCCTCCCGCGCGAGCGCACGAGACACCAACTCTTCGAGTCCCTGCTCAATGAAATCCGCCAGGGTCTTGTCATTGTCGATGCAGACCTGCGCATTCGCTTTGCCAATCAAACCATGGCTGTGCTGCTCCATCGCAGCGCCATCCAGATCGGCCGCACCCTTCTGGAAGAACTCCGCGACCACCAACTCACCGACATCGTCGTCCAAGCCATCCGTGACAAAACACGCCTCGTTCGCACCATCCAAATGCTCGCGGCTGACGGTGCCAATCTCAGTGGACGTCACTTCATCATCGAGGCCTCTCCCCTGCCCTCCCCCGGCGAAGGCGGAGCCTGGCTCATGCTCCAGGACATCACCGAAGCCACCCTCACCGAGCAGATTCGGAAAGACTTCATCGCCAATGCCTCCCACGAGTTGCGCACCCCGCTCACCATCATCAACGGCTACATCGAAGCCCTTCAGGATGGCGTCGTCACCGCAGGCCCAGGCCTCAAGCGCTGCCTCGACACCATGGAAAAGCACGGCAAGCGCATCGCCCGCACCATCGAGGACATGCTCGCCATCTCCAAGCTCGAGGACAGCACCGCCGTCCTCAACTGCGAGCCCTTTGACGTCCGCCAGTGCGTGCAAGACGCCATCGACCACCTCACCAGCTACACCGAAGGCCGCGACACTCGTATCGAGCTCGACTTCCCCGCTCAGGCCCCTCACCTCGTTGGCGACCGCTTCTATTGGGACCAAATCTTCACCAACCTCATCGAGAACGCCCTCAAAGAGAATCCCGCCCCCGGCCTCATCATCCGCATCGTCGGTAAATGGACCGCCACGCATTGCATCCTCGCCGTCAGTGACAACGGCACCGGCATCTCCGCCCACGACCTACCCTTCATCTTCAAGCGCTTCTTCCGTGGAGACAAACACCACTCCTCCACCATCAAAGGCACCGGCCTTGGCCTCAGCATCGTCAAACGTGCCGTCAAAGCCCACGGCGGCACCATCACCGCCACCAGCCGCCCCGGCCAGGAGACAGCTTTCACCATGAAGGTGCCGGTGAAGTTCGATGGCTGCTGTAAGTAGCCCTCACAGCTTACGGCGTGGGCGGAGGGGCGGGCGGAGGGGCGGGCGGTGGGGCGGGCGGCGTCGGCGCTGGCGTGCCGGGTGTGCCGTACTCGTCACTGGTCGGCACCTGGGAGCGGATCAGATCGCCGATTGGTGCCGGCGACGAAGATTTTGGTGGCCTCCGCATACCAGTCCTGGCAGTCGCGCTCCAAGGTGCCCAGCCTGGCATTGAGGCGGCCCGCTTCACGCCGGTCGAGGGTCTTGTCGGAGTAGGCTTCCTTCAGCTACCGTAGCGCGCAGCCCCCGCACGTGCTGCGAGGCATCAATTTACGGTAAATTGCAGCCTCGGACGTGCTTCGAGGCCCTGGATTACCCGATTCCAAAGTCCGGTAAATGAGTCAAGAAAGCCAAGCCGTCCGCCCCACGCTAGCGACATATTTCAGCCACATGGGCCAGATTTTACTCCGCAAAGACCGCCCGGAACCCCGCTTGCTCGAAATGGTGGTCCCTGGTGAGCGCGTCACGGATGCGGTGCTCCTCCATCACCACAAAGGAGATGCAGTCCGTGAGCGACCAAGTTTGGTCAGGGCGCTCGACATAGAGCTTCAATCCGCGGCGAAATAGATCATCGCTGCCGCCCACGATCATGAGGTTGGCATCGTTTTCTGCCGCTTGAAAAAAGCGCGCTGCCTGGACTCGAAACGCTGATCCACCCATCGCATTGGCTGTCTCCGCCAGCACCTAGCGGGTGGTGATGATAAAGTCATCCTCTGTGTCCAGGTAGCTCAGGACTGCGGCATGGTGCTCGTCATGCTCAGACAGCATGGCCTGGAAGAACCAGGTGTCGGCAAATACGGCGGTCATGGCTTGCTCTTCGGTGCTCCGTAAAGGTAGTGATCATGATTGTCCGCCGCGTCCGCAGGTGCGTCCTTGACGCAGCCGATGAATTCCTGGTAGCGCTCCGCAAAGCGCTGGCGCTGTTTCGTTTGCGGCAGGATTAGGACTTCCGTGGCATCCGCCAGATGGACGCCCTCCGGCAGCTTGATGGTGTCATTGATCACGGTGGCGGTGATGCTCATGCGGCCAAGAATACCAACTCAGCTTGAAGATGCAACCGCGCGGTGGGCGGTGTGCTTGAGGCGCGGATGAGTTTTCTAGTTCACCACCAAGCGCACCTTGGGCTGCGCCTTGTATGCTGAGTGGTTATCTGTCACAGGGTGCCCCTCTTTGCCAGGCCTCTGGCCATCTGACCTTTTGACTCGGGTGCCGTTGGAATGGGCTGGCGAAGTTTTATCCCTTGCCCGTCATGCCCGCTCCCGCTTACATCCGGCGCAATGCCCCTCTTCTGGAACGAAATCAAACATCGTGCGATCAAGTCCGGCAACGACTGGAAAACCGAAACCCGCGAGGCTGCCGAGCGCCAGACCTTTTGGAACGAGTTCTTCGACATCTTCTGGCCCGACAAGCTCCTCCGCGCCCGCGTGGAGCATCTCTTTGCCCTCTACGAGAAGCTGACGGCCCCGCTGGGGGCGGTGAAGCCCAGGAAGAAATAGGAGATGCTACCATCCCAAGAAGCGATGAACCCCAATGCCCCACCCATGCCCACTTTCGCTGAAGCACTGCGCTACTGGCTCAAACTCGGCTTCATCAGCTTTGGCGGCCCTGCAGGGCAGATTGCCATCATGCACAAGGAGCTCGTCGAGAAGCGCCGGTGGATCAGCGACGCGCATTTCCTTCACGCCTTGAACTTCTGCATGCTCCTGCCCGGACCTGAGGCCCAGCAACTGGCCACCTACCTCGGTTGGCGCTTGCATGGTGCCAAGGGCGGCATCGCGGCGGGAGCGCTGTTTGTGCTGCCATCGGTCTTCATCCTTTTCGGGCTCAGTTGGCTCTACATGGCCGGTGGGCACCTTCCATGGCTCGCGGCCATCTTCCACGGCCTGCTCGGTGCCGTGATCGCCGTGGTGGCTGAGGCCGTGCTTCGCATTGGCAAAAAGGCACTCCAAACACCCGCGCTGTGGTGTGTGGCGGCCGCCAGCTTCAGTGCCATCTACTTCTTCCACGTCTCCTTTGTCCTCATCATCGCCGCAGCGGCCCTGATCGGCCTTGTGGGTCCGCGCAGCCAGTTTCCAGCCGGGAAAGGCCATGGCTCAGCCAAAGAAACTGACGCCATCGTCCTACCACCCGCGCCCGCGGCCTCATGGTCCCGCAGCATCGGCATCACCGTGCTTTGTCTCACGCTATGGTGGCTGCCAGTCTTCGCCATCGCCGCTTGGCTCGGCTGGAGCAGCACGCAGGCACAGCAGGGCCTCTTCTTCAGCAAAGCCGCGCTCGTCACCTTCGGCGGAGCTTACGCTGTGCTGCCTTACGTCGCGCAGCAAGCCGTCGAAACTCATGGCTGGCTCTCGCATCCTCAAATGATGAGCGGACTCGCCCTCGCCGAGACCACACCCGGCCCACTCATCATGGTGCTGCAATTCGTCGGCTTCGTCGGCGGCTGGCAGCACCCCGGCGTGCTCAGCCCGCTCGCCGGAGCCACGCTCGGTGCCCTCATCACCACCTGGGTCACCTTCTTGCCCTGCTTCCTCTTCATCTTCCTTGGCGCACCCCACATCGAAAAACTCGGCCAGCAGCCCAAACTCAGCGCCGCGCTCACCGCCATCACCGCAGCCGTTGTTGGCGTCATTTTGAATCTTGGTGTCCACTTTACCCAAGATGCCCTTTGGCCGAAAAACGGGCCTTTTGATGCCTTCGTCGCCGTCTTGGCTGTGCTGGCCTTTATCGCCATGCAGCGCTTTAAAATCGGGATCATGCCCGTGATCGGAGCCTGCGCGGTTTTAGGACTACTGCAGCAGCTTTTGATCGGCTGAGATTCAACTCATCGGCTTCACACCGAAGCTCCAAACAACGCACCGACACCTGCTGTCAGTCCCATGGCCAAAGCACCCCAGAAAGCGACTCTCAGGGCGGACTTCAGGACAGGCGAGCCACCCGCACGAGCTGCCAGCGCTCCCAGCAGCGCTAGAAAGAGCAACGAACTCAGCGACACCGTCCACACCAGTGCAGGCGCTGGCACCACCAGAACCAGCAGCAGCGGAAGAGCCGCACCGACGGCAAAAGTTCCTGCAGAGGCAAAAGCCGCCTGCACAGGCTTCGCGCTCAAGGTATCTGAGATGCCCAGTTCATCGCGAGCATGAGCCGTGAGCGCGTCTTTGGCCATCAATTGCGTCGCCACACGCCCCGCCAGTTCTACATCGAGTCCACGCCCCACGTAGATCGCAGCCAGCTCCGCGTGCTCATGCTCGGGGTCCGTCGCCAGTTCATGGCGCTCACGCTCCATGTCCGCCTGCTCCGTGTCCGATTGCGAGCTCACCGACACATACTCACCCGCCGCCATCGACATCGCCCCAGCGACCAAACCCGCAATGCCCGCGACCAGCACATTTCCAGGGCTCGACTCCGCCGCCGCCACGCCCACGATCAGACTGGCCGTGGAAACAATGCCATCATTAGCCCCCAAGACCGCAGCCCTCAGCCAACCAATCCGATGCGCCCGATGATTCTCCGTGTGTCTCATGCATTCACCCTCAAACAAGCCACCTGAACCCGCAAGGCGGATCACCACCCATTCCTTGCTTCTAGGCATGTGTAATACCACTCCGCTAGCACACGCCACCCCACAGGCCGTGAGCCAAATATGGGCTAGGTGCGATGAATGACTTTTTTTGCACCCAATCGAAAGATGCGGAGTTTCAAATCATGCGCCGCCACTTTGGGTGGTGCAGACGGTCGGATCCATCCGACACACAACTCAAACTCAAAACCAACTCGTATCCTATGAAGACACTGCTAGTCGCATTTGCAATCGGTCTGCTGACCGTATCAGTCAACGCTGAGCCCCCTGCCAAAGGCAAAGATGAAGGCAAAGGCAAAGGCGGCGGTCCTCCGGCTGAGATCATCGCGCTGATGAAGAAGTACGACAAGAATGGTGACCGTAAGCTGGACGAAACGGAGCGTGCTGCGATCACTCCAGAAGACAAGGCGGTCTTGCAAAAGTTCCGCGCCAGTCAGGGCAAAGGCAAAGGCGACGCCAAGTAATTCGCACCGTGAAGACCAGACTTCGTTGATTTCGAAGCCATTCAACCCGCGCTTCAGTTTCCAGGCTGAGCGCGGGCTTTTCATATACAGGAAAAGAGGCGCTCGGATGACATGATCCATACCGTCAGGCATGATTCCGCCATTTTGAGGAGTTCGCTTGCCAAATGCCCCGTGACAAGGCTACTAAGCGCGCTGTCATGACCACCACCTCCGCCCTCATCTCCAGTGCCGTATGCGGCTACTTGTGCGGCTCGTTTCCTTTTGGTTACTGGGCCGGAAAGCTCAAAGGTATCAACATCCGTCAGCATGGCAGCGGCAACATCGGTGCGACCAATGTGATCCGCGTGATGGGTAAGGGCATCGGCATTACCGTCTTCCTGCTGGACATGATCAAGGGCTGGCTGCCGGTGTTTCTCGCGGCGGGTTGGATGGCCGCCACGAGCACCGAACCGCAGATGATCTCGACTGGCAAGGTGCTGGCAGGCTTTGGAGCGGTGCTGGGTCACATGTTTCCGTTTCTGCTGCAATTCAAAGGAGGCAAAGGGATCGCCACCATGTCGGGTGTCCTCATTGGGATGTCACTGGCGGGCTTCTTCGGTGGCTGGCTAGCTTGGCTGGTGTTCTTTTTTGCCACTCGCTACGTGTCGCTGGCCTCACTGGCGGCTGCGGTGGCAGTTCCGTCATCCATGGCCATCCAGATGGTGCGTGAAGGCCGCTGGGACTTCGTCATGCTGGGTTTTGGCATCGTGGTGACCGTGTTGGTCTTCATCCGCCACAGCGCCAACATCAAGCGCCTGCTGGCAGGCACGGAGAGCAAGATGGGAGTCAAAAAAGCATGATTCAATCCGCTATCGTCATCGGTGCCGGAAGCTGGGGCACCGCGCTCGCCGCCACGCTAGCCATTCGTGGCCTCAAGGTGCAGTTTTGGGGTCGTGATGCCGATTTGATGAGCCAGATCGCCACCACACGTCGAAATGAGCGCTACTTGCCTGATTTGGAACTCGCAGCTCCAATCGACATCGTCGCCGACGCGCAGCAATTGCGGCCAGCGGACATGATTATCTTTGTAGTGCCATCCAAAGGCATGCGTGAGGCCGCGCAGCACATCGCAGGCACTCCGGCGGCTAGCAGTCGCATCATCGTCAGTTGCGCCAAAGGCATCGAGTTGAACACAGGCAAGCGCATGAGTCAGATCATCGCTGAATCCTTCCCACAGGCCACAATGGCCGTGCTCACTGGCCCAAATCACGCCGAAGAAGTCGCCGCCCGCCTAGCCACCGCTGCCGTCGTCGCTTGCGCAGATGAGGCCACGGCACGTGCCGTACAATCCTGCTTTACCCTGCCCTTCTTCCGCACTTACACCACGGATGACATCACCGGTGCGGAGTGGGCTGGCGCCATGAAGAACCCCTACGCCATCGCCGCTGGCATCGCCTTGGGTTTGAAACTCGGCGACAATGCCATCGCTGCACTCGTCACCCGCGCACTAGCGGAGATGGTGCGCCTCGGAGTGGCGATGGGCGGCAAGGTCGAGACCTTTTACGGCCTCAGTGGCG
Source organism: Verrucomicrobiaceae bacterium (assembly GCA_031411715.1). Taxonomy (GTDB): domain Bacteria; phylum Verrucomicrobiota; class Verrucomicrobiia; order Verrucomicrobiales; family Verrucomicrobiaceae; genus Prosthecobacter. The sequence continues at coordinate 4,585 of JANOBP010000159.1, read as the reverse complement.
TCGGTGACCTGATGGCGACCTGTTACTCGCACCACAGCAGGAACAACCGCGTGGGACGCCTGCTCGGTGAGGGGCAAGCCCTTGCTGATATTCTCTCCAGCACGCGCATGGTCGCCGAGGGCGTCGTGAACACCGCCAGTCTCCATCAGGTGGCCCAGCAGCACGGCCAGCGCACACCATTGCTCAACGAGATCCACGCCATCCTCCACGAGGGCAAGCCCGCCAAGGAAGGTCTCAAAGCCCTGCTTTCCCGCGACCCACGGCCCGAGGCGGAGTAGGAACAACCGGTGCACGTCGCCTTACCGCTTCCATTTCCCTTTCCGACGCCGCTCATAGGCAGGTGGCACTTTGGGATGATGCGCATGAAGCACCTTGAATCCACCCTGCTCAATAACCTGCCGCGTCTCGGCAAAGCATTCGGTGAGGAGTTCCTCATACGGCAACTGCCGGTTGGCCACGAGCCAGAGTTGCCCGTCTGCTTGCAGCGCCGCTGCGGCCGTGGCGATGAATTTCATGCCGATGAGTGCATCCTGATCCTTGCCCTCATGGACGGGCGGATTGGTCACAATGACGTCGTAGCGCGTGCGCTCGATGCCAGCGGTGACATCACGCCACACGGGCTTGGCCTTCACACGCGTGGGAATGATGCCGAGGTTCCGTCGGGCACACTCAAAGGCATCCGCATCGGCGTCGTAGATGTCCAGCGCGTCGATGTCATAACAGTGGCGCAGCAGGTGATCACTCAGGAAGCCATAGCCGCAGCCCAGATCCGCCGCGTGGCCTTTTAAATCCGCAGGCAGATGCTGTGCCAGCAACGCCGAGCCTGGGTCGATGCGATCCCAGCTAAAGAGTCCCGGCTTCGACCACCATTTACCATCCATCACGCGGCGCATGAGCCCGCGCTCACGCCACTGAGCCAGCGTGCCCTCACGCCAAGGCTTGCTGGCATCCTTAACGGCCCAAAAAACACGGCAATGATGCTTGGAAAGTGTCTCGGCACTGCCAGTGAGCTCCTTGAACATCTGTTCCGCCTTCTTCCCACCCGCATCATTGTGCTGCGCCACCATCAGCGTCCCACCGTCCGCTAGGCGATCATAACCACGTGCAATGTCAGATACCGCCAGATCACGCTGTGGATCCGGCAATACCAACACAAGCGGATAGCTTCCCTGCTCCTCCCGCACCACGGGAAAACCCGCCGCCTCCAGTTCTACTGCGCGCGGCTTCCATGTCTGCTGGCAGGTCAACTGCTCACGGAAATGCTCCAGCGCCGGATGATTCTCCGCGCGGATGAACAGGATGCGTCCTTCCGTGCCGAGTTGCGGATTGACATCGAGTGCGTGGATGAGGGAATTGATCGCGTGAGCCATGGGCGGCGGATCATGGCGCAGATGGAGCATTCAGAAAGGTCAAAACTGTCTCCGAAGTGAGAAGGAGTGCAAAATCTCCACCCCACCGTTTGACAAAACATCTCGCTGCGATAATCTCGTCGCCCGTTGCCAACACAACGACCGGCTTTTCAGCCAAAACGCATTCCTAGCTCAATGGATAGAGCATCTGACTACGGATCAGAAGGTTAGTGGTTCGAGTCCACTGGAGTGCACCACTCTTCGATAGACAAATTGGTTCGCTTCAATTCCATGTGTGGCCGCCTCAACCAGTTCGCGAAGATTCCCGCCCTCTCCATCGCAGGCAAGGCGCTGCGCATTGAGCGGCGGAACAACAAGGCCCGTGAGGATCAAAAAGCGGGCATCCACGTGCTGAACAATCTCTGCCCCACCGATTACGCAGACGTGCTGACCCTGACAGCGGGCGAGATGGGAATCGAGCGAATGCGTTTCGGACTGGTGCCGGCTTGGGCAAAGGGCAACAAGACAGAGGTGGCCAAAAAGTTCGCGCACACCTTCAATGCGCGCTGCGAGTCCATCTTTGATCTCGCATCGTATCGCACGGCTATCTTGCAAAGACGCTGCCTCATACCCGTGCGTGGCTGGCATGAATGGCCGGACCGCGCCACCCCTTACTTCATCCACCGTGCTGACGATGAACCCGTTCTGCTCGCTGGTATCTGGGAGGAGTGGGAAAGTCGCGATCCAGCAGATCAGGCCAGTGGGGCCATCATCACCTCCATGAGCGTGGTCACGACCCCTCCAGGCCGCTACATGGCCAAGTTCCACGACCGCAGCCCGCTCATCTTCGATGGGGAAAGCGCTCTCCATTGGCTGCAGCCTGACCAAAGCGCCGACGACCTCCGCGCACTGCTCAAACCCTTCGAAAGCGACCACCTGGAAGCCTACCGCGTCTCAACCGCTGCCAATCAGGCACGGAACAAAACTGAAGAGGTCCTGCGCCCCATCTCCAACCCTGTGCCACAAATTGGTGATGATCCCGTCACCACTCCTAACGAGGGCCATCTTGAATTGGGCCTTTGGTAGAACGCTTCCATCGCTACAATTCAATTGTAACGCTTAAACCGTTCTCTTGTCAGTCGTGACACCTTCGGTATAGCTAGGCAAATGCGCCGTCCCTGGATCAAAATAGACACCTCCACACCCGATAAACCCGAAATCTGTACCATCGCCACCAGTCTGCGAATCCAACCAGATGCCGTGGTGGGAAAATTGATCCGTCTTTGGTCATGGGCCGAACTAAACCGAGTTTCCGCTAACGACCTGGGAGTTACTTGCGAGTTCATTGATAAGCTCGTCGGTCAGAAGCGGTTTGGAGCAGCCATGATGGAGGCTGGGTGGCTTGTCGAAACCGACGGCAGACTGTCGTTACCACACTTTGAACGCCACAATGGTCCTTTGGCCAAAAGTAGAGTCCTGACCGCCAAACGCGTGAAACGTCATCGCGACCGAAACGAGGAAAATAGCGCCAAGATCATTACCAAAGCACCGCCAAGTAACGCGAAGAAGACAAAGTCCGCTGATAAAGGTAGCGACATTGACGAGGACACGAATGATTTCAAAACAGCCACCAGTCCAGTGATCATCAATGAACTGAGTGCCAGCACCGCCGCAGAACCTGTTGCTGATACGAAAGAGCAGGCACCACTCACCCAGAATCCGCCAGCGCCACCCAAAGCAATGGAACAACAGCCAGAAAGCATCGTTACAGAAGAGCAGCCTGTAACGGAAAGCACTCCCAAGAAGCGCAAGTCCAAGGCAGACGACTCTGCCAACCAACCGATGTTGTTCTAGCGCTCTGAGCAAAGAAGGTGGTCACAATCCAATCCGAACTCGGCCTCTGAAAGACGTTAGGAATGTGCGTGTATAACTTCATCGACCATCCTCATCAAGACATCGAAGAAATGTCCATGAAAAAAGGACATCCATGAGGACCTAGGGCTGTAGGTAGGTTAGCTTCACTCGGCCAAAACGATTGGGGGCAGCAAGAGCGGTATCGTCGATGATGACGCGTTCCCATGTCTCATCAATGCTGAAGACCATGGTTGATGCGGTGAATGTAGTCCAAGCTCCGGGGCCGGTCTCGAGAAGTGTGTCACTGAACTGGGCCTTATAGGTCAGTCCACTGTTGGTTGAGGCCTTACGGCGAAGGAATTCAATGTGGAGGTGGCCGCTTTGAAGAGTGATAAGCGGAAGACCGCTGGTGGCGATGGGAGGCAAAAAGGCGATAGCGTCAGCTGCGGCCGGATTCATGCCAAAGGCGTATTCGAGGAGGTTACTGGCGCTGTCGGCATCCGCATCGGCGGTGGGTTCAAAATGGCCGGAGGGGAATGACTGGACGGCTGCCCACTCGGGATAACCTGCGGTGCCTGTAATGGTGATGAGATCGTCCGCGAGAGCTGGTAGAGAGTTGTCGCCGCTGCCGACGACATTGGAAAAGATGGCGGGGACCAGTGCGCTGTCTTGTGCGCGGACGCGGATGGAGTAGATGCCAGCGGGAAGGCCATAAGGCACGATGGCAGCGACTTGGTAATCTCCATTCAGCGCGGTGCCGGTGGTGAGATCATTGAGATTGAAGGTGGCGACGGTTTGCTCGGAATTCGCTGCGGAAACGAGGATAATGCTGCCGGAAGCGAGGCCTGCGAGGTTATCGCTGAGGCTGATGTTCAAGGTGATGACGCGATCGTTTTCCGCGACGGTGCCTGCATTGATGCTGGTGGGCGTTGCGGCAAGTGCGGTAAGAGTTGGGGCAATAGAATCGATTTGTCCGGTGTTGGTGACGGCGAGAACTGGATCGGCAGTGAGCGGAAGCGCAAAGTCGTCGCCAATATCATCACCACCAAAGGACCACTCCGTGTCACGCAAGCAGTCAGTGGCGATGATGGTGGCCTTCCAATCGCCGGGTGTGATGTAGCGCGGCATGGTGAAGGCGAGTTGATAAATGCCATTGCTGGCGTCGCCAGAGATGCGCTGTGAATCACTCAGAGCAAGATTGAGGACACGCTGAGGATCGGTGACGGATTGCAAACGGACTTTCATGACCATGAGGCCGCTGAGTGTGGTGCCTGCGTTCATGTTGAGCATCATGCTGGCGGCACCGTTGGTGACGTTAGCGGGATCAGGCGTCAGGGAGATGCCGGACGCCTGGAAAGCTGGCGCAGGCACTTGATAGCTCA
>JANOBP010000158.1:0-3368 GCA_031411715.1 Verrucomicrobiaceae bacterium | reverse complement strand
CACCAGTCCGCGCAGGACTTGGGCTTTGGTGGTGTTTCGTGGAGGAGGCATGTGTGCAGGCTAGCCAAGAATGTGTCTTCTCACAAATCCGATTGCCGTGCCCGCGCTTGATCCGCAGCCCATAAGGTCCCTTCTTCAGTTTAAACCAGCTCATGCCCTCTTTGTTGTCCCATTATCAACTGTGCCTTCGCGATGGGCTTCCTGTGATCTTACGCCCGCTGCTTCCGGATGACCGGGAGCGTATTATCGACGCCTTCAAGCGGCTCTCGCCCGAATCCACTTACTTCAGGTTCTGGACACGCTTTCGCGGTGTCAATCCGACCTTCATCGACCGGCTCTGCGCGGAAGATCAGGGCCAGCACGCGAGCTGGATCATCGTCATTCAAGATAACGACGACGTTCCCGGCGTGGGCGGCGGTTCCTTCTGGCGATCTGGCCAGGATGAGAGCATGGCGGAGGTTTCCTTCACCGTGGCGGATGAGTTTCAGGGCCAGGGAGCGGGCACCATTCTGCTGGCCGCCTTGTGGGAGCATGCGTTTGCCACCGGCATCCGGCACTTCGTGGCGCATGTGTTGGAGTCGAATCATGTCATGCTCACCTGGTGGAGCAGCCTGGGTGCGTCAGCCGTCCTACACCCGCACGGGTGGGAAATGAAGCTCACGCTCGATGAAACCGCGCTACCTGACACGTCGGCAGCGAACAGCCTGCGGCACTGGCTCGCCTTCGTTCGTGCCGCGCCTCCAGAGTGAAGAGATCTCGTTGCAAGACCTTCGCCCTTTTTCACGACTACTTCGCCCCTCAAAATGACCCTCCGCTTACTTTCCCTTCTCGCGCTCGCGAGTGCTGCTGCATTCGCGCAAACCAACCCGACTTACACCTTTCCTATCCAGGCCAAGACGCCTGAGGAAGAGCTGAAAACGATCCAGTTGCCCGATGGCTACTCGCTGGAGCTGGTTTTGAGCGATCCGCTCATCAAAGAACCGATGGCGATCGCCTTTGATGGGGATGGCAAGATGTACGTCGTCGAAATGCGCACCTACATGCAGGACATCGACGGCACGGACGAACTCACGCCGAAGAGCCGCATCTCGATGCATGAATCGACGAAGGGCGACGGCGTCTTCGACAAGCACAGCGTGTATCTCGATAACCTGCTGCTGCCCCGCATGGTGCTGCCGCTGGATGACCGGGTGCTCGTCGGCATCACGGACACGAATGACATCACGCTGCATCGCGATGCGAATGGCGACGGCGTGGCCGATGAACAAGCGCCCTGGTATGTCGGCGGTCCGCGAGGTGGAAACATGGAGCATCAGCCCAGCGGTCTCGTGTGGGGCCTGGATAACTGGATTTACACCACCTACAATAGCTACCGCCTGCGCTGGGCTGGCGAGAAGCAGCCGGCACTCAAAGAAAACACCGCGCCGAATGGCGGTCAGTGGGGCCTGGCTCAGGACGACTACGGCAAGATGTGGTGGAGCAATGCGGGCGGCGAAAAAGGCCTCTGGAACTACCAAGCGCCCATTCTTTATGCCGCGATCAATGTGAAGCAGCAGAAGAGCGAGAAGTTCGACACCGTGTGGCCCATCGTCGGGCTCGGAGATTTCCAGGGCGGCCCCGGACGCTTCCATTCGCCGGAGGACAAGCGCTTGAACCACTTCACCGGTTGCGCCGGACAGACCGTTTATCGCGGTGATCGCCTGCCGAAGGAGCTTTATGGCAACGTCTTCCTGCCTGAACCCGTTGGTCGCCTCATCCGCCGCGCCACGGTGGAAATCAAAGACGGCATCACCACCGTCGCGAACCCGTATGAGGAGCAGATGAGCGAGTTCATCCGCAGCAGCGATCCGAATTTCCGCCCGCTGAACATGACCACCGGCCCCGATGGCTGCCTCTACATCGTCGATGCGTATCGCGGCATCATTCAGGAAGGAAATTGGGTGAAGCCCGGCAGTTTCCTCCGTGGAGCCATCGAGCCGACCGGCATGCAGCACGTCGCCGGTCATGGTCGCGTGTGGCGTCTCGTGCACAAGGATTTCAAACCCGGCCCGCAGCCGAAAATGATCGGCGAAACGCCCGCGCAGCTCGTCGAGCATCTCACGCATCCGAACGGCTTCTGGCGTGACACCGCGCAGCGCATGCTCATTGTCAAAAACGACCAATCCGTGGTCCCCGCGCTTGTTTCGCTGCTCAAGCACGACAACCATCTCGCTCGCTTGCATGCGCTTTGGACACTCGAAGGTCTCGATGCCATCACGCCGGACATTCTCCGCGCCGCGATGAAGGACGAGCACGCGCAAGTCCGTGCCAGCGCCATCCGTGTGGCCGAATCGCTGCTCAAAAAAGGCGACACCGCCTTGATCGCCGACATCAAAGCTCTCAAGGCCGACAAAGACCCCACCGTGGTGCTCCAGACGCTCTACACTGCCAGACACCTTAACTGGCCCAAATGGAAAGACGAAGCGCAGATGACGCTCATGACCTCCGCCAGCCTCGGCGTGAAGGAAATCGGGGCGCAGTTGCTCGTCGAGGCACCGAAGATCAGCGGCAGCTTCACGAAGGATGAAAAGAAGCAGCTCGAACGCGGTCAGGAGATCTTCCGCTCGCTTTGCTTTGCCTGCCACGGCTTCGACGGCGCGGGCATGCCCATCGCCGGACGCGAAGGCGCCACACTCGCCCCGCCGCTCGCCGGATCACGCACCGCCGTGCAGGGCGATGCCATCGTGCGTGTCATGCTCAATGGTCTTGCAGGTCCCATCGACGGGAAAACCTACGAGGCGCAGATGGTCACTATGGCCAGCTTTGACGATCAATGGATCGCCGATGTCGCCAGCTACATCCGCAAAGCCTTTGGCAACAGCGGCAAGATCGTGGCAAAAAAGGAAGTCGCTGCCTTGCGCAAAGAGCTCAGCAAACGCGTGACCCCGTGGACCATCGAAGAACTCCGCGCCCTCTACCCGCAGCCCTTGCCAAACCGCGCCGCGTGGAAGCTCACCGCCAGCCACAACGATAAAGAAGTCGCCAAAGCCATCGACGGTGACATCACCACCCGCTGGGACACCCGCAAGCCGCAGAGCCCCGACATGTGGTTCCAAATCGACCTCCCCGAGCCCACCGACATCACCGGCCTCATCCTCGACACCGGCAAATCCCGCAACGACTACCCGCGCAAGTTCAAGATCGAACTCTCCATCAACGGCACCGAGTGGGAGAAGCCCACGCTGCAAGGCGAGGGCGAAGCCGGGGTCATCGACTACCTCTTCACCAAGCCCACGAAAGCCAAATCCATCCGCATTTCCCAACTCGGCGAAGCCAAAGGCACCTTCTGGTCCATCCACGAGCTTCAGGTGCTCGGAGCGGTGAAGAAG
>JANOBP010000157.1:0-7202 GCA_031411715.1 Verrucomicrobiaceae bacterium | reverse complement strand
GGACTTGCCCATGCCCACAGCCTGAATGCGATCCGTGCCCAGGCCAAGCGATTCGCGCAGCCAGCTCACCACCGCTGTCGCGCGGCGGATGCTGAGTTCGAGATTGTAGTCTTCTCCGCCGAAGCTGTCGGTGTGGCCTTCGATGATGAAGAGGCTGTTGGGGTTCTTTTGAATGAGGAAACCGAGTTTCATGAGGCTGAGGCGGGCACCTTCAGCGAGCTGGTCACTGCCATAGGTGAAGAGCAAGTCGGTGGGCATCAGGATGGGGGCGGTGCTGCCGCCCATTTTGCCGCCGCTACCACTGAGCAGGTCATCGAGGTTGCTGAAGCCCTTCACCCGTGCGCCGGCGGCATTTTCGGTGCCTTGGCTCTTCACGGCATCAAGCAGGCCCGCATCCATCTTTCCACCCTGACCGGGATCGAGCGCGCCAGAGTCGAGGAGCATTTGTTTTTCTGAAACGGGCTTTGAAAGCACCTCACGGCGCACACTGGCCATCTCTTGGGCCAAATCAGGTGCAGCGAGGCTTTGTGGGGCCAGCAGCATGGCCATCTCAGCGGCCTTGGGCATACCGGGTGAGGTATCTCCCGGATCGTTCTTGCGGATGAAGTTGGTGAGTTCCTTCACATTCGGCGTGAGGTCGATCTCTTGATTGGCAGGCACTTCCTGCATCTTTTCCATCATGCTCAGATTCGGCTCAAAGGCCTTCATGTCAGGCAGGTTTCCCGGAGCGATGGTTTCAGGGATCTGCTGGATGGCTTTTTGCTCGGTCAGTAGTTTCTTGGAGATCTGCACCCGCTCAGGCAGCTTCACGACGGGTCTATCCGACTTGGCGATGCCCATCGTGTCGAAGCTGACGTAGAGCAGCATGTGGAAAACCACGCTCAGGATGATGGCGAACATCATCCACCATTTCAGACTCCAGTCGTCGCGGGCACGGAAAGCAGCGCGCGTGTTCGTGCTCCATTCGGGTGGGTTTGTGACGGATGCCATGGGGTATAACCCTAGCATGGCAGCAAAGGAATGCACGCTCCAAGTCAAATTGGTCGTGACATTCCGTCTGATGGCCTCGTATGCTGGTGCGTAATCCATAACCAACCACCCACCTACCATGAACCGTCGTTCCTTCATTCACACCAGCACTGCCGCTCTCGCAGGCTCACTCGTCATTCCAGCCCGCAGTCATGCGGCGCTCGATCTCGCCCTGGCTCCATTGCCTTATGCGCCGGAAGCCCTTGAGCCGCACATTGATGCCATGACCATGGGCATCCATCACGGCAAGCACCACGCGGCTTACATCACCAAGCTCGGGGATGCGCTCAAAGCGGCCAGCATCAGCAAAACCGACGCGCTGGAACTCATCACCGACATCAAGTCCCTGCCAGAGACTGCGCAGGCTGCCATCCGCAACAACGGTGGCGGCCACGTGAACCACACGTGGTTCTGGAAATGGATGGCACCCGCTGGCAGTGGCCCCAAAGGCCCAGAGGGCAAGCTCGGCGCGGCGATCCAGTCCACATTCACGAGCGTGGATGACTTCAAAAAGCTGTTCGGTGAAGCTGGCACCAAGCGCTTTGGCTCCGGCTGGGCCTGGCTCATCGTTACCAAAGATGGCAAGCTCAAAGTTACCTCCACGCCCAATCAAGACAACCCGCTGATGAAAGGCATCGTGGAAGAAGCCGATCTCGGCACACCCATTCTCGGTCTCGATGTCTGGGAGCACGCTTACTACCTTAAGTATCAAAACAAACGCCCCGACTACATCGCCGCCTGGTGGAATGTGGTAAACTGGGCGGAGGTGGAGAAGGGCTACGCTGCGGCATTGAAGGCTTGAGTGGAAAAAGTGCTCCGTTCTCAGTGCTTAGTGACACACCGCCTCGTTAGCGACTGAATCACTAAGCACTGCTTACTTCGCACTCTATACAGGCACTCTTCTCTTTTCGAACCATGACCGGACTTATCGAGGTCAAAGTCACGGAACTGAACCAGTTGTTCAATTCCATGGACCCTTCACCGTTCCATGAGCGCGACCTCGACCGCGACGCGGAGGAGTTCATCGTCAGTTGGGCGCAGGAGCATCCCAAGCAGCAGGCTTTGAAGCTCGTCGTCCACATTGCCAACAGCTCCACCGATGCCGCTGCGGCGCAAAAGCTCATCACCGAATCCGTGGCGCACTATTTTGAATATCGTGCCCTCAGGGTGCTGCATGACTTGAAGCACCTGATGCGTGAGGGCCGCGCTTCGTTGCTCATTGGGTTGTTGTTCCTAGGCATCTGTGAAGTCATCGCCACGCTGCTCACGCCACCGGTTGGCAGTTGGCAGACGGTCATGCGTGAAGGCCTGACCATCATTGGCTGGGTAGCTATGTGGAAGCCTTTGGAAATCTACCTCTACCGCTGGTGGCCGCTACTGGCCCAGCGCCGCCTCTATCAGCGCCTCAGCTCCATGACAGTCGAGGTCAAATGCGCTGCGGCTACCTGAAACTTGAAACCTGAAACTGAAATCGTCATCACCATGAAACACACACTCCTCCTCGCCCTCCTGCTCATCTTCCCCGTCTTCACCTTCGCCGCTGACCAGGCCAAGCACGTCAAAGCCGACGAAGCCGCCAAACTCATCGCCGCAGGCCAACTCACCATCCTCGATATCCGCACGGCCGACGAATTCAGCGAAGGCCACCTCAAAGGTGCCAAAAACATCGACTTCCTCGACGGCGGTTTTGAAGCCGGAGTCAGCAAGCTGGACAAAACCGCAACCTACCTCATCCACTGCCAGTCGGGCGGTCGCAGCACCCGCTCACTCGAAGTCTTCCAAAAACTTGGCTTCAAAAACCTCATCCATCTCGACGGCGGCTACGGCGGTTGGGTGGCGGCGGGTCAGGCGGTGGAGAAGTGATGCGGCGAGCCAGTCGAGGCCTGTCACCAGCCCGTTGAGTGAGTTTTTGTGACATGCTCACGGCTTTGTTGGTTGCTGTTGTTATATAATTACCATAATTTGGCAGAATGCCTGCCTATCTGGTCGCTGAAACGGGGCACACTGCTGTGCTCGCTGCGCGGACGGTGCGGGTGGGCTCTGACGCGCAAGCCGATGTGGCGGTGCGGGCAGAGCTGGGCGTGGCACCGCTGCATTATGAGCTGGCTCCCACGGCACAGGGCCATTGGTTGCGTGCGGTGGATCCGCAAATGCCCGTGCTGGTGAATGGCATCCCGCAGGTCATGGCGCTGCTGAAGGACGGTGATGTGATCAGCGCTGGAGCCTTGCATTTGATGTTCCGCAACGTGGCCGATCAGCCGATCCCAGCCCCGCCCTCTCCAGCGGACACCCCGTCTGCCCCCGACTTGAATGTTGCCCATGCGCCGCCCGAGCCGGAAATGCCGCTGCCACGCACGGGATACCGCCCGCCGGGAGCAACGCCTCTGATGGACGCCAATGATGATGAAGATGAGTCCATGGAAGGCTTGAGCGAGAAGGCCAAACAGAAGCGAAAGGCCGAAAAACTCATGCAGGAGAGCCTCCAGCGCACTCAACAGCGCCTGGAGGATCTGAAATCCGAACAGAACTTCAATCAAGCCGTGCTGGTGGCGGTGGTGGCGGTCATCCTGGGCTGCGTGGCCTACTCGTTCGCCGTGGGCAGGACTTGGAAGCTCTTTGTGCCGTTGGTGATTGGCATCGGTTATGGCGTGGGCTGGCTGATCCGGGTGAGCGGCAAAGGCATCGACAGCCGCTTTGGTTACTTGGCGGCGGTCACAGCACTGGCAGGCGTCGTTTTGTCGAACCTCCTGGCCTACGACAGCCGATATGCGGAATATCAGGCCGACAGTGTCGATGCAGAAAGCTCAGAGTACTCCAAAGAAAGCCCGGAGGAGATCGCGGAGCGGCAGCGGCGGGAGGAGCAAACCAGGCGTGAGGATGAGCAGCGCTCACGGCTGTATGAGGCCGAGTTTCAGGAGCAAATGTCTCAATTCCGCACGCAAAGCGGCGGCGGTGGCTTTGATCCTAATGCCGATGAAGAGACCAAGGAAGAATTCGATGAGGGCGAAGAAGCGGATGCAGATGCCTATCAATCAGAGGAGCCTGAAGGCACCTCCGGCTGGGACATGCTGGCCTTTGGCTGGATCATGTTCGGGCCGCGCTCGCTGATCGCGTATTTCTTGATCGGCGGGGCAGCTTATAAGGCCGCGTTTCGTTATCTATCAAGCCATGAGGCCTCCGATTTGCATTCAAGTGGCACAAGTGTTTCCAACATGTCCGGCATGTCGATACGCGAGCGCATTAAATTGTAAGACGACGCTATTTCACCGCCGCTGGAGCTGCCGCCACGATGCCGAAGAGTGGTAGCGATTTGTTCACGGACTGGTAAACGCCCCAACCAAGCGGGACGGTGATCCAGACCCAGGCGATGAAGAGAGAGAGGGCTTTCATAGTGAGATCAGGCTTTGGCGGGTTCCTTCAGGTGGTATTTCGAATCGACAGGGCGGACGAGGAGATTGGCTATCAGGCCGACAATCAAGAGGCCGACCATGAGATAGAAAATGGAATTGTAGGCCTGCTCGGGGGGCATGGTTTTCTTATTGGCGACAGAAAGGCGATCCACCAGCTGAGGGCCGACGATGGCTGCCATTGACCATGCGGTAATCAGCCTGCCATGAATCGCCCCGACTTGATAACTGCCAAAGAGATCACGCAAATAAGCCGGAATGGTGGCAAATCCGCCACCATACATCGTGAGGATCAAACCCGTGGCGACGACGAACATCGTCACGCTGCCCTTTCCCTGTGTCCATGGCACGCTCATATAAAGGGCAGCACCGAGCACGAAATAGACGCAATAGATGCCTTTGCGGCCGGTGAGATCGGACATGGAAGACCAAAAGAAGCGCCCACCCAGATTGCAGAGAGAAAGCAGGCCAACATAGCCAGCCGCCGCTGCTGGTGTGACCTTGAACATGTCCTGAATCATCGGGGAAGCCTGCCCAAGAATGCCGATACCAGCACTCACATTCATGCATAGCACGACCCAGAGCATCCAGAACTGAGGGGTCTTCCAAGCGCTATCCACAGCGACGCTGGCATTGGTCACCAGTGGCTTCACATGCGCCTTGGGCTCCCAGCCTTCAGGTTTCCATCCCTCAGGCGGCACCCGCACAATGAGCGAGCCAAAAAGCATCGAGATGGAATACAAGCCCGCCATCACCAGCAGGGCCTCACTCGCACCGACAGAAGAGGCTGAAGAAAATCGCTTCATGAGCTCCTCCGCCAAAGGTCCGCCGATCAGCGCACCACCGCCGAAGCCCATGATGGCCATGCCTGTGGCCATACCAGGACGGTCAGGGAACCATTTCATCAAAGTCGAGACCGGTGAGATGTAGCCAAGACCAAGACCAACTCCACCGACCAATCCATAGCCCAAATACAGCAACCAAATCTGGTGCCACTGAACCGCGAGAGAAGAGATGATCAATCCGCTGCAAAAGCACAGCATACTGGCGATCATGGTCTTGCGCGGACCGCTGCGTTCCACCCACTTGCCAAAGATCGCGGCCGAGATGCCGAGCAGAGCCAGCGCGATGGAGTATGCCACGCCCACATCCGCTTCCGACCAGTCACCCAACCCTGGGCCAGTGATGCCCAGCGCCTTGGCCAATGGCTTTTTAAACACACTGAAGCCATAAACCTGCCCAATGCACATGTGAACGGCGATGGCGGCTGGTGGTACCAGCCAGCGGCTGAATCCAGGTTTCGCGACGGTGGCTTCACGGGAGAGGAAATGCATAAGGGGATGGTAAAAGCAGTTGAAGCGCGAGTTTTAGAGGCACCGGGGGCTTAATGGCAAGGAAAGATTAACAGTGGACAAGAAACGTCTGATTTCATACGTTCACGCACTGACCGGCAACCTTGCCGATCCAAAACACACCCAACACACCACCATCCTATGAAAACACTGCTCACCGTCATCGCACTCACATTCGCATCCGCAGGCCTCGCTGCTGCAGCTGACAAATGCCCTATCAGTGGCAAGCCTGCTGATTCCAGCATCACCAGCAAAGGCAAAGATGGCAAAACCGTCTCCTTCTGCTGCGAGAAGTGCAAAGCCAAGTTCGACGCCAAGAACAAGTAAGCGTCCGCGCGCTGACAACCTCAGCACGACTCAAAAAACGGAGCCTCTCAACGGGCTCCGTTTTTTTGTGTCCAGTGCCTGCGGTGGATCAAGGTTACTCATGTGTCCGCATGTTAAAATTTTAACATGCGGCATGACCTTCAGGTTCGTTGCCATTTCACAGCTTAAAAAACCACATGTGCTGCCCAATAAGTGAGAAAGCGCCCCGGGCGGAGCCGGGACGCTTTCAGTTGACCCACCTGTGCCGTCCGAAGCAGCGGGCTCACGTATCCCATGAGTCCAGGTGGGGACCCGCGTAGAGGGAGCGCTGTCTTCCAGTGAAGGCATGACAAGTCACTCCCGCGCGCAGCCCCCGGTAGGTATGAAACGGGCCGGGCCACAAGGCTCGAAAACGAACACTGCAGGAAATTGGGTGTATGGTTCTGACAAAGATCACGCAGCAGGTGCCGCAACTGCACGGATCTTAGCGGAATCATCTGACGCGGCAAGTGCGGATGATCAGCGCACCGTGCACCATTCGCAGGCTCCGCTTGCTGGCATAAAGTGGCGACGATCGTGGTGATAGACGATTTGTGAACTTAGGGGAATCGGTCAAAAAAGTTTGGCTTCAGCCTGTAATCTTGAGTCGTGGAAAAGACTGCGCCAGATGCGGAAGGAATGTCGAGAGGCTTCTTGTAAAGGGTGATCCAATTGGCGCTGAGGTCTGCTACAGCTTCCAAGGTCAGCCAATGGTCTTCTTGGTGCCAAGTCAGGCCTTTTTCCATTTTGGAGTCATTGGTGCTGATACGGCACGCGGTAGGTTGGCCGTGGCGGGCGATGAGTTCACGGCTTGCGGCGTTGAATGCCCACGCGAGTTGTGAGGAGCTTGGGCGAACGATTTGATCTGTGTCTGCGAGTTTCAGCTCTCGGTTCCCCAGACGGGCTTGGATCACGAAAAAAACGCATGGGCCATAGCCTGACGCAGCGAAGATCAAGATGGCCATGAGGAGGCTGAAGATGATCAATCGCTTGGGATGCAGTTTGCTCATGGCGCTTGGTTATTCAGCAGTGTGCCCATGGCGAGTGTGTTCATGACCGTTTTGGTCAC
>JANOBP010000156.1:0-2815 GCA_031411715.1 Verrucomicrobiaceae bacterium | reverse complement strand
GCCATCCTAGACCTCTCCGCCTCTGCGCATATGCCAGACACGATGGAGATGCCCTATCGCCCGCACATCTTCGGTGCTGGCCTTCCGGGCGAGTTCCCATATGAGTACAAGATCGGAGGCATGACATGTCTCGCTGGTGATGTCCTCCACGGATTTTCCTTCCCACAGCCGCTTCAAGTCGGTCAGCGCCTTGTCTTTGCCGACATGGCCCACTACACCATGGTTAAGACGACTACATTCAATGGCGTCCATCATCCCGACATCGCCATTTATGATCCAGCTACAAAGGATTACCGAGTCGTCCGCCGCTTTGGCTACGAGGACTTCAAAAACAAGCTCTCCTAGCGGAGCGTCGTCATACCAGATGCTTCCCCAGCATTAAATCCAGGTTACGCTCGACGATCTCGCCCATGCTTTTGCAAGAGTCGAAAACGTGGGTGTTGTGGTAAGCGCTCAATTCGGATCGGAGCTGGACGACTTTCTCAAAGGGCTCAACGGCATTGCTTTTCATGCAGCGGAGTAGAGCCATGATGCGTGTGTATTCAGAAAGATAGCGTCTGGAAATGAGGCTGCGCTCTTCTTCCTGATACTGCTTCATGGTGGGAAAGTTTAGGTGACTGGAGCAGAGTTGGACAATGGGATTATTCTCTTTGAAGAACTGCGGGAGATACAAGCTTTTACGCCCCTCATAGCTCTGCTGATCGAAGTCGATGGCGCGCACGCGATACTGCACCTCCTCGAAATCTGGCGTCATATCGACCACGTAGTTGTAACTGCGCATGTCACCGAGCAGGCGGATAAAGCACCGCTCACTGAATTTGACGAACTCCTTGGCCAAACGCACCCCATTGAGATCCGGTCTTTGCAAATAATCGCGTATGAAGGCATCACCAGGCACACCCGCGATGTGTTCCTCCACCAAAGTGCCACTGCGGTGCATCAGGTAGTTGATGCGGTTGGGGGAAAGCAGATGCTCGAGTTCCAGACCGTAAACTCGCGATGCATCGGCGGTCTTCACATAGAAGTGGTCGTAGTTGTCATTGTATTGGTTCACCACGCGCACGCGGAAGGGCCTGGAGTTGCCAAACTCACAGTAATCCACCCGCTCAACGTATAGATGAGGCACGGCATGAAAATCACCGGTGCGCAGTAGTGAGTAGATGCTTGTGAGCTTGGGATAGAGTTCCTGCTGCAACTCACGCGGATACATCACGGAACTCCAGTAAGTCGCGTTGCCTTCTTTATCGTGAAGCGGATAACTATCCGCAAAACAGCGCAATTCATCGTAAGTCGTCGGCAGTTCATCGCAGCGCCCGAATTGATCGAGATAGGCGATGATCTCAGCCGTGATCGGAATGAAGTTTTTCCTGCGCGTAATCTCGTTCATGGATGCGCCTGCATCGCATCAGGCGCATACCTTTTCAAGAACCGATCCGTGACACTGCGTGCTCAGAGTCCCACGGCACGCTGCGCATCTTCAACGAGCTTGATGAAACGAGTCCGCTCGCTGCTAGCCTCAGAGCCTTTGGCGCGTTTGGCGAGGTCGAGCACGAGAGCGTGATTGAGATTGCCGAGTTGCTCAGCTCCCCGCATGAGCAGACCAAAACCAAGCACGGACGTCTCAAAAACAAAGTCCTCACGGGCATTTTGCAAGGTGTAGCCACGGTCGATGACCTGAAGCTTGCTGCTATCAAATGGACCCACAGTTTGTGAGGTAAAATGGGCATTGGGAACGGTTACAGCAGCAATCTGCCGACTGGACCCACGCGCAAAGTCAGCTGGTTGGCCGTTCGGCTGGAATTCATACCAAATGACATGACTGCCAGCAGTGCGCAGTTCGGTGGCAGCTAGATGGCGCTCACAGAGCAAGCGAAATTGCTTCACAGTGAGAGGATCAAAGGAAATCTGCATCGGATACTCGGAATGCGTGACGCCTGTGACGGCGGCCTGATCAGCGGGAAGTTGGATAACGATGCGCAGCAGACGGTTGGCCGGATTCCATGGGCAGGCGGCAATTTCCGACTTCCATGAGTGGATGAAAAGATCGGGCGTCTTTTGTGGTTTATCACTGGTCTTTGCAGGCGTCTTCAAGGGGGATGCCAGGGCTGCTTGGTCTTGCAATTTTGGCAGCAATGGACGCAGCAAAGAGGGTTGCAGACTAAATTGGCCTCCGGCTTGCTTGGTGGTGTTAGCAAAGGATGCGGCACTGCCACTGGGCATCGTGAATCCCAAGCTAAATGGTGCCACGGCAGGCGTTGGTTTCGGCACGTTGGCAACGATGGTAGCGACTGCCTCTATTTTCTTCGGCACTTCAACAATCGGAGCCTTTTCAATGGTCGTCGCTGGTGCAGGAATTGCCACGACAGTGACTGATTCTGCTTTCACCGCAGGTTTTGGTGCTTCGGCGATCACGGGCTTCGTTTCAGTCTTGGAAGGCGTGTTTGCTGGTTTAGGCGATTCAGGTGCCTTTACTGCAACAACGGCTTCAGGCTGCATGCGCCATCCGGCAATAAATGCGGCTCCAGTGAGCGTGATTACGGCTGCTGCCTTGAGCACGCGGCTGACGCTACTCCAGAACATCGGCTGTGGCTTGCGCACGACCTGACGCGGCATCATGGGCTGAATGCGGCGCGGTAAATTCGTTGGATGCAGCACCGCGTGGCGCTGCTCTGGCGTGAGGCGTGTGGTCGGCAGTGGTGCGGTATGGCGCAGCGCATCGGTGACAGCTTCAATTTGCTCCAACTCATGCGCAGCGGCCGAATTGCTGCTCAATTGATCGTGTATCTCACGGGCTTGGCCGAGATCGAGTTCGCCG
>JANOBP010000155.1:0-6893 GCA_031411715.1 Verrucomicrobiaceae bacterium | reverse complement strand
AAAATTGGATTCAAACAATACGGCCAGTCCGGCGCATGGGTCAGCGACTATCTGCCGCACACCGCAGGCATCGTCGATGACATCAGCATCGTCACCACATGCAAGACGGACCTCTTCAACCATGCGCCCGCCAAATTTTACATGAACACCGGCAGCGGTCTGTTTGGCAGGCCCAGCATGGGCGCCTGGGTCACCTACGGCCTCGGTAGCGAGTGCGATGACCTTCCTGGCTTCGTCGTGCTGCAAAGTGGCCCGCGTGGACCACGTGGAGGTGCCGTGCTCTGGAGCAGTGGCGTTTTGCCCACGACCTATCAAGGCGTGCCGCTGCGCAACAAAGGAGATCCCATTGTGAATCTCTCCACGCCCAAGGAAATCAGTGCCGTGCAGCAGCGCCAGGTCGTGAATGCCGTGCGCGAGTTGAACATGAAGCGCCTCGTCGAAACTGGCGATGACGAGATCGCCACGCGCATCAATGCCTATGAGATGGCCTACCGCATGCAAACCAGCGCGCCTGAGCTCATGGACACCAGCGGCGAATCCAAGGCCACGCTCGACCTCTATGGCATCAAAGACGCCAAAGAGACCAGCTTTGCGCGCAACTGCCTGCTCGCTCGTCGGCTCGTCGAGCGCGGCGTACGCTTCGTGCAGCTCTACGACACCAATTGGGACCACCATGGCGGCCCCACCGAGAATCTGGAGAAGCATATGCCTCTCAAGACTGCCGACATCGACCAAGCCTGTGCCGCGCTCGTCAAAGACCTCAAGCAACGCGGCCTGCTCAACGACACCATCGTCGTCTGGGGTGGTGAATTCGGCCGCACCCCCATGGGCGAAGTGCGCGAGTCCACCGGCCGTAACCATCACATCGACGCCTTCACCATGTGGTTCGCCGGTGGCGGCTTCAAAGCGGGCACCGTCTATGGCCAGACCGACGAATTCGGCTTTGGAGCCGTCGAAAACCCCGTCCACGTCCACGACATCCACGCCACACTCCTGCACCAACTCGGCCTCGACCACCAAAAGCTCTCCGTCCGCTCCCAAGGCCTCGACTTTCGCCTCACCGGCGTGGATCCGGCCCATGTGATCAAAGGCATTTTGGCGTGATCGGGCTAGCGGAGACCTGAGAATGTAGAGACCAACGCCGTGAGTGTTGGTTAAAGCTTCACCTCATGATCACCACCTCAACTGGCTGAAAAATCGTCCGCTACGAATTCTCGATGCATTGCTGGCTTCATTTTGCCGATTCGTCCTTGGCAGGGTCTCAGTGGCATTGGTGGCCCTCCAGTCGATGTAGCCAGTAGAGTCAATGTCTGCCGAGGCGGACAGGCAGGAGAGTTGAGTTCACAAGGGGTTTTGCGAGTGCTCCAGTTTCTCATTTCATGCGTAAGCCCTGCGGTGAAGATAGGACTCCGTGCGCCTTTTGCCTTGCTACATTGGCGCGTCTCACTCAGCATGGCCGCCGCATGCAAAAGCCACCCTCCTTCTTCCAACGCAACTGGTACTTCTTCACCCCAATCGCCATCATTGCCATCCCACTGCTGATGGCAGTGTATTCGGCCTTCAACTGGGGCTACGGGCTCTCTGAGTCCATGAATGCCCTTTTGCACTTCGGCTCCTCTGACACGCGCTACTCCGTGGGATTTTCTGAGGATCACTTCCAACGCATCAAGTCCGGCCTGCGCGGCGATCAAGTCTTCAAACTAGTCGGCGTGCCATTTCAGGGCCAAGCTGGCCTAAGCTGGGATTACTCACTGCCACAAGGGGACGCCAAATATTTCCATGAGCGCACCGTCATCTTCGACAAGGACGCACAGGGAGTTCCGCGGGTGAAGCAGGTCATCAGTCGCTTTCACACACCGGAAACGAAGCCGTGATTGATCCGCAGCCGATTTGCACGACCTTTGGCGCTACCCACGCATGAAAAAAGTCACAAGGATCATCTCCGCAGCCACCTTGGCTTGTATCAGCATCACTTTAGTCTCCTGCGAAAGTGGCCCTAAAATCAAAGGCCTGCCCAGGAATCTGCCTGTGATCAAGCTCTACGGCGAAAAAAAAACGCCGCCGCACTCCATGGCGAAAAAAGATTATCCCTTTGATGCCAACGGTGATTACAAGTCCGACTGGGTGGCGGACAAGGGCACTTCTGAGTCCGATTACACCTCCTGGCGCTCCTCTCATGCTGGCGAGCCCACACCGGACAAAGATTACACTCCGCCGCCCAAGAAAAAGACCTCCAGCAGCAAGAACAAAAGCAAAAGCAAGGGTAAGACCTCCAGCTACACCATCAAGAGCGGTGACTCGCTCTCCACCATCGCCGCACGCAATGGCACCACGGTGGCCAAACTTAAAGCCGCCAACGGTCTCAGCAGCGATAAAATCCGCGCTGGAAAACCGCTCAAGATCCCCAAGTGAACACGCCGTGCCGATTTGTCTCGTCCCTGAGTGCCTGCATCTTGCTCACGACGCTTTTTGCACCCAATCCGTCACACGCTCAATTCAAATTCACCACGGTCGTCATTGACGCCGGGCATGGCGGTAAAGATCCCGGCTCCATCTGGTACAACCGAGTCGAAAAACACCTCGCGCTGGATGTCGCCAAGCGAGTTGAAACGGCCCTGCGCGCGAAAGGCATCAAAACAGCGATGACCCGCCGCACCGACATCTTTGTCGAACTCGATCAGCGTGCCAAACTCGCCAACCGCTTCTCCAACGCCCTGTTTGTGAGCATCCACTTCAACGCCAGCAAAGACACATCCAAATCAGGTGCTGAGATGCATTACCGAAGTGACAAAGGCCTCGCACTCGCACGCATCCTCGAGAGCGCCTTTGATAAGGGCGTCAAATTGGGCTGCACCAATCTCGTCCAGCGTGATCGCCTCGTTGTCCTGCGTGAGACGAATATGCCAGCCGTCCTCGTCGAATGCGGCTACATCAGCCATAAGGGCAACTCTTGGCTCTGTGCCCAAGCATTCCACCGCCAAAACGTGGCTAACGCCATCGTCTCAGGTCTCCTCGCTGCTAAAGTTAAGTAATCCGCCTCTCTGACTCGATTCCAAGACGCAATCGAGCTCAAGGTTACTTCAACCATCAAAAATCGATTGCTCATCAATCGTCATTAAGAGTTCGGTGATCGAACGCATTTTTTCGCTCGTGTCCTTTCATGGTTGCACCCATTCTCGACCACAGCTCCTTCGCCCTTCGTCCTCCCACCTCACCATGTTCCCAGTACTTGAAGTCACCGATCTCACCTTCCGCCGCGGCCGCCCTATTCTTAAGGGCATCTCATGGCGTGTCGATCCCGGTCAGCACTGGGCCATCCTCGGTCCGAACGGCTGCGGTAAGACCTCTCTCATCAATCTCATCACCGGCTATGACAGCGCCACTGGCGGCACTCTTCAGATCGGCGAGAGTGTTTTCGGCGACGAGGACTGGCGAGAGGTGCGCCGCCGCGTTGGCCTCGTCACCAACACTCTCACGACTTACCTGGAAAGCAGTGAACCCGTCCTGGATGTCATCGCCAGCGGACGCGAGGCCAAATTGAACCTCATCGAACTGACGCCCGCCGCTTGGAAGCGTGAAGCATCCCGTCTCCTCACCCGCGTCGGCTGTGCTTACCTGCGCGAGGCTGTGTGGGGACCGCTTTCACAGGGCGAGAAGCAAAAAGTCCTCATCTGCCGCGCTCTCATGGCCAAATTCTCCGTGCTCATTCTTGATGAGCCCTGCGCCGGCCTCGATCCCGTTGCGCGTGAGCATTACCTCCAATGGATGCAGTCCCTCGCCGCCAAACCGAAGTCCCCTTCCCTTGTCATGGTCACGCACCACGTCGAGGAGATCCTCCCCAGTATCACCCACTGCCTCCTGCTCCGTGACGGCCAGGTCCATGCCGCCGGCCTCAAGCACGACATCCTCACCAGTGCCAATCTCAGCCACATTTATGGCTCTCCCGTGAAGCTCAGTCGCCATGGGGAGCGTTATGCTTTGCGACTCGCTCAACCATGAAGTTCCCAGCCCTTACCCTGCTGCTCCTCGTTTCCAATGCCACGGCACAAATCGTGCCCACGCCGCCCATAACGGCCTCTGGCATCGGCAAAGTGACCTCCAAGCACGAAACGGGTGATAGCCTGACCATCAGCTATTCCATCGGCTCACAGATCACGAGCATGACTCAGTCAGGATCATTCAATGAGGCCTTTCGAAAAGTCTTCAGGCAACTCCAGGTCGGCTGCGAATACAACTTTCCTCAGGCCTTCACCTCGGCACCGGACACTTCCAAAGTCTATGAGCGCGCCATCCTGCTCGATCTCGAAAAGCAGCCATCCTTTCGCGCCACTGTGGAAACAAAACAATCCACGGACACCCGTGTCTCACTTCATCTCAACTGCGCCGATGGCCAGCAACTCGATTTCCGTTATGAAGGCAATCAAGACCACGAGAAAGCCACACGCCTTATTGCCGCACTCACCATTGGGGAAACCTATGAGTTCCCCGACTGCTTGCTGCCGCACACCGTGGCCTCACAGCCCGCCAAAGCCACCAAACCACCACAAGCCGCCGAGATTGGAGCCCTGCGGCAGTATCTCGGCGAGTGGCGCGGCTCGATCAACGGAGACATCAGCCCCTTCATCACCATGAGTTGCGCTTTGACCGCCGATGGCCGCGGCATCTGGCGGGAGATCGTCTTTGACGACAGCAGCCCTGAACCACCGCTCATCGACATCGCCATCGTGACATATGATCCGGTGAAAAAAACTTACAGTGCCAAGGATGTGCGCCAAAGCGACAAACCCGCCATCACCAGCACCTTTGACGCCACCACACACACCTTCAGCAGCAAGCTCCCCTCACCCGACCCCAAGCTCACACGCCTCAACACGGCCACCTTTGACGATCCAAATACCATCCAGTGGAAAACTGTCACTCTGGATCGCGAAGGCACCAACGTCGCCACTATCAGCGGCAGCTATCGGCGCCTTATCCGACCGATTGTGCCCGCAGCCACGTCTATTTCATCCCTTCCCCAGCCAACCGAGCCGAAGATCCTCGAAGTCGATCTCTACTCACTTCGCAACTATCCTCCGTTCAAAGCCAAAGTCACCGCGCATCAAATCACCGATGCCGCGATCAAGATCACACTAACCAACATCGATGGCCGCACCGTGCGCATTCAGCACGACTATGGCAGTGACTGGACCAAGGCCACGAACATCGCGCGACGCCTGACCATCGACGCCATTTACGAGTTCCCTGACGTGCTCGCCGACGATTACACACCTCCGCCAGCCGACTATGAACCGCGCGGCAGCACGGAAGAGATGCGCGCCCTTTCCGCCTTCATCGGCGACTGGGAAATGGAGGTCCCAAGCAGAGCCGAAGCCACGCCCAAAGGCAAAATCATCGTTCGCTACGCCTGGAAGGCCGACGGCACCGGCATCTGGCGTGAGACGCACTCCCCAGAGTTCGAAATCACCAGCAACGGCGTCAAGCACACCCTGCCAGCTAAGGTCCAGGCAGCGCTCATCACCTATGATTCCACCACACGGCACTACCGCGAGACCTTTCTCTCGCCGATGAACAGTGCAGTTAAAACCGACATTGAATGGGATGCTAAAGCACTCACGCTCACTTGGAGCAGCAACGCGAGTCCAGAATTTGGCCCCAAGTCATCCGGCACACGTCGCTTTCTCTCACTTGAACGCATTGAGTGGAAGAGCAAAGCCGAGCAGGCAGACGGCACCCTCATCCAGGAAAACAGTGGGTACTACCAGCGTGTCAAAGACTGAGTCGAAACTCAAGAAATGGCTATTTCAGACATCTTTGTGCCTGCCCATATTTTTGCCTTCTAAACCCTCTCACTCATGCCCATCACTCGCCAAACCGAAACCGTCCGCATCTCCCAAGACGAGTTCTCCGTTCTTGCCTACGAGGTCATGTCTCATGTCCACGATATCCACAATGAGTTCGGTCGGTTCTTCGACGAGCGAGTTTACAAGCGTGAACTGGCCGACCGCATGACGGGCCTGGAACTCGAGCTTCCCGTCACCGTAAGCCATAGCACGTTCACCAAGAACTACCAACTCGACGTTCTCGCCCGCAAGTGCGGCCTCTTCGAGTTCAAAGTAGCGGAGGCCATCGTACCTCGTCACCGCAGTCAATCCTACAACTACCTGCTGCTGTTCGATCTCCCACACGGCAAGATCATCAATATGAGACCAGAGCGGGTTGATTCCGAGTTCGTGAACTGCCATCAACGATTGCACGACCTCCGAGCCCCCAGCATCGACACGACAGCCTTTGAATCGAAGATGCCAGGAGCCGAGTTTTTTCATGACACCCTCGTTGCCTTGGCGAGGGACTGGGGTGTCGGGCTGGAAATAGCCTTGTACGAGGAAGCCTTGACGCATTTCCTTGGCGGCGACGAGCATGTTCTGCAGCCCGTGTCTGCAATGGGCAGGAAAGGGCATCTGCATGACCAAAAGATGCGATTGGTAGCACCTGATGTGACTTTCAAGCTCACGGCGCTGGCAGATGAAGACAATAACTTTGAGCTACATGCGCGGAGGTTGATGGAGCATGCCACTCTGAAGGCCATTCATTGGGCGAATGTCACCACGCAACGCATCACGTTTAAGACACTGATGTGAGGCAAAAATATGGATAGGCAAAAATATAAAATCAGACCCGTCGAAACGCCAACGCAGCCATCTCAAGAAATGGCTATCTCAGACATATTTTTGCCTGCCCATATTTTTGCCTTCTATTAATCCGGCAAATAGATAGCACATAATCACAGGGTGTGGTAAGGATGTGCCCGCATGAAGGAAGACGGACGCAAATGCAGCAAACAACAACAGGTGGAGGCACGCCGTCGGGCGATGCTTCTGCTCAAGAAAGGA
>JANOBP010000154.1:0-19305 GCA_031411715.1 Verrucomicrobiaceae bacterium | reverse complement strand
AGCCATCGTCACTATTGATGCCATGGGCGGCCACCCAAGCATCGCCCGCCTCATCCAGGATGCCGGGGCCGACTACATCCTCGCCCTCAAAGCCAACGAAAAAGAAGCGCACCAAACCGTCGCCACCCACTTTGAGAGCCTACGCCCAGCGCAAGAGGCACAGTCAGGTGAAAAAGGCTGGGCAGCGAGTTGCGAAGTAAGCATCACGCGCGAGCAAAACCGTGGCCGCTACGAGCAGCGCGAAGTCGTCGTGCTACGCGACCTGAGCTGGTGGCCCAAGTCCTGGATATGGGCAGGGCTGCAAAGCGTCATCTGCGTGCGGCGCGAAACCATGCGCCAGCGCCACGCCACGGAGAACCCCACCGTGGAGACCCACTACTACCTCAGCAGCAGCCAAGCGGACGCCGTCGAGTTGGGGCGACTCATCCGCAACCATTGGTCGGTAGAGAATCAATGCCATCATCTGCTGGATGTCACTTACCACGAAGACCACTGCCAAGTGCGTGACAAATCTGCTGCGCACAACCTCACGCTGCTGCGCGAACTATCCACCAAAGTGCTCAAGACCAGCCCGGTCAAAGGCTCCATCCGCAGCAAACGTAAGCGCTGCTCCCTCGACCCCGCTTTCAGGACGGCATCCACCCAACACATTTTCCATGGTTTTGATGCGTAAGCCCTGCTATCTCCCTCAAAGCATGCCAGTTTCAGTTTGACAGAGAGAGTGCTTCCCCTATTCTCCCGGCCCTTCCGGCCCAAGGGCTGACAGTAATCCCCCCTCCGACACGCTATTCACATGAAGACATTCTCCGCTAAAGCCCAAGAACAAACCAACCGTCAATGGTACGTCATTGATGCCAAGAATCAGATTCTTGGAGATGTGGCTGTGGCTGCCGCCAACATCCTGCGTGGCAAGACCAAGCCTACTTTCACACCTAACGTTGATACTGGAGATTTCGTCGTCGTCCTGAATGCAGCTGAAGTTCGCCTCAGCGGCAAGAAAGAGACCCAAAAGATTTATACTTCCAAGGCAGGCTACGTCGGCAATCAGAAGATCGAAAACGTCGAGCGCGTTCGTCAACGCCGTCCAGAGTTGCTCATTGAGCGCGCCGTGAAGGGCATGGTTCCCCACAACCGTCTTGGTCGTGCTGTATTGGGTAAGCTCAAAGTTTACACAGGTGCCGAGCACCCGCATGAAGCGCAGAACTGCAAGCCCTTCGCCGTCGCCTGATTTTATAGCACCATTTTCCGCATCCATACATGAGCACCCCCATCACTAACTCCACTGGCCGCCGCAAGACCGCCATCGCGCGTGTCTTTGTTAAAGACGGCGCTGGCAGCATCACCATCAACGGCCGCGACTTCGAGGAATACTTCCCCATCGTTGCCCATCAAAATCTGGTTCTCTTCCCGCTCGCCCTCACCAACAGCCGGTTGACCTACGATTTCAAAATCAACGCCAGTGGCGGTGGTATCAGCGGCCAGGTAGGTGCAGTCCGCCTCGGCATTGCCCGTGCTCTTATCCGCCTCAATCCAGAGCATCGCGCGGCCTTGAAGTCCAACGGACTACTCACTCGTGATAGCCGCGCTAAAGAACGTAAAAAGCCAGGTCGCCCGGGTGCCCGCAAGCGCTTCCAGTTCTCCAAGCGTTAATATCTGGATCTGGCCTTCGTGCCGTGTGTTTGTTTCACAAAGCCCCGCAGAAATGCGGGGCTTTGTTGTTTTGGCTTTGAGAATTCAGTTCAAAAAAACGGACAGTCAGCGACTCGCGCAAACTGTCCGTTCGAGTGATTCGAAGTCGACTACTAGTTGCTGTAACCAGATTCGCCGTGCTCAGCGAGGTCGAGGCCTTGATTTTCCTCTTCAACGGTGACGCGCAATCCAATGGTGAGATCAATCACCTTCAGTAGGATGAAACTCACCACACCGGAGAGAACGATGGTGTACGCCGAGGCCTGCAGTTGCGTGATAAGCTGACTACTCATCGTCATACCCTCGGCATATCCGAGGCCGCCAAACGTAGGCGAAGCAAAAATAGCCACGAGCACCGTACCGATGAATCCTCCGACGCCGTGGACACCAAAAACGTCAAGA
This sequence comes from Verrucomicrobiaceae bacterium, assembly GCA_031411715.1. Classification (GTDB taxonomy): domain Bacteria; phylum Verrucomicrobiota; class Verrucomicrobiia; order Verrucomicrobiales; family Verrucomicrobiaceae; genus Prosthecobacter. Next base: position 17,214 of record JANOBP010000154.1, on the reverse strand, counting down.
GAGTCATCGTAAGCGAATTTCTTCTTCAACTTGGCACATGCAATCCAACACACGATCGCGGAGATGGAACCGATGCACAATGCTCCAACTGGCCCCACCTTTCCTGAGGCAGGTGTGATGGCCGCCAAACCAGCGATCGAGCCGGTGGCAATGCCTAGCGCACTTGGTTTACCGAGTTTGATTTTTTCAATGAGCGCCCAAACCACACAGGCTGCACAGGCGGAAAGGTGCGTGACGACCACCGTCATCGCAGCAGCACCGTTGGCGGCGACTTGGCTACCACCATTAAAACCAAACCAGCCAACCCACAGCATGCCTGCACCGGCAATAGTGAATGGCAAATTATGAGGCATCATCTGCGTATGAGGGAAGCCTTGGCGCTTTCCGACAAGGATACACGCAACCAAAGCAGCAACGCCCGCAGTGATGTGGACCACGATGCCACCAGCCAGATCAATGACATTGGTTAGACCGAAGAAATTGAGTTTATGCCACACACCCCAGCACGTCGGCACATAGACAAGCAGGCTCCACAGCACGCTAAACACGACTACCGCACTGAACTTCATGCGCTCCGCGAAGGCACCAATAAAAAGACCCGGTGTGATGAGGAAAAACATCATCTGGTAGGCGAACCAAAGGTGCTCCGGAATGTTTGTGTAGGCACTGTATGTGCTACCTTGGGTTACTCCTCTTAGAAAGACCTTATCTAGAGTGCCAATAAAACCGCTGTCCCCAGTAAAACTCAAGGAGTAGCCACAAACCAGCCAAACGAGGCTCATGATAGCGGTTAATGCAAAACACTGCATGAAGATGGACAGCACATTCTTCGAGCGGACGAGACCGGCATAGAAGAGCGCTAGTCCAGGAATCATCATGAAAAGCACAAGTGCCGTCGAGGAGAGCATCCAGGCGGTGTCCCCGCTTTGAATGGTTGAAGTTTCAGCAGCATGCAGTGACGGGACTGCAGAGCAAAGCGCGGCAAGTACGGCGCAGGTCCGTAGGATGCCCCGCCCGCGACGCTTGAGCGCAGGGTGGATCATGGTTGGGTATCGTTGGTTGGGTGGTTGAGTGGCGAACCCGATTTGGTTGGAATAGGGTCCGCCAAGCCTTTTAATCACATGGCTGGCACGTTTCCGCTACAATTTTCCGCCAACCTCTTTGATTGCATCAACGGAGGGCGGCCCCTTGACCTTCATTAGCGCTGCAGAGACGAGTTCCGCACGCTTAGCTCCTTCCATATCACCGGCTGCGGTGCGTTTCTGTGCCAGCGCCACTACTGCAGCACTCTGCGCTGCACGCGTAGCGACAGCTGCAGCCTCTGACTTGCTATTGATCGCTCCAATCTGCTCGTCGTAGGTTTTACGAAGTTGCTTGAGCACTCCAGGCCAGGACTCGGCGGGTTCACTGAGGGGAGTATTGTTGGCCACCTGTGAAATTTCACTGAGCACATGATCACGCTGATCAACCGGCAATCCAGTAAGTCCGCGTTGGAGTGCAGGAATGTACTTGGCGGCTAATTCTTTGCGGGCAGGAGTGGTATTTAGCTCTGCGTTGGTCTCCCACTCAGCCGAAAAGCTGGCCAGTAGCTGTGTGAGTTCCGCATCTCGCTCCTCCAAGGTACTCAGATCCACTTTGGGTGGCTCTTTAACCATCGGCGGTGGTTCTGGAGCCTTCACGACTGGCACTGAAGCAACAGCGATTTCGACAGTTTTTTCGGGCTTCGCAGTCTTTTTCACGGGTGGAGCCTGTTTCACCTCTTTCTCGTCAGGCTTCACGGTCACCACCTCAATCTCGGCTGGTTTTACTTTCTTAGGGGCCTCTGCCTGCACCTTTTTTTCGACGACCACTGGTGCTTGGACCACCTTCGTATCCTCAGGCTGTTTGACGTCTGATGAGGGCATCATCAGAAAACCAACGCCCGCAGCTACAGCAATGCACGCAGCGAATATCGCCCATTGAACGGAAGAAAAACTTCGTGGAGTTTGCTCGGAGTCCTCAACCAACTTCGCAGTCGGGACAGGCGCACTAGCTACTTGTGACATGGCCATCATGATATTCGTGCGGAAATCGCGCACATCTTGGTAGCGCAATGCTGGATTCGCATCTGTCGCCTTAGCGATGACCTCGTCCCATCGCGCTGACACAGGTGCAAATTCCGTTACTGACCGACGCTGCTGCCGCGGCACACGCCCTGTCAGCATTTCATAGAGAACGATTCCAGCGGCAAAAATGTCAACGCGCTGATCCACCGCCCCCTTATTCATGATCTCGGGCGCTGCATAATCTGGAGTGCCATATGGATTCTCCTCAGCCTCTCCTGTGATGGGCCGTGCTAGGCCAAAATCAGCCACTTTGACCTGATCCTCCTGATTGACCATGATATTGCCCGGCTTGATGTCTCGGTGCAGAATTTTATGGCTATGCGCAAAATGCAGCGCGTCACAGAGTTGCGTAGCCAAATTAGCCACCTTGCGCACAGGTATGATGCCTTTTTGGATCAATTCGTGAATCGTGTGCCCTTCAACCCATTCCATCACAAGGTAAAGATGGCCTTCAGCTGTGATTCCAAAGTCATAAACAGCAACGATATTGGTGTGATTGAGTCTCGCCATCGCACGAGCTTCACTCTTGAAGCGCTCGGCAAATTCCGGCTCAGCACCGAAGGCTGGAGGAAGGATTTTCACTGCAACAGGGCGATCCAGACTAGCCTGCCTAGCCTTATACACGGCCCCCATACCCCCAAATGCAGCCAATCTCTCAAAGACATACTGCGGAAGCAATGCGGACATCTCCTCGACGGTAGGAACGTCAAAAGGCATGGCCGGAGCATGGTGCGGTTCTTCAGGCATTGGGAAAGTGGCCCCCATTGTTAGCGATACCGAATACAACGGCGAGCAAAAACTGGCCGCCCATCATGATAACAAAAGGAGGGCTTGCTGATCTACCATCGGCCTAGATGGGCATTAAAAGTCCCTCTGCTCAGCAATTGCATCTACCAACAGCACTCTATTAATCTTTAATTATCATAAATGATAACTGTTTTTACTAAAATGAAACGTTTTATTTATATTTTCCATTCTTTATACTTGAATCCATTGTCTCTAATATCTATAATTTCAAAAGTAAGACTCAAGCACCTCAAAAATGAATTCGGCTTCTTCCACCCACTTTCCAGCACAGCCAAATGTCTCCATTGTTGAGGCGCTAGAAGCACGCCGAATCTGGAGAGAAAAGGAACAAGTTTCTCCACACTGGTGGGTCGTCTCCCTCATCATGGGAGACTTTATGATGTCGGCCATTGCTGCTTTCACTGCCTACTGGCTTCGCTTCCACACCGCATTCCGTGATTTGGGCGTCTTCGATTTCATGACCCTTCGTCAATACTTTGGCTACATGGCTTTAGGTAGCATCTCTCTTGTGATGGTGCTCGGTTGGCAGGGGTTATACCATCACAACATGCTGCTACGCAGCCGACTCGCCGCCTCCAAAGTCGCCAAATCAGTGGTCGTATGGACCTTGGGCTTCCTTGCGATCTCGCTCGCGCTTAAACTTGAGCCCTCGATCTCACGCATTTACATGGCCCTTAATGGTGCCTGCTCACTCCTTCTTTTGATGGCCTGGCGTACGGTGTTCCAAAATTACCTGCGCCACCCTTCCCGCATTCAAGCTCTTCAGCAGCGCACGATCTTCGTGGGTTGGAACAAAGAAGCCCACTTTCTCTGGAACACCCTCAAGCGTGACCAAATCGGCGCTTTTGAAATCCTCGGCTGGGTAAGCACGGAGACCTCCGACAAAGCAACCCCAAGCCCCGCAGCCGACTTCACCTGCCTTGGCGACCTTCACGAGGTCGAGCGCCTCATCGGCCAGCATGCCGTTGACATGATCGTCGTCGCAGATCTTCATGGATCACGAGATCAGATGATCTCCCTCGCCAATCTCTGTGAGCGTGAAATGATTCAGTTTAAGGTCATCCCTTCTGTCTTCCGGATTTTCGCCTCAGGTCTTGCACTGGAAACCATCGCAGGCACTCCAGTCCTCGGCATCAGCCGCCTTCCCCTCGACACCACATTCAATGTCGTCGCCAAGCGCATGCTCGACATCGTAGGTGCTCTCTTCGGCATTCTCGTTAGCGCTCCCATCGTTGCTCTCTTCAGCACACTCGTGTGGCTGGAATCCCGCGGCCCTGTTTTCTATCGTCAGCGCCGTTGGGGAATCAATGGCGTGCCTTTCGACATCATCAAGATCCGCTCCATGAAACTCAACGCCGAGCAAGCCACTGGGGCTCAATGGTGCGTTAAAGACGATCCCCGCCGCCTCAAAGTCGGTGCTTTCATGCGCAAATGGAACATCGACGAACTTCCCCAATTCTGGAATGTCCTCAGTGGAGAAATGAGCCTCGTCGGCCCACGCCCAGAGCGCCCAGAACTCATCGCCGGCTTCAAACACGAGATCCCACACTACAACGCCCGTCATCAAGCCAAGCCCGGCATGACCGGCTGGGCCCAGATCAATGGCCTCCGTGGAGATACCGACCTTGGCGAGCGCATCCAATGTGACCTTTGGTATCTCGAAAACTGGAGCCTCTGGCTCGATCTCCAGGTCATGGCCCTCACCTTCTTCAAGCGTGACAACGCCTATTGATCTCCCAGCAAGCAAAAATCATTGCGCGCACCTTCCTCTGCGCTCTTTTGGCGGCTCATGAAGACCACCCCCGCCACCTTTGCTGATCTCCGCTCCTCCGTCATCGCCGTTCCTCCTCTCTGCCGGAACAAAGACCTTTCCCTCAGTAAGGCGCAGAACAGCAAGCTCATCAAGCACATGCACAAGGGCGGCATCCGCACGCTGCTCTACGGTGGCAATGCCAACCTCTACAACTGCGCCATCAGTGAGTATCCAGCGCTCCTCCAGATGCTCGTCGATCTCGCTCCCGACGACATGTGGATGGTTCCCTCCGTCGGTCCCATGTACGGCACAGCCATGGACCAGGCGAAGATCCTTCGCGACTTCGATTTTCCAACCGCCATGCTGCTGCCCACGCTCTTTCCCTCGAAGCCTGCTGGTGTCGCCACCGCCATCCGGTATTTCGTCGAGAAGTCTGGTATCAAAGCTGTCCTCTATATCAAAGACGCCGCCTACATCACCCCGGAGCTGGCTGCGCAACTCGTCAACGACGGCCTCATCTCCTGGATCAAATACGCCATTGTTACCGAAGACCCAAAAAAGGACCCCTACCTCAAAAAGCTCATCAAACTCGTCAATCCAGACCTCATCGTCTCAGGCATCGGTGAGCAGCCATCAATCGTTCATCTTCGCGACTTCGGCCTCGCTGGCTTCACCGCAGGTTGCGTCTGCATTGCCCCCTCGCGCTCCACCGCTCTACTTCAGGCCATCGTGAAAAAAGATTACGTCACCGCCGAGGCCATCCGTCAGGAGTTCACCGCGCTCGAAGACCTGCGCAACGCCCACAGCCCCATCCTTGTTCTCCATCACGCCGTCGCACTCGCTGGAGTCGCCCAGACAGGCCCCGTCCTTCCCCTCCTCACCGAGCTTCCCGCCAAACTGCTACCCAAGATCGAAAAAGCCGCCAAAGCACTGCTCGCGAAGAACGGCTGATCACGATCACTTCATCGCGTCTAGCAGTCGCTTGAGGATGGGCATCGTGAATTTTCGGGCGGCGGCTTTCTCATGAGCCTCCAGTTTGGCGAAGGCTACCATGGCCTCTTTTTTCAGCCCAGTCCTCACTTCCACGCCAAAGCGCATTTCCAGCAAATTGAAGGCCTGATCGGCAAAGGGAGCCGGTTTGGCACTCAAAGCTGCATCCAGCACCTTTCGGGCCATTTCGGGCTTGCCGTTATTCATGCAGATCTCACTAAGGGTGATCGCATGATTGCTTTTCAGCGCCAAAGCAGAGAACAACGCCTCGGCGTGCTCCGCGACTTCCTTCTGGCTCAAAACGGCCTCGGAGATGATCTTGTCAAACAATGTGGTGCCATTGCGTGAGGCGATCACATCATCCGCCAGCAGTTGGGTTGTCAGGTTGAGTCGTGCGGTCACGGTTTGCCGTGTTTTCATTTCTTCTGAGCCAGCGATGCGGCCTGCCACAAGCCAAACATCATCCTGCTTCCTCAACGCACTCATGAGCGTGCTCATATCGGCTCGCGTGAGCGTCTTGCGCCAGTCAGCAAGGGCCGTTTCACCACTAGAAGCCAGTAGCGGCATCAGCAGACTCACACACTGACCTGTGTGCTCGTCGCTTTTCCCATCACCTTCTTGAATGATGGGCAAAAGCAGTGGTTGCCACAGCTTTACATCCCGCCCCACCCCAGCCTGCCAGTGCGCGCTGATGCTGTCGGCCAAGGCTGCGGTCAGGCGATTCCGTGCATAGCCAGCAAGGTAGGCGTCACTGCCGGTGATGCCTGCCAGCGTCTCAAAGGTCGCCTTCCAGCTCTCTGCGTCGCCAGCCTGTGTGCGTTTGACCAAAGGTGTGCTCAGGGTGTAGGCCATCTCATAGCGCGGAGCATTCTCGCGGATCATCGCAAACTCCGTGATGTCGATCTTCTTGGATGCCTCACCCAAAAGACCCGCCAGATGCTCCGCTGCAGCACGCGGCGCATAGTTTGAAACGATAGTCGCTGCCATCGTTCGCAGCTTTTCATCTTTGAATGCCGTATTCGCCACGCGCGGAGCCAGCGCCGTGATGCGATTCCCAACCGTCTGTGGATCCTGAAAGGCTCGAACAATAGGCAGCGGGTAATCTTGCGCTTCAGCAATGATCAGCTCACCGAACAGTGACAACCCGGGGTCTTGGCAGGCCTTGGCGAGTGCCGCAGCATGTTTCTCGAATCCAGGCTCCCACTTCACGATCCCAGCCTCCCAGTTGTGAAGCATGGCGGCTTCTTTTTTCAAAAACTCCGCAGCTTTTTCCTCCCAGCCGCTCGTGGCCAGCAGGGCCACGGTAGTGCGCATGGTTTTCAAATAAGTGGCGTCCTTCTCGATCAACTGCGTCATCCAGCGCTCATTGCGGGCACGTGCCGCGACTTGAAGCATGGCAAAAGTTGGATCGTAAAGCACGCCATAGAAGCGACCGCGTTCTCTCTTCTCCTTGGCAAAGCTCTGCCTGCGCGTCCAGCCGTCCCACAGCTCCTGCGCCGTGCGTTTCCACTCATCATCCACTGGAAGTCGCACAAAGCGGCGCACGATGTGGGCGAGCTGGAAGCCAGTAATCGCATGAAGCTGTTTGTTCTCACTCGCCGCCAGTTGTGTGGCCTTCATCACGATGTCCGCCGGCACGGCCAGTGGGCAAACGTTGCAGAGGTGATGTGCGAGGGCGACTCGCACGCGCGGATTGATCTTGTCATTGAAGATCGCGCTGCGGTAATGCTTCCACAGCAGCTCCATCACTGGAATTCGACTGATGGCGACCGCCGCACTATGTCCCGCGCCATCCGCACACCCCGTGAGGAACAACCGCCCTGCCGCGGCCAATTCACGCAGTAACTCACCACGCACTCCCACCGCTTTTTCTCGCTCCGCCCACACCGTAATGGCCCCGGCATCAGAAAGCGTCAGCCGAGTGAATAGATTGTGAAAGCCAAGTGGCACCAGCGTGGCATGCCCAGGCTTCAAGTAGCGCGCAATCTCATTCACCAATCCATTGGCACCCTCAGTCGCAGAAGCGCGGCCGCCGAGGAACTCCCAGCGGTTCCGCATCCACAGACCCCAATTGTAGTCGTGATGCCAACCACTGTGGCTGAGCAGCCCGGAGTCGTCTTCATGGAAGAGCTTCTGGCCAAAGACGAAGACGCTGACGGTCATGGAGTTGTACATCTCATCCACCATTTCGGAACGCAGTGTCCAGCCATTGCTGATGGTCCTCCATCCAGCTTTCAACTGATGCATCTCCATGATGCGCATGCCCTTGTCGAAGTAGGCAGCCCCACCGTCAAAGTCCGCTGTGCGCATAAAGGTCGCCAGGCCACGGCGGAACTCCTCCTCAAAAGCCTTCGTATCCATCTTAAAGTCTGCAAATGGCTTATCAGCCATCACCTTGTCTTTAAAGGAACCCATATCGGCGCGCTGCTTGTCCATGAAGGCTTTGAACAGTTCCCCAACCTCCGGCGGCACAGCAGTCGGGTCACTCAGTACACTGGACCGCACCGCTGCCGCAGCATAGACCATGGGCAGCGCCTCCTTCGGCAGCTTCACAAATTGAGCGGCCTGGTTTTTCGCCAGTTCTTTCATGGCCGTTCCTTGATCGTCCTCATCCACCAGCGCACGCACCAGTTCCATGCCAAAGGTCCTGAACAATTGCGCATCAATGTGCTTGCGCAAGATAGCGCGAATGGGCTCACGGTTGCGGTCACGTTCAAAGCTGCGGACCAGCTCCTCCAACAGGCAACTGGCCTTGGAGCCGCCAAGCCCTGGGAGTGGGTTGTAGGTCTCAGCGTTGTCAAAAAGGCCGCTGCGCTCGAACATGTCGGTGATGAAGGCGGTATCTTTTTCATGACCATTCAAATAACCGGAGCACGTGGCCGAGCCGCGCCAATTGTCATTCGTGGAGAGCTTCCGTTTCTCCGCCTCAGTCGCCATGAAGGACCAGAGTGCAGGCGCACCACGCAATGAAGCTATAAAACGGGATCCATATTTCCATTCTAGAGCATTGCCGGTATTTTGAGCGTCCTCGGCGTCTTTGAGCTTCAGCACATGCTTCACGACCTCGCCCGCGCGTGTGGGATCAAACTGCGAAATGAAGACCATGTCATAGGATGTCGCAACATCGTCGTTATGGATGCGATAAAGCGCATTGCGGTCACGTGCGGCTAAAATAGTCTCGGAGAGAGCGGCGGCGCGCTTCTGCTGAAACTCGAGGATGAGAGCCAGCGCTGGCAAGTCTTTGGCATAGAATTTCAACGGAACGAGTTTCTTTTCCAGCACTGCCGTAAGACTCGCACGCGTCGTTTCATTCATGCCCATGATCTGCTTCTCCTGCTGCTTCACAAATGCCACCAGGGCCACCTGCGGCTCTTCCTCCAAGCACGCATTGATGAGCTGGCTGCCAAACGTCGGCTTGGTCTTCGCGAACTGCTCGTGCAGGGCCTTTTTGACCGACTCGGAGGCAACGGCGTAGCGCAGAATACAATTCAGAATAGAGCCGTCGTTTTCCCCGCTGAGCGGATAGCTTCGAAAGCGCTCCACATCTTCCACCATGGCTGATCCGGTCAGCAAAGTGGTCACGTAACCAGCATCACTCAATTGTTCGTTCTGCATGATCTTATTCTCCACACTGCGCAGCCAGCTGGAGCTGTTGTCAATGCCCTCCAGCTCAGCCCGCTTCATCACGGAGCTGAATAGCGGAGCAATTCCAGCGCACTCACGGAGCCAATTCGCCAATTGGCCACTTTCAGGATCACTGCTGCCACGATTCTGGCGACGATCTTCTCCCATGAACAGCAGCGTGAGCTTTTCATAAAGCTGCTTACCTCGATCTGCGTCTGCCTTGATCAGGCGGCGCAGGATGACTCCAAGCATCTCGGTGTCATTGGAGGTGAGATGGACGCTTTGCAGCGTGGGTGCATCGGTGATGCTCTTGATGAGTTCATCCTGCTGCTGCTCACGCGCGGCCAAGAGAGGCTTGAGGGCATCCTGCACCTCCTGCGGCAGTTTTTCTGGCGTGCTGTATTTGGAACTGCGTTTTTCGAAAGTACGCAGCAGGCCGTCTGCTTCTTCGATGCGGAGCTTGGCAAAGTCGGCGGTGTTTTCCTTCACGAAGCCATCAATCTGGATGCTGGAGCCTGCCATGAGCATGAGGGTGGCCTTCACGCCAAAAGTCTGCGGCTGGCGTGACTTCAAATCAGCTTCCAGCGCATCATGTGCGGCCTTGTAGCTACTACTGCGCATACTTTCGGCAATGCGATTGAGCATGGAGACCTCCGACCGCCCGGACATGGGCAGACAGCGAAATTCCGCCGCATCCGCCACGAAAGGCGTGCCCGTGAAAATGGCCAAGACATGCGCCGTGCTGCGCAGTTGGTTGTCTGAACTCAAGGAGTAAGCGTAGTTTGAGAGCCAGCTCGAAGGAGCCTTCTCGCGCGCAGCGATGGCTAGCACCTCATTCATTAGTTGCGGCGCACGGCCCATATTCTGCAAAAGGCTAAACACCGGGCTACTTCCCTGTGCGGCGTTTTGTGCGTGATTTTGCGTGCCTTTGAGCAACGAGATGACCTTTTCGAGCACCTGCACGGCCTTGGACCGATCTTTGGCCGCCAGCACACTCAGCAGCTTCGGCACGCTTTGCTGGGAGTTGTATTCATCCATGGCGGTATCCGCCCAACTCGAGGCTTGGAGAATTTGATCGCCCGATTTTAGCAGTACGGCCACCTCAGCGTCTTCCAGCGGGCCAAGATGCTTTCTTTGTTCTTGGTTGAGGAATCCAGGATATTCACCGACGCGCCTGCGGAAGAGCGCATGGACTTCTTCACGCGCTGGCGGCGAAAGTTTGGCCAATTCCGCGCCATGCTCACTGATGAAGCCACCCAGCGCCTTACGCCGCGTCTCCGACGATGGATCGATCAAGGCCAAGACGAGGCGCATGCCAAAGGTGGACTGCTTTCGTGCTGCCAATGCCTTAATGAAGCGCTCGCGCGCTTCTGTGTCATTCGTGCCGTTCAGTGCTTCAAGGTAACGACTCAGCATGGTATAGCTGCGCTCGCTACCACTAAACCACGCATGAAACTTGGGTGCCTCTGCCAGCATTTGAAGCGTCTCCATCAGAGCCACGAGCTTCTCTGTCGGCCCATGAATGAGGGCATCAGGTGTGAGATAGGAGCTTAGTTGCTCCATGATGGCTAATTCTCCAAGCATGCCGTCCTCGATGAGCAGCGGAAGACCGGCTGTGCAACCCAAGTTGTTTTCCAACAACGTGCGATGGAGTTGGATGTAGTAGCTGAAGGTCTGGCTATTGCCACGGCTGAAAGAGTATCCGCCACTACTGCGCATGGCCTGTCGATCCTTCGCATGCTTGGCCAGTGCCTCCTGGCGCTTTTCCGGCGTGCTGCCGACCCAGAGCTCACGCACGCGGCGCAGGAAGTCGGTGGCGTCCTTGGTGTTGCCGCCGTCATCAAGCGTCTGCACATACTGCCGTAGTTCCTCGGTATTGATATTGCCACGCTGAGCCTTGAGTCGCTCGATGAAGAAATCATGGATCGGAGCTGTGAGCTTCCGCGCTGTCCAGATGCGCACGATCTCCGCTCCGGCTCCAGCATCAGGACGCGGCGACATACTCTTCAACCAGTCACCAGAGGCCTTGGTGAAGCTGTCATTGCCAGCGCGGAAGAGCTCCGCATAGGCCAGGGCCTGCTTCGCAGCGCGTGAGCCCTTCGCCTTGGTGATCAGCGGAGCCAGTTCCTGCTCGATCTTGTCAAACTCACCACGCTTCGCCGCAGCGAGCACCAGAATGTCCTCTGGATGTGGCATGGCGATCTGGTTCTGCCCACCGAAGCGCGAGTTCGACGATCCATTCCAATACATCATCGCTGGAGCAGCACGCTGAAACCAGCCCTTCAGCTCCAGTGCCTCTCGTGCCAGCTTCTCAAGTTCATCCAACGGCACCTTGTCTCGCAGCGCCATGCCGGCCAGCGGGGCGAAACCACCCTCCGCTAGCATGGGGAAGCGGAGCATGGCCTTGCAAAGTGCATCATGCGCTTCACGCAAGGCCGCTTTGGCTTTCTTGCTTTCTTCCGTCATTTTTTGCGTCTCAGGAGCTGTGCTGTTGAGTGCGTCAAAGCGGATGTCCTCACGGTATTCCGCACTCTGGACGTATTGTGGCAGATTCATCAGCACCCCGGCCAGTTGCGGATCAAGACGACGCTTTTCAGCAGCGAGTCCATCAATCCATTCAGTGACCAGCCGCACCGTGCTGAGGCGGTTTTCAAACGTGCGATTATCATCTGACTGCTGACACTCCTGGGCCAGCCGATTCATGCGCTGGCCCATCTCACCATGCGGGATCACCGCCAGCAGCGCGGCGGCATCTTTCACGTCCGTCCCAGCCAACAGCATGGCAGCACGGATGCGCGCCTGCCAGGCGCGCGGATTGAGTTTCGTGGCAGCTTGGTAGCGTTTGAGAGCCTCCGCATCTTTGTTCAGGAACTCCAACAAAGCAGCATGCTCCACCATCTCACGCCAGCCAACTTCTGAGCGTGTGGCCAGCCATTGGACGAAGGCCACCTTCGACGTCTTCTTCTCCAATCCCTCGACCATTTGCCGCAGTGGATACTGCGCGTTACTCCAATTCGCCGAATCGAACCACTGCCGAGCTAGGGGCCGCATGGCGCGCAAAATTTCCGGGAAAGCGGCTTCTTGCTGTCCCGTGGCGATCAGTTTCTCCACCTTGGGATCAAGACCGCCGTTACTGGAACGACTCGTGCGCGTCGAGTAGGGATTCACCGCCGCCAAAACGGCACGAGATGCGGGCTTGGCACGTCGCGCCGTTTCCTTGGCCTGCAGTTCCTCCGCCTCTTTCTCAAAGCCTGTCGAGCGCATCATGCTCACCAGTTGCTGAAACTCATACTGCTGCATATTGGGCACGTTCAGTCGTGCATAGATGGCCTGAAGAGCCTCCCGCATCTTCTTATGATCTTCTGCGCTCGCCTGCTGCGCAGCAAAGAGCAGAGCATTGTCCGTCATGTTGGACGGTGACAGCGCGGAGGCTTTTTGCAGGCACTCAACGACTCGTGGCCAATCACGCGCCTGCTGAGCTGCCCACGCAGCGAAACACCAGTGATCCGCGCGCAGTTCCGACCCACCAAGCATCTCGGCGATGGCGGCTGCCACTGCGGCATGATCTCCAAGCCGAACCTGCATGAGCACTTTCAATCCAGGTGTCTTCAAGGCAGCTAGCACGCGCTGGAGACCGACGCGCACCGCTTCCTCATCCTCCGGCGGCGCTAGACTAGTACCATCAAAGTAGATCATTTCATTGTTGATGCGGCGCAATGATTCAATGATCGTGGCGACGCTAGAAGATACATCGAGCCCGTTCCACATCGGCTGTAGCAGTTGCGGCTGAAGGCGAGAAGAAGACATGGCATAGTTGAAGTTTATCCGCTGCTTGGCCTTCCCCTTCTGCTTCTTCAGCAAATCGAGCTGGCGCGTGTTTTCGCGCTCCAATTCGACGGCAAGCTCCTCCCAACGGTCCGCAGCAGCGAGGGCACCGATGTAATATGCTGCGCTCCAGTAGCTGTTGCTTGCGGCGATTTGCTCATAGGACAACTCCAACCATTTGTGCCCCAGTTTGAACAAGGCGTCCTTTATATCATTTGGGAGGACTATGGGGGAGTCTCCATTGACATTCAAACCGCGAGACGACGCGTTGAGTGCGCTGATCAGCGCACTCATGGTCATCTCATCCGCGCCGGGAAAGCTCTCCGCCAGTGCGATAGCCTCCCGCCCCAGCGCGGTGCCTTCCGTCCCGCCAAGAGAAAGCGCGCGCATACCCGCCAACCATGCCAGCGTGGGATTCGAGTTCTTGAACAGCGCCATGCAGCGCTGCAGCACCTTCATGGAGTCGTCATCCTGCGCACCGTAATAGCGGCTGGATACGAGCCACACCGCATGCAGCGCCGCGTGATCCGAGTGTTTTGCCAATAGCTCCGGCGGGATGCCAAAGCTGCCCTGATACACCGGCACTTCGAGAATGAGCGCCGCATCACGAATACCCGCGCCGCTCATTTTCGCGGCAAGCGACTCTTTGTCCGACGCAGTCATGCCCTGCCCGATCTCAATGAGATGATACAGAGACATAGCCGAGAGTGTGGTGACGCTTGTCGGCTGGGTAACCCAACCGCGCGGCAGCGCATGCGTCGTGGCGACGGCAGGCGGTGATGAACGGAAGCTCATGCCCCCCATTCCACCATTGCTCTGCTTTTGACGATGCTCGTAGGCCTGCCCCGCAACGCCTGGAAGCTGCATCCACTCGACCGCTCCATCTGGCAGTTGGTAATTCCCACCCACACTAAAACTCGCAGGGGCCTGATAGTTCGAAATCAACTGCTGCGACTGGATAGCCGCGACTTCTGGCATCTCGGCATGCATCCCCAGCAGCTCCGTGAAGGCGGCTGCGGCCTCTTGCTCGCGACCTTCCTCCTCCAAAGCCGTGGCAAGCAAATAGCGCAAACGATAGTCATCTGCATAGCGAGGCAGCAGCGGCTTCAGGAAGCGCACAGCGCGTGCCCAGTCGCCATGCTCACACATGGTGTCCGCCATTTTTTCCAGCGCGCGCGCATCCGCATCCGCACCGCCTGCGAGTTCAAACAGCAGACGATAGCCCGCCTCGTCGTCACCGGAATCGATCATCAGTTGTGCGATCTTCTGACGCGTGCCACTTGTCTTATCCAGGAGAGCTGCCGCCTCCAAGGTGCGCAGCGCATCCTTGGTCAATCCACTTTCCTCCTCACAACGTGCAATCTCCGAGAGCAGCACGAGATCCTTGGGCCGCCGCCGTGAGGCCTCATACAGGCAGCGACGTCGCTCCTCATCATTGTTCGTCGCGCGGTGAATTTCCGCCAATGCCATCCAAGGTGCCGCACTGCCACGGTTCTGGCGTTGCCGTGTTTCAAACTCCTCGATCAACTGCGGCAGCCTCCCTTCCGCCCTCGACATCTCCGTCAAAGGTCCTAGCAGGCGCAGACGAGTCTGAATATCCTCCGTCTGCTCATACAACGAAACATAAGCACGCCGCGCATCCTCAGTGCGTCCCGCGCGAGCCAGTGATTCCGCGAGCGTGCCGAGCACTTGTCGATCATCCTCAAACTTCCGCGCTGCTTGGCGCAGCACATCAAGAGAGGCCGTTTCCTTGCCCTGCTCCAAGTAGAGTGCGGATTCCTCAAGCCATGGACCCACCGCCCCAGGAGAGAGCTTTTTCCATTCAGGGATCGCCGCGAGGGCCTTGTCATTGGCCAAGGCACGGTGATACGCCTGAACCAATCGACGTGCGTGCTCACTCGTTTGCCCACCGGGTAATTTCAGCATCTCAGCGATCACATCTGCCGCACGTGACCATTCCGCGCGGGTCTCCAACAGCCTCACGCGCTGCGCTCCGAGCATCAGGCGGTCATCCAGTGCTGCAGATGGCACTTGAAGCACTTGATCGGCATCCTCCGTACGCTCTTCCTCATCCAGCAGCGCCGCGAGAAGGCAACGATTTGGAATGGAAATGCCCTGCGCCTGTTTTTCCAGCTCTGCGATGACCGTCTTGGCTGCTTCAGCGTCCTGGATGGCCAGTTGCGCCATGCGCACAGCTTCCGGCACAGATGCATGGTCTTTGATCAAGGTCAGGCGCTGACGCGCCCAGAGCATGGCATTGGCATGATCATCAAGTGTCGTTGCCAATTGCGACAGCAGCGCCAGATAACGTGGCTGCGCAGCGAACTCGTCCTTGCGTGCCACCAGCAACTCAAGTGCCTCTTTCTGCCTTGCGTGAGACATCAGGGCCTGACCAATGCGCAGTAAATCCTCGATGCCACCAGTCTTAGCGAGTAAGCGCCAGATTTCCAAAGCCTTGTCATGCGCGTCGCTACGATGGTAGAAATGCGCCAGCGCCTCCTTGGCCGAAACACTCTCCGCATGAGCCGCCGCGAGGTCCGTGTAGGCACGCGCAGCAGCCTCCTTCATCTCCCAAGACTCAAACAAACGCGCCACCCGGAGGTGGTCATGCTCAGGTGCTTTGGTATCCTTCCCCGCGGCTTTTTTCAAATATCTGTCCAGCGCGATCTGCGCTGCCTGAGTTTCCTTTTGACGCTCCTGTAGAGTGGCGAGCCGGATCAGTAGTTCTTTGTCATCCGCGTTCTGTTCGACGAGCATCTGCATCTGCGCGGTAGCCTCCGCGAATCGTTCCAGTCGCTCCAACATGCCGACAAAGCGCTCCTGCAAATCACGACGTCCCGGCGTGCGTGTGAGCAGAGCCGTGACGAGTTTCACCGCAGGATCGGCTTCACCCAGATCAGCCAAAACCTGCGCCAGAGCCAGCGTGAGTGCCGGACGCTGCGCGTGAGTGCCATGGAGCTTCTCCAGGTGCTTTTTGAGGCCCTCAATGTCGTCTTCACGGCGGAACGGCTGCTCCATGCGCGTGAGCACATCTCCCTCAACCCATGAATCCTGCCCGCTTTGCTCGAACACAGCCTCAAAGACACTCAGTGCCGCATCCCGCTTGTCCGCACGCAATAATAGATCACCGAGCCGCAGTCGCCGTGTCATGAGATCTGCACCTGCGGCTGTTTTTTTCACCAAAGCCTCCGCTTGAGCCGCCGCCTCGGCATAGAGGCCTTCATCGGCCATCAACTCCACGACTTCCTCCGCCAGATCCAAATCATCCGGTCTGCCAGTGGCCAGTTCCTGCCACAACTTCAAGGCATCATCATTCCGACTGAGCCGCAGCAACGCCCGACCCTGCATGCGGGCGATCTCCACACGCAGGCTTTCATCTTTGGCTGAATTGGCGGCACTTTTGAGACTGGTGAGCGCCGCCTCGAAAATCAGCAGCCGCGTCTGGGCGCGCGCTTTTTCCAGCAAGGCCTCCGCATTGACAGGCTGGAGCTTCAAGGCGGCATCAAGTGCCACGACTGCTGCCATGTCCTCTCCCTGCCGCGCCAAAAACAGAGCGAAGAGCTGATGATCCGCAGCCGTGGCACCTGCGGTGGTCGTCTGCGCCTTCAAGAAGTCACGCAGCCCCTCACGCGTCCCATCTGCCAACCAAGCATCCTGAAAGCGCTCGAACAAAGTGCCAGCCTGCGGACGCTTGCGCAGCAATTCATGATATTTCCCCACCTCCGACGGCGGTGAAGCCACCTGGGCGTGAAGAGTGACGGCCCAGAGCCAAACGAGAAGCATGCTATTTTTCATCCTCACTGTTTTAGCGATGTCCGCGCCTGAATGACAAGAAAAAGCTACTGCTTTCGAGTGACAGCAAATGGTATATCCGCTCGTATTGGCCTCATGTCCAATCGACGCCACTTCCTCACTTCCGCTGCATCCACCGCTCTGTTCGCCGTTACCGGCCAAACCTTCGCGCAGGAGGCCAAACCAGCTCGTAAACTGCGTAAGGCCATCATGGGTGGCACGCTGAGCATCAAAGGCACACTGATCGAAAAATACTCCGCCGCCAAAGCCGCCGGCTATGAAGGTGTCGAGCCTGCTGGTGGCATGAAACAGGAGGAG
>JANOBP010000153.1:0-6819 GCA_031411715.1 Verrucomicrobiaceae bacterium | reverse complement strand
GAAGGCTTTGCCCTCAAACAACTGCACACCGGCTTCGAGCACCATTTCGACAAAGCCTGCGGCGGGGAAGATGATGAGGTTTTCGACACGATGATCCTTCAGGAAGGCCATGTGGCGATTGTCGAGTCGCGTGATCCATGTCGGCGTGGCACGCGCGAGCCGCACATCGAGCAGGCCGCGGCCACCGGGCGCGAGACGGCCTTCACGCATGTCGGCGGACTCATTCCACCAGCGTGCTTTGTCCCATGAGTAAGTCGGCAGGGTGAGAAGACGGCGCGATGGTGTGAGCGCTTTGAAGTCGAGCACGACACCGGTGAGATGCAGATCCATCGCGGTTTCGAGCAAGGATTCATGCTCGCGTTCGCGACGTGCTGAGGCCAGCACAGCAGCTTTGCCGCCGCTATCGCCGAGACATTCCTGGATGGAACGAACGAGCGCGGGATGAGCACCAATTTCGAGCCAGGCATCGACGCCAAACTCAGACAATGCGCCAATCGCCGAGGCGAACTCGACTGGTTGCCGAACTCCGCGTGACCAGTGGCCCGCATCGCATGATGCGCCATCGAGACGTTGACCTGTGACGGTGCTGAAAAATGGAAGTGACTCTGCTTTTGGTGTGAGATCAGCCAGCGCTGCCTTCAAGGCATCGGCCGCGGGCTGCATCATCGCATGATGGAATGGATGACTGACTTGTAAGAAGCGGGCGAAAACGCCTTTCGACTCCAACTCGGCAGCTATGATTTCTAGCGAAGTCTTCAAGCCTGACAGCGTCAGCGAGCGTGGGCCATTGAACGCAGCGATGTTTACCGTGCGATCGTGTTTGGCGATCACCGCGCGAGCTTCATCTGAACTCATGCCGACAGCGAGCATGGTGCCGCCTGCAGCGGCGCACTCATCCATGAAGCGACCACGCAGCACGATGATTTTCGCAGCTTGATCGAGCGTGAGGATGCCAGCGATACAAGCGGCGGCGACTTCGCCCACACTGTGCCCGACAAGAGCGGCAGGCTGAACGCCCCAGGACTGCCAAAGCGCTGCGAGTGCCATTTGCATGGCGAAGATCGCGGGCTGTGAGATTTCGGTGCGCTGCATTTTTGTCTCCGCTTCGGGACGATTGAGTTCGTCCATGAGTGAAAACTTGGCCCATGGTCGCATGGCTTTGTCGCAGGCCTCGATCATGCGTTTGAAGACCGGCTCATGCTGCATGAGTTCGCGTCCCATGCCCTGCCACTGCGGGCCCTGGCCACTCATAACGAAGACAACACGCGCCGCCTTTTCGGGACGCGGCGTGAAGGCGGTGCGCAAACGCGGGCCGGGTTGTCCGGTCGAGAAGGCGCTGAGTTCCTGCACCATCTCGCTGATCGTGCGAGCGGTGAGTGCGAGGCGATGCGAATGATGATTCCGCCGAGCACCGAGCATGTAAGTGATGTCCGGGAGCAACGGCGAGCTGCCATTCAGCTTGGAGTGATCATCCAGCCACACACTCAACTGCCAGGCTGAGGCCCGCAGTGCCTCTTCGGAACGAGCGGACAACGTCAAAGGCCAAGCTCTGCTTGTATCAGGTGTCACGTGAGCCCGAGGTGCCAACTTCGGTGCTTCTGAGAGAATCACATGCGCATTCGAGCCGCCAAAGCCGAAAGAATTGATGCCAGCAAGCCGCGTGGCACCGTTTCCGGGAAAGGTTTCGTTCGCCACCGGCATGCGTAGCTTCAACGCAGTGAAGTCGATGTGTGGATTTGGCGTGTCAAAGTGAAGACTGGCCGGAATGCGTCCGTGTTTGAGCACGAGCGCGGCCTTGACCAGGCCTGCGACGCCGGAAGCGGTTTCCAAGTGGCCGAGGTTCGTTTTTACCGAGCCAATGACGAGAGGATTGGCATCAGTGCGGTCGGCGCAGAGCGCTTCGGCGAGAGCATGTGCTTCAATGGGGTCGCCCACAGCGGTGCCTGTGCCATGAGCTTCTACGTATCCGATTTGGGATGGGTTCACGCCAGCAATGATGCATGCATCTCGCACGAGTCGCGCTTGCGCTTCTGGGCTTGGCAAGGAGATGCCATTCGTGTGGCCGTCCGAGTTCACCGCTGAGCCGATGATCACCGCATGGATCGGATCGCCATCCGCAATGGCTTCGGAGAGCTTTTTCAAGAGCACCATGCCCGCGCCTTCACCGCGCACGAAGCCATTGGCCGAGGCATCGAAGGCTTTGCATTTGCCTTCAGGAGAAAGCATCCCGGCTTGCGAAAAGCCGATGAAACCATCCGGCGTGATCATCACTGTGACACCACCCGCCATCGCTGTTTTGCAATGTCCGGCCAGAATGTGCTCACAGGCCACATGCACGGCGGTCAGCGCGGAGGAGCATGCCGTGTCCATCGCGATGCTCGGCCCGGTGAGGTTCAAACAATACGAAATGCGGTTCGCCGCGATGCTGTGCGCGCTGCCCGTGGGGGTATGCGCGCTGATGCCCGCGCGATCCGTGGCGGTGTGTTGCAGGCCCTGGTAATCATTGTGCGAAATGCCGATGAACACGCCGATATCCGTGCCCTTGTCGAGATCGAGCACAAAGCCCGCATCTTCAATGGCTTCATACGCTGTTTCGAGCAGTAACCGTTGCTGCGGATCAATGTAGGGTGCTTCACGCGGCGAGATGCCGAAGAACTGCGGATCAAACTGGTCGATGCCTTCAATGAAGCCGCCGCGTTTAGCGACAGTCTTGCCGACGATGCCGGGCTCCGCATCGTAGAAGCGCTCCACATTCCATCGGTCAGCAGGCACATCACCCACCGCTTCACGGCCTTCTTCGAGCAGCTTCCAGAACGACTCCGCGTCATTCACCCCACCAGGGAAGCGACAGCCGATCCCAATGATGGCAATACCCTCCTTGTTTGAAATTGGCGGTGCAGGTGAAGGAGGCGGAGCGGAGTGTTCGAGGGTAGGCATGTTTGATAAGAAAATGAGTTCACGGCCCCGCTGCATGAGTCCGTCTTCACCGCTTCGAAGGAAGAGCGGTTGTGTGATCCTTAGTTAGCCGACGCGCTATTGGATCGCTATGGGGTAAAACCCTACCTTGGGTGAAATTGATTGCTTGTTGCTACTAAACTGAACGATAGCAGGGCTCATGTGTGGTATTGCGGGCGTGATGGACCTGGCCGGTAGGCGAACGGTGCCCGAAGGTATGGTCGAACGGATGGCGCGGGCGCTGATTCATCGCGGTCCGGATGAGGCGGGATTCCTGCATCGTCCCGGCCTTGCGCTGGCTTCGCGAAGGTTGAGCGTTGTTGGTTTGGCGGATGGGCAGCAGCCGATGTGTAATGAGGACCAGAGCGCGTTCACGGTCTTCAATGGCGAGTTTTTCGACTTCCCTGAGAAGCGTGCGGAGCTGGTCGGCCGCGGGCATCATCTGCACACGCACTGCGACACGGAGATCATCCCGCATCTGTGGGAGGAGAGTCATGAGGGCATGTTTGAGCGGATGCGCGGGCAGTTCGCCGTGGCTTTGTATGATGTGCATCGGCATCAGCTCACGCTGGGGAGGGATCGCTTCGGCATCTCGCCACTTTATTGGACGCGACAAGGCGAATGGCTGCTGTTTGCCTCGGAGATCAAGGGACTGCTGGCTTCCGGCATGGTAACGGCGAAGGCCGACCTACGCGGCCTGGATCACATCTTCACCTTTGGCGCGATGCCTGGGCCAATGACGTGTTTTGAAGGTGTGCGGCTGCTGCCGGCGGGGCATTACTTGCAGATCACACCGGGGAATGCGGAACTGATCCAAGAGCGTGCCTACTGGACGATGGATTTCCCGAATCAGGGCGATGAAGATCCACAAACCGACCCGCGCAAGCTGGTGGAGGAGTTTGAGGACATCCTGCTGAAGGCGGTGGACAAGCGCTTGCGTGCGGATGTGCCGGTGGGTGCTTATCTCTCGGGTGGACTGGACTCCAGCATGATCGTGGCGATGGCCTGCAAGCTCAAAGGCACCGCCATCAACACTTACACGATTCGTGTGGATGATCCGAAGCTCGATGAACTCAGCGCGGCGAATAACACAGCCAAGCACATCGGCACGAAGGCACCCATCGTTCAGGAGTTTCGCGCTAGCGATGCGCTGGACATGTATCCGCAACTGATTCAGGCCGCTGAGGCACCGGTGATCGACACCTCATGTGCGGCGCTGCTCATGCTGGCGCGGCGGGTTCATGCCAACGGGCAAAAAGTGGTGCTCACTGGCGAAGGAGCGGACGAATGGCTCGCTGGCTATCCGTGGTATAAAATCGCGAAGATCTTCAATGCCATGGATGTCATTCCTGGTCTGCGCTTGAGCGACATGACGCGACGTGCATTTCTCCGGCTGAACAAAGTGCCGCACTATCCTGCCACGAGCCGTAAAATGTGGGAAGCCGCCGTCGGTGGCCCAAATGCGTGGATCGACAGCTACGGCGTGCTGGCGCTCTCGAAATTGCGCTTCTATGGCGAGCCGATGCGCGAGGTGCTGGCTGAAGCACGGCCATGGGAAGATCTCGGCATGAACCTGGATCGTGCGAAGCACTGGAGTCCGCTGAATCGCAGTCTGTGGGTCGGTGCACGAGTCACCCTGGCCGGGCATCTGCTGCAAGCGAAGGGGGATCGCGTGGCAATGCACTCCTCCGTCGAGGTGCGTTATCCGTTTCTCGATGAAGACGTGTTCGACTTCACCGCGAAGCTCCATCCGCGCTGGAAACTGAATGGCTTTCGCGACAAACACCTGCTGCGTCTCGTCGCCGAGCGTTGGTTACCGAAAGAGATCGCCCGTCGGCACAAAGTCATCTTCCGCGCACCGCTGGACAGCTTCCACATCGATCCCGAGCCGAAGTTTGTGAGTGAACTATTGAGCGAAGAATCACTGCGTCGCACGGGCTACTTCGATGTCGCGCAGGTGCGCCACTGGCGGAAAGCGTTTCGTGAGCTGCGAGTCGGTTCACTGCCGCGCCTCTCAGTAGAAATGGGCCTCGCTGCCGTGGTGGCAACGCAGCTTTGGCACCACACGTTCATCGATGGATCGCTGGCCGACCTGCCCTCCTCGACAGTGACCAGTAACACTGAATCAACGAGCGCCGCAGATGGACTGCGCCCGGTGCGGCCCGCCGATCAAAATGGCTGGTAAAATCGACACCAGGTCGAAGACGTGACGCCTCGGCCTGTTGGTTGCAACTTTTTGCGGGGTCGCGGTGCTTTGAAAGGGGGTGCGCCTTTCTCACGGCGCAGGCCCATCATTTTGGTCGTTTTGCCACAGCGCGAATGTAACTCCGCCACTCCTTCCCACTGCTTTGGCCAGGACGCTCATGTTACTTCAGCCGCTGGCCAGTTGGCTGCGCAGCGCCTGCTCCAACACTTGCACTATGCGCTCGCTACCGGGATGCTGCCGCGAGAGAGGCACTTCCACGCAAGTCTTCATCACGCGCGGGGACTTGGATGAGCCTCATGCGTCCTTCGCCAAACGTCTCGCGTGTAAGCTCCGTGCCGCGCAATGCCCTGCGCCGGAACCCTTCGAGCACTTGATACGTCAGGCTGCTCTTGAGCAGCCTCATCGCGTTGCGTTCCTTCTTCGTGCAGCTCAGCCCCGCGATGGCTCGGCAGATGATGCGTCGTTGCATTAAACGAGTGTCGCCGCATGCGCACTGAACACGCCCGGCTTCTGCTGCCCATAGTAGATGCAAGCCGTCGGGTCCAGATCTAGCACCAGTCCAGCCGGGCTGCGACCTTCGTAGCTGAGGATGAAGTTGTCAGTCCTCGCATCAAAGACGCACACCAACGGGCGCAGGATGCGCTATTGTGCCAGGCGGCACATCGTAGGCGGCGGGCGTGCACCACCGCAGGCGTGCCCGGCGCAACCTTGCCAGCGAGCAGTTGCAACGCGAGATCGTGACGCAACAGGTTGCTGTCAAAGCCGGCAGAATAACCGCCGATGATCTGCATGAGGAGTTCGCACTTGCTGTGCTCGGGCGCACATTGTTATCCCGCATCGTCGCTGCGCGCTGGGAACTTGGGCGCCAGCACGCGGGCAATGCGCTCAATGTCGCCGCTCTGCTGCGCATGGTCGGCGAGCGGGAGCTAGCCAGCATCGCTGGTCATGAGCGGCTCATCGAAGCAAAAACGCAGGCGTGTGTCAGAGGGCCGTAGCGCTCCGATGGACGCAGGGATAAAACCAAGCTGGGCAGGTTAGGTGTCGGTTTGATCACCACACATTGATGGCTCATTGCGCGCCAATCTCAGCCGCTTACATCCTTCGTGAATAATTGAGGTTAGGAAGTTTTTACGGGTAGGATCGATGTGCCCTCCGTCAGCCACGCGAGATTAAAGACATAGTAGTTTCGGCTGGAGATTAGCAGCCTGTTGAAAAACCCGCGCACTTCGTCGATCAGAGACTCCCTGCATGTTTGAGCAACGCCAAGCCAAGGAACAGCAGCACGAAATCTGGATCGTAGCCGGGGAGCTGCCCGCCGCGACACCCGACGCCTTCTACCAGCGGGTCAACCGCACCCTCGAGCAAATGGACTTCGCCCCGCAGGTCTGGGCCATCTGCAAACCCGCCTATGCCGAGGCCGCCAAAGGCGGCCGCCCCGGCATCGACCCGGTGGTGTATCTCAAAATGCTCATGGTCGGCTTCTTCGAGAACATCGGCAGCGAGCGCGGCATCGCCAACCGCTGCGCCGACAGCCTGTCCATTCGCGGCTTCCTCGGCTACAGCCTCACCGAAGGCACGCCGGATCACTCATCGCTGAGCGTCATCCGCGAGCGCCTCAGCCTTGAGCAGATGCAGGCGATGCACCGCGTGCTGTTGAG
>JANOBP010000152.1:0-3723 GCA_031411715.1 Verrucomicrobiaceae bacterium | reverse complement strand
TCCAATGCTCAGACACGGGGTCCAAAATTGGCCTCCACTTGGTGGAGAAGATAAGCCACTCCTTTCCCACCACTTCCGGTTTGCCATTACCATTCTTGGCAGGTGCATTCGATTCAGACTGCGAAACATCGCCAACAGGCTTTTCTCTGTTTTTCTCAATTTCAGCCTTCTTGAGAGCTTGTTGTTCCTCAGCCAGAGATGGTTTTACCGGCAGCGGTTCATAGCGCTTCTCCAATGGGACCGAAACCCGAACTTCTGCTGCATTGAGCCAACCTGCATTAGCCTTATGGATATCAATGCTGGGAGAGCGACGTTGATTTGATGGAACAAAGGCATCTGTTAGCCTTAGAGTTTGAACAAATAGGCCACAAATCCCAACGCCAATCATTGGCGGGAGTATGTAGGCTAAGAATAGATGATGGCATCGACCTCTCATAAGTGCGTCACAGGGACGCCACGCATATCGCCAATGAACGAACTGTCGAGTAAGGATTATGGTTGGATTTAAAATTCCTAGCGCGCCGCCTTTAAATTCAGATGATCTGAATGATTTTATGGAAAATCCATAAGCAGGTAGGATGGTACTCCGTGTTACACAAAGGACAGATCGAAACAGGACTCTCGCTCCCCGCACTCTGGGTGATTATTTTCATCTCCATCGGTGCTCTATCGCCGCGTCAATCACTGGCCATCATCTTCGAGTCCACAGGAAGCGCTGCTCATAACATCGCGGCTCCCACCGGTGATTACATCAACTCTGGCTGGCAGTATGAAGGTTACTACGGAGGTTTTCTCGGCACGATGATCTCCCCCCAGTTTTTTATCACCGCGCAGCACATGGGCACGCAGGGCAGTAGCTTTGTTCATGCCGGTATCTTCAATGGTGGCGCAGATGTCACCTACACCATCGATGCTTCTGCTAACGGGGGGCTCGGCTACTTTGACATCGCCAACAGCGACCTACGCCTCATTAAGATCAACGAGTTGTTCCCTTATTACGCACCGCTATACACCAGTGGCAGCGAACAAGGCCTCACGCTCATGGTCACTGGTCGTGGTGGCCCGAGAGGCGCTGACGTTGTTGTTTCAGGTTTGACTCATGGTTGGGAACATTCTGCTGCGGACGGCGTTGCGCGTTGGGGAAGCAATGTCGTCAGCGACGTCACCACGATCGGCATTGGTGAAATGCTTGTCGCCGATTTCAGCCTCTCAGGCACACTTCATGAGGCCACCCTTTCTGTCGGTGACTCTGGCGGTGGTGTCTTTGTCAATGATGGGGGCATCTGGAAGCTCGCGGGCATCAATTACAGCGTCGATGGCTACTTCGACACCAACGACACGGTCTTCGACGGTTCTGAATTCGGGGCAGCGCTAACCGATCGAGGAGGCCTTTATCAAGGCAACGACGGCGACGGCTGGTCGCTCATTCCAAACATCGGCCCTGACCTTCCCTCCAACTTTTATGCCTCGCGCATCGCCACCAATGCGGTGGCCATTCAAACCATTGCTGCCGTGCCAGAACCACAAGGGATCGTGCTCCTGATCAGCGCGGCCATCCTTACCTGCTTGCGCCGGCGGCGGTCATGAAGCCGCTTTGAGCTCGGCAAAAATCAACTTCCCAGCAGTCGTCGTGTGAGTCCCTGACACCACTACCGAGACTGTCTGCCCAATGAATTGCGCCGCCTGATTCACCACGATCATCGTGCCATTATCGAGAAAGCCCACCGCTTGATGCTTGTCCTTGCCCGGCTTGCTCAAAGTCAGTGCGAACTCATCTCCAGCGCTCAATTCCACTGCCAGGGCTGCGACTAGCTCGGAGAAGCACAGAACGGTGATGCCACGCAACCGTGCCACTTTGGCCAAACTTTCATCATCCGTCAGCAGTCGCGCATTCAGCTCTCTCGCCACAGTCACCAATCTTGATTCGATAGGCAATTCCGCACCTCCAGCATGCTCGTGCACGGAAACTCTCAGTTCAGGACGCGCACGCAGAGTCTCCATCATCTGGAGGCCACGCTTCGCACGCTGAGACTTCACGAGATCACCCGCATCTGACAGCCTCTGCAACTCATCCAGCACAAAACGAGGCACCACGAGGGACCCGCTGAGAAATCCAGTCCCCAGCACGCTCAAAATCCGGCTATCGCCGATCCCGTTCACATCCAGCACCACCGGCTCCCCCTCCGAGCCATCACGCCGAAAGCGCACGTAAGGTATCAAAAAGGCAAACTGGTCGCGGTCACTCCGCAGCGCGAAACTCACCCCAAAAAAGGCTAGAGATCCGTATATGCACAGCTCCACAATATTGCGCAGAGCTTCCGCATCCGGCCGGTTTTGAAAATACGCCAACTCCAGCACACCGATCCGGGTGAGAAGCCACGCGCAAAAAAGCCCGATCGCAAGCCCCACGGTGGCGTGTGAAAATTCCCGCAGCGTGAATCGTGCAAAGACCACATCCAGCCCCAAAAGCACGACCATGAAACCCAGACCCAGGAGCGCACCCACCCAGGCAGGCTGCTCCATCCCAAGTGCCATGGCGATGCCAATAAAAACGGAGAACGCAAAAAAAAGCGCCCGCACGAGGCGGATGGACCAGGAAGGCTTCATGACGACATCACCGCATAGATTGAAATCCCCCCACCCGCAAAAAAATTTTCAGCCCAACTTCACTTCCACCATAAATCGATCACCGATCCAAGTGCATCCAAAAAAGACACATCTAGATGCCAATCCGTAACGTATCTTGCTGCAAACCCATCCTTTCGGTTCATTCAGTCCAATATCCAAATGTTTAGCAATTTTCTACAGGAACAAGCCTCACTATATGCTTCAGGAGCCATGACGGAGGCCGAGCGTGCTGAACTCGAGGTCATTCTTCAGTTCCATCCGGAAATGAATCAGCACGTTTCTGAGCTCGCTGAGATCGCTGTCGCACTGATAGGCCAGGCTCCTGACATGAAGCCGCCGCCGCCTCAGCTCAAATCGCGGATCTCTAGTATCATCTCCAAGCACCCACAGGAATCCTGGAGTGAGGGATTGGTCGTCTGCGGCCCAGATGGGCTGGTTCAGTGGACCAACCCCGCCTTTAATGAAATGTGCGGATACTCATTGGACGAGTTGCGAGGAAAAAAGCTCGGCCCACTGCTGCAAGGTCAGGACACCGATCACGAAACCGTCACCCGGCTGCGCAAGGCCATTCAGTTGCGCCAAGCCTGTCGGGAAACCATTCTCAACTACCACAAGAACGGCACTCCCTACTGGGTCGACCTGTCCATCAAGCCCATCCAGGACGATACTGGTGAATTGCTTTGGTTCTATGCCCGTGAAAACGAAATTGTTGCAAATGCCCCACCGTCGGCTCTGAATACGTTCCAGTGAGTTGATCGGGAGCGCGGGTGCCCTTGTAGTACGCTTCCCCTCACACCCACGCACAGCTGGTGGCCCATCGAAAGCACTTCCCCACGACTCTCAGGAATCATCTCCCGCTCCTGCTGTTAATCTTACTCTCGCTCACCACTTCCCTTTTCCCGTGAACTTCCGCGTCCTTCCGTGGATGACACCTGTTTCAATCCACTTTTTCCATTCTATTAATCCGGCAAATAGATAGCACATAATCACAGGGTGTGGTAAGGATGTGCCCGCATGAAGGAAGACGGACGCAAATGCAGCAAACAACAACAGGTGGAGGCACGCCGTCGGGCGATGCTTCTGCTCAAGAAAGGA
>JANOBP010000151.1:0-4874 GCA_031411715.1 Verrucomicrobiaceae bacterium | reverse complement strand
CGTCTTTGCTGGCGACATCAACGATGATGGGGCGGCCAACTGGAAGCTTCATCGAGGTGCTAACGAAGTCGTCTTTGCCATTCGGATCGTGACGATCCATGCCGGTTGAATTGCCGCTACCGACATTGCGGAGGTCCCAGGTGCTGACCATGCCGTCGTTGCCGGGGTATTGGAAGTTCCAGAGGAATTTCTCACCAAGGGCACGCATACGGATGGCCTCAGGACCCGTAGGATATTGGTCCGCCTGAAGGGACCAAAGTGGGAAGGCGAAACCAAGCAACAAAATGGCCTCGACGATGACGACGCCGATCTCGATGTGGGTGGTCGCATGACCGCGGACACCGTGGTAGTCAGCCTTGGCACTGCGCTTGCCATTGAATCGATAGAAAGCGATGGCGAGGTAGGTGCTCCAGCCGATGAGCAGGACGAGCATGAACCAGTGTACGAAGCCGAGCATGTGATCGACGAGACCACCGTGCTCAGAGGCGTTGGCGGTTTGGCCGATCCATTCATTGATGCTAGAGGGACTCATGTGAGAAGAAGTGAGGTTGATGAGGAAGGGTGAGTGCCAAATTAGGCAGGTAGGCTATCAGCGTGCTGCTGCTGACGACGCATGATGGTGCGGACGATGGCAAAGAGGCCAGCGAACATGAAGGCGAGCATGAAGAGCAAAAATAGGATGGCGTAGCCCTGCGCCTGGCCAATGGCGGTGTCCTTGTCGGCAAGACAAGTGGCGCAGGCGATGATGGAGGGTGGTAGTGACATGCTGGAGGCTCAGTCGGGGATGGTGCGGAGCTTGCGAGTGATGTACCAAGTGCCGTAGGCGAGAATCAGGAGGCATGTGATGCCAACGAATGGCTTGAGGCCGGTTGCGTTGGCGCGGACAGCAGCCTCTGGCAGGAAGTGCAACCATAGCCAGAACCCGGCATCGCACAGGAAGGCGAAGACGAGGAAGACGATGTGGAAGTGCTTCAGTGCCATAGTGGAGGTTATTCGAATGCTTTGTAGAAGCCGTGGAAGACGAGAGGGTCATCCTTGGCAAAGAGGAACAGAACAAAGAGTCCAATGCAGAAAGCCACGGTAAATGCGAGGATCTTGTAGATCAGCTTACTCTCGTGATTGAGATGCATGAAGATGAGCGCCACAAGCGCCGCCTTAAAGGTGGCGACGATCATGCCAACAAGGATGTTCAAGCTGTGCGTCGGTAGCTCAACATAGGAGAGCCAGACGGTGATACCTGTGAACACAATCAGCGTGAAGCCGATAAGCAGGTACTTCTTGATCGACTTCTTGATGTCTTCGGGACTTTCGATGTGTTCTGCCATAACGGTGATGGATTAAAGGAGATAGAGGAGGGGGAAGAGGAAGATCCAGACGAGATCGACGAAGTGCCAGAAAAGACCGCCGACTTCGACACGGTTCGCAAGATGAACGGGATCCTCACGAAGACGGCGATTGTCGAAGCAGAGGAAGTAGGCCAGGACGAGTGCTCCTACCACAACGTGAGCTCCGTGCAGGCCAGTGAGGGTGAAGTAGATGGCGTAGTAGGTGTTGAGCTTCGGTGTGAAGTTGGAGAAGAAGGTGAAGTCTTTCTTTTCGAGAATCACCGTCGGGTGGTGGGCTTCTCCATGTTCACCGCCATGCTCAGGAGCATGAGCTGCTGCTCCGTGCTCGCCACCGTGTTCAGCGCCGGGCGCTGGAGGTGTTTCGGAGTGTAGCTTGAGGAAGAGGGACTCTTTCTTGAGCGTAGCAGACTTGTCTTTGTCGCGAGTCGGGTAGTTTTTATCGAACTCAGCGATGTGGTGGAGACGATTCGCAACGAAGGCCTTCTGCCAGGCCTCGCCAAGGTAGCGGTGATCAAAGGCGAGCGAGCTATCCGGCTGAGCAGTGCCACGAGCATCGACTCCATCGACTTCGAGGGTCATTTTATCGTCCGTAAGCTTACCTGCGGCTGTCGTGCCGTCTTTAAAGATGATAGATGTAGCGTCGTAGCCAAAGAGGTCGCCAGGAGCAGCGTCGATTTTCAGAGGAGAAAGGGCGACGAGCTTGATTTTGGTGTCTGGGATGACGTTGTAATTCTTAGCGTCCTGAAGCTTCTTTTTCGCCTCTTGAATGGCATAAGCGTCTTTGGCTTCTGCGAGCGTTTTTTCCGCAGCGGCAATCAATTCGGTGCGTTTATCAAGGAATGCCTTTTTGGCAGCGGCCCGCGTTGCAGAACGCAACTCTGCGAAAGTTGTGGCATCAAGAGCCTGTTCTTTGCCGTCGGGGAATTTGAATTTCGGAGCTTCGCCAGCGACGTGTGGCAGAACATAACCGAGCGGAGCTGCGTCGACGGCTTTATTAGAGCCAGCGATGACAAGGTTGAGTTCGGATACATCACCAAATTTGATGTGGTAGCCGTGCGGAAGGTGTCCGGTGAGGAAGGTGCCATCGGTGAGCTTGACGGCGTAGTGCTTGAACTTGGCACCGTATTCCATGCTCTTATTGAACATGAAAACACCGGCGCAGATCACGGTGAGGGCCATGTTGATGCGGTACCAACCATATTTACGGAGTTTCAACATGGCCAATGCCATGAGCACCGTGACGGAAGAAGCGATGAGTACGATGGTGTTCCAAAATCCGAGCGTGACATCAAGGTCATGCACGGGCCACGGATAATCCGCACCGACGCGAAGGAAGATGTAGGAGGAGAACAGGCCACCGAAGAGCATGACTTCAGAGGCGAGAAAGAGCCAGATGCCGACTTTGGCGTTGTAGAGGCCGGTGTCGGGCCGGGGTTTGACTGTGTAGGGGATGTCCATGAGAGTTCTCGGTTCGCAGTTCTCTGTTAATGATGGGTTGCAGCGGATTTCACTTCGTCGCTGCCGTCTGGATTGGGTTTGCCGTGCTCGGTTTCCCACTGTGGGAAGAAGTCTGTCGGATGGCCAGGGACACTGTACTCATATGGACCGCGATGTGCTTGCACATCGAAGACGAAGTTGCCATGAGGAGGTGGGGTCGGCGTAGCCCAGTCGAGCGTGGTGGCCTCCCAAGGGTTGTCACTTTTGACTTTTTCTCCGCCTTTGATGGAGAGCCAGAAATTGATGATGAAGGGCACCTGACCAAGGGCGAGGATGAAGGCACCAAAGGACATGACCACGTTGAGTGAGAGCATGTTGTCTGGAATGTCGAGGCCGAAGAAATCTCCAAGCTTGTGGGTGAGCGTGGTGGACCAGTTGGTGAACTGAGCAGTCTGCTCGAAGTAGCGACCACCATCATACCAGCGGCGATGGAATCCTGCCATACCCTGAATGAACATGGGAGCAAAGATGAGGTTCATGCCGATCAAGGATGGCCAGAAGTGCAGCTTGCCGAGCTTATCATTCATGAAGCGGCCTGTGATCTTAGGATACCAGTGATAGACACCTGCGAAGAGCGCAAAAATGGTCCCTGGAGCTACGACGTAGTGGAAGTGGCCAATGACGTAATAGGTGTCATGTAGAGCAAGATCGATGAACGAGAAGGCCAGCGGAAGACCTGTGAGACCACCGATGCCGAACATGGGCAGGAAGGCGGATGCAAAGAGCATCTGCGAATTGAAACGGATCGAACCGCCCCAAAGTGAGATCATCAAGCAGGTCAGCAAAACCACTGATGGCACTGAGATCAACACGGTGGTGATCTGGAAGTAAGTGGAGATCGCTGTACCCATTCCGGTGAGATACATGTGATGTGCCCAGACGAGGAAGCTGAGGAATCCGAGCGTGAGCACGGAATAGACCATGGATTTGTATCCCCAAAGCGGACGGCGGGTGTTGCAGGGAATGACTTCGGTCAAAATGGCGAAGGCAGGCAGAATGAGAACGTAAACCTCAGGATGGGCGAGGAACCAGAAGAGATGCTGGTAGAGCAGAGGAGAGCCACCACCGGAAATGTCCAACTGTTTGCCGCCTTCCATCAAGCCTGAAGGAAGGTAGAAGGAAGAACCGAAAACGCGGTCAGAAAGCTGCAAAATGGCGGCAACTTCGAGGGGTGGGAACGCGAGCAGAAGCAGGAAGGCGACGACAAACATGGCCCAGCAAAAGAAGGGCATTTTCATCCAGCCCATTCCCTTGGCGCGCAGGTTGATGGTGGTGGCGATGACGTTGACCGAGCCGAGGAGTGAAGCGGAAATGTTAAACACCATGGCCGTGAGCCACCAAGTGTGTCCGTGAGACCAAACGGAGGTCACACCCATGTTTGCGGTGGATGCGAGCGGCGAGTACATTGTCCAACCGGTTTGCACTGGGCCTGTGCCGACGAAGAAACTGTAAACCATGAGCACGCAGCTGATGAAGAAGAACCAGTAGCTCAGCATGTTCAGCCTCGGAAAGGCCATGTCGATGGTGCCGATCTGGAGCGGCATGACAAAGTTCACAAAGGCCGCGAAACCGAGAGGAACGATGCCGAAGAACACCATGATGGTGCCGTGCATGGCTCCGAGCATGTTATAGAGCTCGCCATTCAGCGAACCGTCAGCATTCAACCAGCGACCAAACATTTCTTCGAAAGCGGTGCCGATTAGAGGAATGGCCCGGATCGTCTCAAGTCCTGGAAGTGCCACGCCAGGATAGGCGATGCTCCAGCGCATGAGGAGCATCAGGAAGAAGCCGAAGAGCAGGAAAAAGAGACCGGTGATGCCGTACTGAATGCCGATGGTCTTGTGGTCAGTGGAGAAGATATACTTCCACAGGAAATTAGGCTCATGATGAGCGTGGTCATGCGAATGATCGTGGGCGTGATCGTGGGAGGTTGCGGCAGCGCTCATAGGGTCAATGAATGGGTAAAGTCGAAGACGAAGTCGGCGGTGGCGACGCCTTCGCGGACGGTGATTTGTTTCGACAGGGGCTTGG